>DAINAT010000109.1:0-12603 GCA_036733305.1 Hyphomonadaceae bacterium
GCATGGTGCACGAAGTCCACCACCAGCGGGCGCGTATCGCGCGGATCAATGATCTCTTCCGCAATGAAAGCCTCGGCAGTTCTGAACGGCGACCGCATCGCCTCGAACTTGCGATAGAGCTCTTTCAGCTCCGCCTCGGGATCGGCCGAGCCCTCGAGCTGCCGCTTGTAAGCCGCCTCGATTCCCCCGGCCATCGGCAGAGATCCCCAATCACCAGACGGCCAGCAATACCGCCACCGTGTCCGCGTCGGGTTGAACATCACCGAGCCCGCCAGCCCATAAGCCTTGCGGATCACGACCGGCAGGATCGGCGTCTGCATCTGATAGACCGCCGCCATCGCGCGCACGCCCTTGCGCGTCACCCCCGATTTCTCGTGCTTCGCGCCCACCGCAAAACCGGGGCAGTCAACGAAGTGAATGACCGGCAGGTGGAACGTATCCGCCAGATCAAGATGCCTCACGACTTTCTCGCACGCATCCGCCGTCCACGCGCCATCAAGGAAGAACGGATCGCCCGCAAGGATCGCCACCGGATGCCCATCGATGCGGGCAAGCCCCGTCACAACCTGCCGCCCCCACAGCGCGCCGATCTCGAAGAAGCTGGTCTTTCCGTCTTGGCCCTTGTCGCAAACCGCCTCGATGATCTTCCGCGGCATGTAAGGCGTCTTGCCATCCTTCGGCACGATATCGAGCAGGAACTGCTCCTTCCGCTTCGGATCATCATCGCTCTTGATAATCGGCGGCAGCTCATCCGAGTTCGCGGGCAGGTAGGACAGGAACCGCCGTGCTTGCGCGAACGCCTCGTGCTCCGAGTTCACGACGTTATCGACAACGCCGTTCCGTCCGTTGATCTCCCAGCCGCCCAGTCCCTCCTTGTCCACGTTCTCGCCAATCGCCTTCGCAACCGGCGGACCCGCGACGAAAACTTGCGACAGTCCCTTCACCATCACCGAGAAATGGCTCGCCGCCACACGCCCGGCTCCAAGCCCAGCACAAGGCCCAAGCGCCAGCGAAACAACGGGAGCCCGCTGCATGTTCGCCACCAGCCACTCCCACGCCGGCGTGGTCGGAATGTAGGTGCGCGGGTTCTGTTCCATCGACTTCACGGAACCGCCGCCACCCGTGCCGTCGATCATGCGAACGATCGGCATGCCGTATTCATTGGCCATCTGCTCGGCCATCAGCATCTTGCCCGCGATCGATGCATCCGAAGCGCCGCCGCGCACCGTGAAATCATCGCCCAGAATCACAGCCGGCCGGCCATCCAGCGTCGCCCGCCCGAACACCATGGTCGCCGGCAGGAACTCCGCGATCTGATCATCCGGCCCATAGCCGGCCTTGCCCGAGATCTTGCCGACCTCGTGGAAGCTTCCCGGATCGGCCAGGAACGCCACCCGCTCACGCACCGTCAACTTGCCCTGCGATCGCTGCCGCTCAACGCGTTCCGCGCCGCCCATCTCCTCGGCCAGCCGCTCGCGCGCGCGCAGTTCTTCGATATGGCTTTTCCAGTTCATGAGGCCTCCCGCCTGAGAAACCCTAGCCGGTTGGCCATATCTCTGCGAGGGGCATTTGCCCCGAACGATCAAGCTGACGGGCCAAGGTTGCACCCGAGCCCGCAACGCGCGAGAAAGGGTCAACTTTTCTCCCAAGGAGCCCACCATGGATCTCAACGACGTCACCGCAAAAGTGCAGGCCGCCCTCGCCGGAGGCACGGGCTTCGACAAGAAGGTCAAGTTCGACTTCGGTTCGATCGGCAAGCTTCTGATCGACGGCGTGGCCGGCAAGGCCACGAACGAAGACGGCCCGGCCGACGCCACCGTCACGGTCGGCTTCGACGACTTCATCAAGCTTGCCCAGGGCGCGCTCGACCCGACGATGGCCTTCATGCAGGGCAAGCTGAAAGTCGCCGGCGACATGGGCGTGGCGATGAAACTCCAGTCGCTGTTCTCGAAGATCAAGTAAGCCGATGGGCGATGGCTCTCAGAGTCAGGCCGACCTTGTCCTCCTGCCGGACAATCCGCCGCCGCAAGGCGCGGAAGTCATCTGGTACGAGGGCAGGGGCGGCCAACGCCTGCGATTGCTCTATGCGCCCGAGCCGAAGGACAATGGCGTCAAGACACGTGGTCTCGCCATCGTCTGTCCGGGTCGCTCCGAATTCGTTGAAAAATATTTCGAGGTCGCACGCGATCTCCAGGATCGCGGCTTCGCTGTCGTGATCTTTGACTGGCCCGGCCAGGGCCTCTCACAACGCCCACTGAAAAATCCTCTCGCCGGCCACATCAAGAGTTTTGACTGGTATGTTGACGCGCTGATGCGCGGCCTCGCGAAGATCGAACGCCGCGCACCGAAGACATGGGTCGTCGTCGCTCACTCGATGGGCGGCGCGATCGCGATGAAAGCGCTGATCGATCGCAAGCTCACGGTTGCCGCTGCTGCTTTCTCTGCGCCGATGTGGGGTATCCCGATCTGGTTCTTCCAGCGCTGGTATGGTCGCGCCATGCGGTTCCTCGGCGCCGGCGCGATGCAGGCGCGCCCGCCTCAGCCGGACGAGACATTCGAGAACAACCAGCTCACGCACTACGAACCGCGCTGGCGCCTCTTCCGCCGACTGGTCGAAGCCGAGCCCAGGCTCGCGCTTGGCGAACCAACGATCGCGTGGGTGGTCGCGTCACTGAATGTTTTCCGCGAACTCTTCGTGCCCAACGCCGCCGCGCCGTTGAAAGACGTGCCGATCCTGGTCGCCATCGCGTCAGAAGATACGATCGTGAAGAAGTCAGCCCAGCGAAAACTCGGCCATCGCCTCAAGTCCGCGAAGATCATCAACGTGCAGGGCGCCGGCCACGAAATCCTGATGGAAACCGACGAACGTCGCGCCCAGTTCTGGAAAGCGTTCGAAGAGATGTGCAAGCGCGCGAACGTCTAACTCAGACCAAAGCTGCCTAGTGCAGCAGCGACGATTGCTCTTCAGCGCCCGTCCGGTTGAGCAGGCGTGTCAGCGACGACGACAGCGTGCGGTTCGATTGTGTCAGGCGGCGCTGGCGGAAGGTCGTGTTCTCAGGCCGTGTCAGTGCGCCGATTGAAGCGGCTTCGTCTTCAACGGTGTCTTCTCCAGCGAAGACATAGGCCGCCACACCGTCTTTCTCCGCGAACTGTTCCATCAGCTTGCGCGCCGTCTGCTCCGGCGTCGGGCCCTGCATGGCACGGCGGATCAGCCAGTACGCCGCATACAGAACCACGCCGGACACGACCAGTCCGATCAGGCTGGTATAGCCCGCGCTGGTGATCGTCGTGCCGAGCGAGCGGAAGAAATCAGTCGTCGCCGCCATCAGGGTTTCGTTCTGGAAAGCGAAGACGGTGGCGACGCCCAGCGCCACGCAGCCCAGACGGATCGGCCATTTCCAGCGGCGTTCGACGCGCAGCTTGGTTTCTGCGCGGAACAGATCCTGCCGGGCTTCCTTGAGCATTTCATCGTGCTGGCGTGCGAGGCTCAGAACCTCGACAACCAGCCGCGGCTCCAACGTAACGGGCAGAGTGCCTGCTCGCGGTCTCATGTGAACTCCCCGGCCTTTCTCCCTGCGGGCATCAGGCGCACGGCCTCATGCATCACAGGCAAACCGGAGAGAGAACACGCCGGGCCAGCAATTCGTTCCCGACCGGAACGAAGACTTTTGTATCAGTAGTTGGCGGGGTCGAGCCCCAGCGCTTCAGCCAGCGAGAAGATCGCCTGGTTTTCCTGCGGCTCCAGCTTGCCGTCGGCCAGCAGCGCCGCCTGCGCGACTCGCATCATCAGGGCTTTGTCGGCCGGTTCGGTGATCTCTGTGCGGATGGTCACCAGCGCCGTGCCAAAGCTCTGGGCGGCATGAACCTCACGCGCAGCCTGTTCCCACGCGTCAGCGATTTCAGCGTGGCCGGAGTGGTTGAGCGCTGGCTCCTTGTGGGCGAAGCCAGCGAAGTGCTGGGCTTCGATCGGCGATAGACGGCCATCGGCGAACGACACCATGGCGAAGGTGCGGGCGGCATTGAGAAGAACCGGGGTCATGGCTGTCCTGTGGCTGGAGCTAGAGGGCAGAGCGCCTCAGTGAGATTAGCGCCTCGTCGAGGATCTTGCGATTGGAAGCTGCCACGATCTGCCCGCCGAGCTGGGCCGGGTTGCCGCGCCAGTCTGTCACGACGCCGCCGGCGCCTTCGATCACGGGGAAGAGGGCGGCAACGTCATGCGCCTTGAGCCCGCTCTCGGCGACCATATCGATCGTGCCCGCCGCCAGACGCGCATAGGCATAGGCGTCGAGTCCATAGCGGGTGAGGCGCGCGGTTGCGCGGATATGCTCGAACGCTCCGCGCTCGGGCGGCGTCAGGATGAAGGGGTCGGTGGTTGACAGCACAGCCTGCGTCAGCTGCGGGCAATCCCGCGTCTTGAGCTTCGTGCGCTGTCCGCGCGCGTCCATCCAGGCTTCATCGCCCACGCCGACATAGCGTTCGTCCAGCCAGGGCTGGTCGATAACGCCGAGGATCGGGCGAGCTTCCTGAACGAGGCCGATGAGCACGCACCAGCTTGGCAGGCCGGCGACAAACGCGCGGGTGCCGTCGATGGGATCGAGATACCAGGTGAGGCCGGACGTTCCGGGCGTTGAGCCGTACTCTTCGCCCTCGATGGCGTCGTCCGGGCGCTCAGCGGAAATGATCTCGCGCATCACGCGCTCGGATGCGCGATCGGCTTCCGTCACCGGATCAAAGCCGTTGGCGTCCTTGTTTGTAGGATTGCTGGCCTCGGCCGAGCGGAAAATCGGAAGAATCGCTTCGCGCGCAGCGTCAGCAAGACGGGCGGCCAGCGGCAGGAGAGAGCGGGCGAGGGCGGGGTCCGGCATGGATCGGACCTTTGCCCCTCAAGCCCTGTTTCCGCAAGACAAAGTCCTGCGTCACGGCCTTGGGGTCACGCCTATCGCCCGGTCGGAGTTTGTCTCCTGGCCGGGCGCTTGGCGTAGGGGGGCTACAACTTACGAGGCAACCGATTCCGAGCCATCGCCTTCAAGGGCTTTGGCAAGGTCGAGCAGGCGACGACGCGGACGCTCGCCGAGGCGGTAGTAAGCCCGCACGAGTTCCAGGGTTTCTTTCTGCGAGAGAATGTCACCCGACAGACGGTCAGCCTGGTCGTTGGCCGGAGCCTGTTTGCCGTCCGGCGCAAGGCCGTCGAAGAAGTAGTTGATGTTCACGTTCAGGGCGGTGCCGAGGCTGAACAGCCGGCTCGCCGTGATGCGGTTGGCGCCGCACTCGTATTTCTGGATCTGCTGGAACCGAACTCCAACCTGACCAGCCAGGTCTTGCTGGGTCAGGCCCAACAGGCGGCGGCGGCGACGAAGCCGTTTGCCGACATAAATATCCACATCAGTGGCCATTACGCATACTCCCACTACGCCGGCCCGTACCAATCCGGAACCGTCATCCGGGAGAGAGCAAGGCGCTTGCCACACGTTGGGCGTGAACTTTGTGCAACGCAGCAGAATGTGACTGTTTAATTACGGGGCGCCTCTGCCTTAGAACTCGCCAGTATATGCTTTTTCCTCGGAAACTGCGCAAATTCGACGCAGGAACGGGATTCGGGGTTGAGCTTTTCGCACTGCAGCGTAAATTCAGCTCGTGGCTCTTCGGAGCCGCTGCCCTTATGGGCGTTTCCTCCCTAAACCTTTGGCCGCGCTGGCATCCAGCGCGGCCTTCTTCTTTGTATTTTCAGCATTTAGTCCGACTTCGGCACGGGTATAGGCGCAGATTTCGTGTGCGATCTCGCTCATGTGGCGACGCAGCGTCAGGAAGCCCTCGTGCGGCTCGACATTCGCCTCATCCAGATAGAGTCGGCGGCGGATTTCGATCTGCAAAGCATGCCGGCCGAGCGACGGCTGGCCGTGAGATAACGTAGCGTAACCTCCGGCGTAGGGGGTGTTGCGGGCGGTCGTGTAGCCGCGTTCGCGGAACAGGCTTTCCACGAAGTCCGACAGGCCATGGCCGCACGATGCCCCAAAACGGTCTCCGATAACGATGTCGGGCGCACGCGCTGTATCCGCTTCGGTCGGCATGGAGTGGCAATCGATCAGCCAGCCCTGGCCAAACATGGCCTGCGCCCGCTTCAGGAGGGCTTCCAGGGCGCGGTGATAGGGCCTGTAGACCTGATCCATCCGCCGGTCGGCTTCCTCGCGACGGAGCTTGCGGCGATAGATCGGGGTGCCGTTGTGCGCGACCCGGGGAATGCAGCCGAGCCCGGCGTCCACGCGTGGCGAGCGTTGGGAATACCAGGACGGGGAGGGGTCCTCGAACATGTGCGGGTCCATTTCGGATTCCGCACGGTTGAGATCGACAAAGCCGCGCGCCACCAGTCCGCAGATCACAGGCGAGCCTGATTGGTGAACATCCGTCAGCAGACGATCGACATAGGCATCCTCGATCCGGCGCAGGTCCAGCGTCGAAGCGGCGCAGGTTTCGAGAAACCCTTTTGGATAAAGGCGTCCCGAGTGCGGCGAGGCAAAAACCGCAGGCGAAACGATCGAAACCGGCTCGTCGATTGAAAAGGAGAATCCGGTCCGTTCCGCATCTGGGGAACGGGAATTCGGGTCGGAGGACGCCGGATCGGAGAAGATCATCAGCCCGGGAAACATTTCGCCCATATTTTAGGACGCTGCGTCAGGGTCAAGCCGTCGTTCATACCTGCTTTACCACGACGCATCACAAATCGTACGATTCATCTGCTGGTCGAAGGTCGAGGATGGTTATGGCCAAGATTCTCCTGGCGGAGGACGACGATAGCCTTCGCGGCTTCCTGGTGAACGCGCTCAAGCGCGCCGGTCACACGGTGAAGGATTTTGATGAGGGCCGCACGGCTCTCAAGGCGCTCGAACGCGAAGTGTTCGACCTGCTGCTGACTGACATTGTCATGCCGGGTCTGGACGGCATCGAGCTGGCCCGACGCGGGGCCGAGCTCGATCCGGCCATGAAGATTGTTTTCATCACCGGCTTTGCGGGCGTCGCCCTGTCAGCCGGCGGGCCGACCCCGGCTGGCGCCAAGGTTCTCTCCAAACCCTTCCATCTACGCGAACTGGTGGATGAGGTTGAACGGGTAATGGCGGCCTAGCCACACGGAGGGGGCGCTGTTTCGCCGCCCCGTTTCCTTGCGATTCACAGCATTGACGCCAAGGGCCCTAGGGGGCATTACACGCCCCTCGCCCGACAGGGCGTAGGTCTAAAGGCTGGTTCGGGCGGTTAGCTCAGCGGTAGAGCACTACCTTGACATGGTAGGGGTCACAGGTTCGATCCCTGTACCGCCCACCAGCCTCTAGAGCCCTCCGGTTCTAAATCCGGGCCTCGTTCGTGTTTCCCATTTTCGTAGCAGCCAGGGCCGCGGCGACAGCCGATGCGGGGATAACCGCGCGTTGCTGTTCGACCGTCAGCTGCCAGTTGATACGGCTGGCGTTGCGCTGTGCGGCGCTGACGACGGCAGGCGTACGCAGATCTTCCGGCGTCGCCATCGCGCGCCACAGCCAGCTACGGCGGTTCGGTGCGAAGGAGAGGCCCGAGGCGATCGGCGCGGCCAGCAACAGGCTGACTGTGACCGGCAGGGCCCACACGGCAAAGCCAGCGTTGACCAGCATGGTGGCGATCAGGACGGCGCCCGCGATCATCTGCGGCATGAAGCGGTTGCCATTCGATGCACCGGCGACGGCGACACGCGCCTGCGGACGCCAGCCGCAGTCGCGGCCGAGGAAGGGCATCACCACAGCTTGCGCCTGGCTGATCATCATGATCGGCGCAGTCGCTGCCGAAATGGCGGCTTCAGTGAGGAGGCCGACAAGGAAGGCCGGTTTGCGGTTCCAGCCCGGCAGGCGGCCGAACGCCCACAGAATCAGCGCCAACCACTTAGGCGAGAGCACGATCAGCGCGGTGAGCAGCAGGAGCGAGAAGTCCGTTCCGCCCACGTTGTTTGCTGCTGCGGGCGGCATCAGGATGGCAAGCGTCGCGCTGACGAGGATCAGCGAGAACCACAGAAGCGCAGAGGCATAACCCATCACGCCCGACAGGATGTGAGCGCGGCTGACCGGATCGAACCCGCGTGCGCCGAGCAGTTTGAGGTGCTGCAGGTTGCCCTGCGCCCAGCGGCGGTCACGCGCGACCAGATCGTCGAGCGTCGGGGGGGATTCTTCGTAGCTGCCTTCGATTTCAGGCGCGATCTCGACGCGCCAGCCGGCGCGGCGGAGCAGGGCGGCTTCGACGAAGTCATGGCTGAGGATATGGCCGCCAAGCGGACCTTTGCCCGGAAGGTCAGGCAGGCCGGCGTGAGCAGCGAAGGCCGAGACGCGGACGATGGCGTTATGGCCCCAGAAGTTGCCGGCGCCGCCCGACCACCAGGCGAGGCCGGTGCCGAAGATCTGGCCATACGCGCGCATGGCGAACTGCTGCGAGCGCGCCATCATGGTTTGCGCGTTCACGAGCGAAGGAACGGTCTGGATCAGCGCGGTGCCCGGCTGCGCATCCATGCGCTGCACGAGCTCGATCAGCGCATCGGACGTCATCAGACTGTCGGCGTCGAACACGGCCATGTACTCGTAGCGGCCGCCCCAGCGGCGCACGAATTCCGACACGTTGCCGGCCTTGCGGCCATGATTGAGCGTGCGGCGGCGATAGAAGATCGTGGCGTGCGGACGCGCCGTGCGGAAGCGATCGATGGCGTTCTCTTCATCGCGGGCGAGGTCCGGGTCGGTCGTATCGCTGAGGAAGAAGAACTCGAACGAGTTGGCGGCGCCAGCCGACATCAGCTGGTCGTGGATCGCCTGCGCGCCAGCGGTAACGCGCGACGTGTCCTCGTTGCGGATCGGGAAGACGATCGCGGTCAGCGAGTTCGTGTCGAGCGGTGCGAGCGCGGGACGGCGGGCATTCGGCTCGCGCGTCATCAGAATGGCGGCGCCGGCGACGGCGGTCGCGCATGCCAGCGAGATCCAGGCGAGGTTGGCGGCCAGCAGGGCAAGACCCACCCACTCGAGCAACGAGACGCCATCCTGGTTCATCATGCTCCAGGCATGCGTTGTGGCCAGCCCGGTGATGCCAAGCGCTGCAACCAGCATCACGCCGAGGCGCCAGCGGCCATCCGTCTCTCCGCGAACGCGGACGCGTTTGTCCGAAACCGGCTGCTGAGGCATCAGCAGCGGCGCTTCCGGGGGCGTCTCCGGCTTGGCAAGGCGAGCGACCAGCGTGGGGCCGTCGAGTCTTACTCTGGCGTCCATCTGTACAACCACGTTTCTGTTTGTTGTGAGGTTGAGTCGGCGAGTGCGGCGTGTAGCTCGACCACCGGCGAAGAGCCGGGGGCGAGGTCGAAGGAAAGACGGTGACCGCCCGAGATGGGGGCGATCTGGATATTCGAGATCGTGCCGCCATTGGCCCAGACGTCCGGCGTCAGGGGCTTGGCGGCGAAGGCGGCATCGCCCGCGAAGTTGATGGCGATGTTCTGAAGGCTCGCGTCGCCGGGCGCCGTCATGATGCGGCTTTCGACGACCTTGGCCGTGTTCACCGGCGCATCCCGCTGCCAGTGGACGCGGTAGGCGATTTTCTGCGTCGAGCCGGTGCGCCAGGGCTGGGCCGGGCGCCAGAAGGCGGCAACGTTGTCGGCGTACTCGTCGGCTGTCGGGTTTTCGAGCAGATAGACTGCGCCCGGACCCCAATCGCCCTGCGGCTCGATCCAGATGCTCGGGCGGATCACATATTTGGCTTCGTCGTCTGCGTAGGCAGCCGGGATACGGTTGCGCTGTTCCATGCCGAAGCCGGCCAGCGGGCTGTCGAAGGACGACATCTGCAGGTGACGCGGGTTGGCCAGCGGACGCCAGACGCGTTCGCCAGCCTTGGTCTGAATGGCCAGGCCGTCGCTGTCATGAACCTGCGGGCGCACATCCACGTTCTGGCTCGATGAGGTGTTGCGCGGCTTCAGCGTGCCGTGCAGGTACATGCTCGACATCGGGGCGAGGCCCGCCTCGGTGATGTCGGTGCGCGGGTGGATGTCGCCGGCCACGTCGATGGTGGCGTCGACGCCCGGGCGCAGTGTGAAGCGGTAAGCGGCGGCCACGCTGGGCGAGTCCACCAGGGCCACGAAGGTGAGGGTGTCGTCGTTGGCTTCCGGCTCGAACACCCAGAACTCGGTGAAGCGCGGGAATTCTTCCGGTTTCGACGAGCCGGTGCCGATTGCGAGCGCGCGGGCGGATACGCCATAGACTTGGCCTTCGCTGATCGAGCGGAAATAGGTGCCGCCCTGGAAGACCGCGAACTCATAGCCCACGCCCGCGATGCCCGGCTTCGAGATGGCGCGCCAGCCGGATGCGCCAAGCGCCATGCGGTCAGCATCGGTCGCCGAAGGATAGTCCACGAAGTCGACAGCGCCAGCAGTCGGGTGCTGGCGGCGCGAGCCGTCGTGACCGATGAAGTTGATGCCGACGGTCTCGTCGTAGAAGAAACCGCGCGGCAGCGACAGGACGGCGAAGGGATTGCCGACTTTGCCCCAGATCGCCGATTCCGGACGCGGGCGCAGCTTGCGATAGCCGTCATAGTTCAGCTTCGCGAAAGGCGCGGGCAGGGTCTTGTCCGGCGCGACATACGGCTTGCCGGCGAGTTCAGCGGCACGGCGCGAGACGTCGGCGAAAATACTGTCAGCGTGGTGGATCGATTTCGCGGCTTTCATCGACGCCGCGACAGACTGGGCTGCGGGCTGCGCAAGCGCGGGCGATGCGGCGAGGCCTGACGCCAGCAAAGCTACAATTCCACACGAGAGGGAGATGGCCCTCGACCCAAACATTGACGAAACCTCTTGCGCGCAGCCGAGCGGATTCCCGGCTCACGCAGCCTTCGCTGCCTTTCAGGTGTTTCTCCCGTCGCTGCCTCTTGTCGTGTTGAGCAGCTGATCTCACGGCTATTTAGTGTGGTTTGAGACGTGCGCCTTAAGCGATTGCAGAAAACCACGTTGTCTTTCTGAGATTTAATCGGCGCGACAACGAAAGCGTCGTCGCGCGCGCCTCGGTGGCGCAGGAACGAGCGGGTTTATGACTCGCGTGAAAGAAACACCGTCGAGCGTCGCTGTGTTCTTGCTTGATTGTAATCGAGTGAGCGTTGTTGCTTCTGCGCGTTATGAGCAATCGCGCGAGCGCTGGTTCGTAGAGCGCAAAAGAAAAAGGCCGGAGCGATGCTCCGGCCTTTCGTGTCTGTAACCTTCAGTCGATCGTTAGAGATCGATCTGCGCGTCGTCCGGGATGCCCAGCTTGAAGCCGGAAGCCTTCAACTCAGCCGGGTCGAGCGCGCCCGAGTTGTCGGTGTCGAGCGCTTTGAAGCGCGGCTTCAGCGAAGCCATCATGCCCTTCAGTTCGCTCTCCTGGATGAGGCCGTCATAGTTGTCGTCGATCATGCCGAACGCGGCCGACCCCATCAGCTGTTGCTGCAGGTCGCTGCGGACGTTGTCGACGGTCTCGTCAGCCCAACGGTAGTTGATGCGGAAGTACATCATCTCCTGGTGCGACTGCTCGCCCGTGCGGACGACATCGTTGTAGGAGGCGATCGGCGAACCTTCCGAGTCCTTGTTCGAGGCGTTGAGCTTCTTGTTGTTCGTCGAGTTATCGAACACCCAAGTCGCGATCAGCTTCGTGCCTTTCTTGATGAGGATCGGCTCGATCGGATCGTAATCGCGCTGCCAGTTGAAGTCGTACTTCGGCAGCGAGAGCATCATCTCTTCCTTGCCGTCAGCAGCCTTCGACATCAGCTCGACGTGGTAGCCGCGGTAGTGAGCGTGCGGGTACAGCGTGTAGACATACATGTCGGCCGGAACCGTGATGTAGGCCACTTCCTTGTGACGGCCTTCGCCGGCCGGGATCTGCAGACCGAAGTCGAAGATGACGGTCGAGCGCTTGATGAATTTCGGCGGCGCTTTCAGCGTGTAGAAGCCAACTTGTGTCTTGTCCGTCGAAGCCTTGCCCGTCGTCGTGTAGTGCATCTGGAAGTTCAGCTTGCCGCCGCCCGGCACCGGAGCGCCTGCGTCCTTGGCGATGACCTGGGCTTCAGCGCCCGGCGTGTACGAGCCGACCGATCCGCCCGGGATTTTCGCTTTCGGGAGTTTCGGATCAGGCACGTGGTTCGACACGACATGGTGCAGAACCGTGCGGTCGCCCGGTTTCACCGAAATCGCGCGCAGCCAGGTGTCATCCTTGAAGGGGTTGTCGACCTTCTGGTTCTGGTACTCGACGATGCCCGTGGCCGGCACGTTGTAGGCCGGCAGATCAACGATCACGTCCGGCTTGCCGAGGTAGGCGGGCCATTCCGGAGCTTCGCCAGCGTTGGTTTTCAGGAAGTCTTCGCCCGTACCGCGCGGAGCGCCGCCTTCGATCCAATGGATCAGCGTCTTCTTCTGCGAGGCGGTCATGCCCTGGTCGTTCTGGAAGTGACCGATATGCGGATCGGGGAAGTAGGGAGGCATACGCGAAGCGCGAACCGACTCGCGGATCATCGGCGCCATCGTCTTCACGACGTCATAGCTGTCCATGGCGAAGGGAGCGATGCCGCCCTTCTGGTGGCAGGTCACGCACTTGTCCTGGATGA
>DAINAT010000110.1:0-12586 GCA_036733305.1 Hyphomonadaceae bacterium
CTACAAAGCGAATTGTCGAATTCATCGACACGCTTCCGACTTTAGACAACCTAACGGATCGGGTATTGCCAAGGTCGGGGTCGGGCGTTCGAATCGCCTCGCCCGCTCCAAGGTACCCAGTCAATACAGACGGTCAGCGCCTCGCCATCCGGCGGGGCGCGGCCGTTTGGGTTTTGCTTGTCGTCATCGCGTTAGCCCGCCACGCCGAAGCGCTTGCGATAGTCGGCGGGCGCGAGCCCCGTGAAGCGGTGGAACAGCTTGCGGAAGGCGGATACGTCGCCATAGCCGACTTCCCAGGCAATCTGTTCAACAGGCCGGCGCGTCAGCTCCAGCGCCTCGCGGGCCTTCAGCACGCGGATCTGCTGGGCGTACTCGGTCGGCCGGAAGCCGGTCGCCTTCTGGAAGCGGCGCAGGAAAGTCCGCTCCTCCAGTCCCGCCCGCTGCGCCAGCGCCTGAACGTCGTGCTCCCTGGCGCCCGTCGATTGCAACCAGTGCTGCACCTTGAGGATCGCCGCGTCGCCATGGTCATGGCGGGGCGTGAAATGGCTGTACGGTCTTTGCTCGCGCCGGGGCGGATCGGTCAGCAGGAAGCGCGCGGTGGCCAGCATGATGCTCGGCCCCAGCATGCGCTCCACCAGGGTCAGGCCCAGATCCGCCCACGCCAGGATGCCGCCGGCGGTGATGATATCGCCGCCGTCGATGATCATGCGATCGGTATCCACCTTCGCGGCGGGATACTTCTGGCCAAGCGCATCGGCGAAGGCCCAGTGCGTGGTTGCTTCGCGACCTTCGAGCAGGCCGGCCTCGCCGAGAAGAAAGGCGCCTGCGCAGACCGAACAGACCACGGCGCCCGCGTCGTGGCGCTTGCGAACCCAGCCTGCGAAGTTTCCACCGGGCTGCATCCGGTCCGGCATGATGAGGCTGGGGGGTGCGATAAGGTGGCCCGGCGCGGGGGCGCCTGCTTCGGGATGGCTATCCCATACGCACTCCGCCGAAGCGCCTGATGGCTTCCAGTGCGTCACCCGGATGCGCGGCGCCGACGCGCCGCCAGCGGTCTCTCCCATGTCGCCTGCTATGCGGAAGAGGTCCGTCAGCCCGTACACCGCCGCGAGCTGGCAATCGGGATAGATCAGCAGCCCGATTTCCGCGGCCAGCCGGGTCTTCTGCGCCTTTGTCAGTTTTGGCCCCATGATTGTCGGTTGTGACACGTCCAAGCATGCGCGGCATGGCCTATCCCGTCTACATCAGCGGCGATCAAGTCGCACAGAGATGCAGCCAGGAGCCAGGATATGAGCACGATCACCACCCGCGACGGCACGGAAATCTTTTACAAGGACTGGGGTCCGAAGACCGCCCAGCCGGTCGTGTTCCACCATGGCTGGCCGTTGAGCGCAGACGACTGGGACAATCAGCTGCTGCACTTCCTCGGTCTTGGCTATCGCGTGATCGCCCATGATCGCCGCGGGCATGGCCGCTCAAGCCAGACCGACACGGGCAACGAGATGGATACCTACGCCGCCGACGTTGCTGAGCTTGCCGAGAAGCTGGATCTCAAGAACGCGATCCACGTCGGTCACTCGACCGGGGGAGGCGAGGTTGCGCACTACGTCGCCCGCGCCAAGCCGGGCCGGGTCGCCAAGGCCGTGCTGATCGGGGCGGTGCCGCCGATCATGGTCAAGTCCGACAAGAATCCCGGCGGCCTGCCGATCGAGGTGTTCGACGGCTTCCGCGCCGCGCTCGTCGCCAATCGCGCGCAGTTCTATCGCGATATCCCGACGGGTCCTTTCTACGGCTACAATCGCGAAGGCGCGAAACCCAGCGAGGGCGTTATCGACAACTGGTGGCGGCAAGGCATGCAGGGCGGCGCCAAGGCGCACTATGATTGCATCAAGGCATTTTCCGAGACGGACTTCACGGACGATCTGAAAGCCATCGATGTGCCGGTGCTGCTGATGCACGGCGACGACGACCAGATTGTTCCCATCGCCGACTCGGCCCTGATCGGCATCAAGCTGCTGAAAAAAGGCGAGCTGAAAGTCTACAAGGGCCTGCCGCACGGGATGGCGACAACTCATTCCGATATCATCAACGCCGACCTGCTGGCGTTCTTCAAGGCCTGAGCCTGTTCTACTGAGGCTGTTCTGGCGAAACGGCGGACCCGATGGGTCCGCCGCTTTGTCATATTTTGTCACTCAGGCACACTTTGTCACCCACGCATGGCGACACTCCGGCGCGGGATCGCAGGGGAACAAGCATTCAGTTGGCGCGTGACGCCGGGCGGCTTGAGGTCTATTTCGCGTTGCATGAAAGTTGTCGTCGCCGGAGCAGGGATCGGGGGGCTTTGCGCCGCCATCGCACTCACCAAGGTGGGGTTCGAGGTCGAGGTCATTGAACGCGCGCCCGCGTTGACCGAGGTGGGCGCTGGCATCCAGCTTTCGCCCAACGCGGTGAAGGGTCTTGCCGGGCTGGGCGTGCTTGAGGCTGTGCTCGCGGTTGCCTCACAGCCCCTGATGCTCGAGATGCGTATCGGCAAGACAGGGGAGAAGGTGTTCTCCATTCCGATCGCGAAGGATGCGCGCAAGCGTTACGAGGCGCCCTACATCCATGTGCATCGCGCAGACCTGATCGAAATTCTCAAACGCGCGGCGGAATTTGCGCGCGTGCAACTGCGGTTGAATGCGCGCGTGTCGGCTTACGTGCGCGAGGATACGGGCCTGCGCGTTGGGCTCGACAACGGGACGATTGTTTCCGCCGATCTGCTTGTCGGTGCGGACGGATCTCGCTCGACCGTACGCAAGCAGATGCTGGGCGAGGATCAGGCGCGCTACACTGGCGCAGTGGCGTGGCGGCTGACTGTGCCGGCCGATGTTGCGCCGGATCTTCCGCATTCGGCGATCGTGTGGGCGGGGCCGGGCAAGCATGCGGTGACGTATCGCGTGCGGCGCGGCGAGCTGATCAATTTTGTCGGCGTGGTCGAGACGAAGCGCTGGCGCGAGGAGAGCTGGACGCAGCCGGGCGACCTGACCGAGCTGGCGGCGGAGTTCGGCGGATGGGCGCCGCCGATCCCGGATATCATTGCGGCGGCTGATGGCGCACATGTGTGGGCGCTGTTCGATCGTGATCCGCTGCCGCGCTGGTCGGACGATCGCGTGACCTTGCTGGGCGATGCGTGCCACGCCATGCCGCCCTTCCAGGCGCAGGGCGCGGCGATGGCGATTGAAGACGCGATCGTGCTGGCGAAGTGTCTGCAGGCGGAGGGCGTATCGCCCGGTTCGCTGCTGAAATACGAAAAACTGCGCAAACCCCGGACGTCGCGCGTGTTGAACAGTGCGCGCTCGAACATGGGCGTGTTCCATCGCTCGAATGCGTGGACACAGGCGGCGACCTATGGGCCGATGAAGGTGGCGGACCTGCTGTTCCCGGCCTTCATCCGGTCGCGGCAGGACTGGATTTACAGCTACGACGCGCGGAAGGTTGTGGTGTAGGGTTACGCCATGCGCACTCTGATCGGTCTTGCTGTGTTTGCCCTCGCTGCTTCGGCTCTGGCGGCTTGCGAGCCGGAGATGCCGGCGATTTCAGACTCCGTGAAAGTTGTCGAGAAAGCCGAGAACCCGGTGCTTGCGCAAGCCTTCATGCGTCAGCATTGCCTGCGCTCGCCGGCGTGTGATCCGACGACAGATTACGGGCAGGGCGCGGGGCAGGCTTCCGGTGTGTCCGGCTCCGCCGCGTGGTTTGCCGAGACGAAGGATGTGGTGAAGGAAGGCGGCGCGGATTATGGCGCGGCGCTCACGCTCAGCGCTTATGGCACGCGGGGAGCTGGCGGGCCGGCGGGGCGTCCGCTGACGATCGACGAGCTGCCGGACACGTTCAACGGGTCGAAGGCGAAACGCGCGACGCTCGCGATTGAATACCGCACGCCGGGCGGAGCAACGCCGGAGGCTTACGGGCTGCAGTTCATCTCGCCCTACATCACGATGACGACGCCGCTGGATGAAGCGAAGCTGGAGATCAGGGGCAAGGCGGGGCTTCTGTATGAAGCGGAAGCTGGTGCAATGCCGGTGAAGAAGGAGCCGGTGAATGGCCGGGTAAAGCCGCCGGAGTCGGTGACGTTCTTCGTGTCGCGCAATCTGCGGGACGAACCGTTGCCGGAATTGATGGCGGCGTTGAACGCGGGCGAGACGTTGTCGGCGAAGCTGCTGTCGGCGAATGGCGATCTGCTGCTGGTCGATGCGCTGTATGCACATGGTTACGAGAGCGCGCTGAGCCAGGGAACGGATGCGCTGGCGGACTCGGAGATTACAAAGCCGATCATCGAACGCTGCGCGCGCTTTGCGTCCGAGCCGGATACGTTCTGGAAGGCCGCCAATGTGACCCCCGCGCTGCTGGTGTGCGATCCGCGCCCGCCGGAATTGCGGCGCTAGCGGCGATTACGGCAGCTCGCTGGCCGGCAAGGGCGCGGCGCGCGTAACGCAGGTGGCGACCGGAATGCGGAGCGCGACCGCTGCATAGTCAGCTTTGGCTTTGTCGACGAAGGCGAGGGTGAAGAACGCCCAGTCCTCACCCTTACTGACGCCTTCGGCGCGCAGTTTCTTGATGCCCGCGCTCTCGAGCTTCTTCTGCATTTCGATCAGCGGGGCGACCTTGTCCGGGTGGTCCGTCTTGATCTTGGCGTCGAACTCCGCGCTGACCACGCCGCCGCAATAGAGGTCGTCGCGTGCGTCCTGCGAGCCGAGCACGGTGTAGTCTTTTTCTGGCGCGGCCGGCGGCGGCGGCGAAACATTTGTGTCGAGCACTGTCGTTGGCGCTGTCACCGTGACGTTGGTCGACGACAGGTCGGGCATCGGAAACTCGGGCGCGGGAAGCTCGATGCGCGGCAGGCTGGCGAGGCGCTTTTCCATGATCTCGCGCTCGCTCGGCTGCGTCATGCGCCAGGCCATGCCGCCGCCGAACACGACGATGGCGACGGCGCCGATCATCTGCGTGCGTCTGAGTTTCATATTCGGCGCCCCCGGTAGCGTGACCGCTTATTCGGGCATTGGTAGCGCAGTTGCGCGCTTGTTGCACTCGTCCAGCGAGATACGGACTTTCTTGGCCTTCACGTCCTTGGCGACCTGTTCGTTATACGCGTCGGCAATGATGCGTGCGTGCGTCGCGTGCGCGGCCTTCTCGTCCACCAGCTTGTTGATGCCAGCTTCGCCGATCAGGAAGCCGAGCGTCTGCGCCTTGCGCAGGATGGCTTCTTCCACCGGGGCCAGCGCATCCGACACGTCGGGGTTCTCGATATAGATGAGCGACGAGCAGTAGAGATCGTCCCTGGCTTCCTGCGAGCCGACGGCCAGCGGATCTGCTGGGGGAGGCGGCACGTTGTTGCGGACGGTTTGCGGCGCTTCGGGGGAAGGGCCAGCCAGCTTGGCGTCGGTCGTCTGGGGAGCGGTGGCCGGGCCGCTGCAGGCGGAAATCAGCGCGGCGGCGCAGACCGCAATAGAGGCGGCGACAGGGGCAAGACGAGCAAACATGGTCGATTCTCCGGCAATCCGCCTGTTGATACCCCAGCAAGCGGCAGCGGCAACTGTCGGCGCGCACACCAATCTTCAACACCGCGCGAATGGGCCTATACCCGCGCTCAGAAAGGTGCGGGGGCCATGGAATTCTGGGTCTGGATCAATTTCACGCTCTTGTTCCTGGCTGGCGGGCTAACGCCCGGGCCGGCCGTCATGCTCGTTACGACTGCATCGATCCGTTACGGTTTCTGGGCCTCGATCATTCCCGCGATCGGGATTTGCGTCGCCAATCTGATCTGGATTGCGCTGGCGGCTTCCGGGGTCGCGGTGTTGGCCAAGGCGTTCCCGGACGCGTTCATGTTTTTCAAGCTTGCCGGCATCGCCTTCATCATCTGGCTTGCCTGGCGCACGGCGTTCGGGGCGCCTGTCGACCTGTTGCGCCGCGAGCCGCCGCCACGCCGCAAGCTGTTCGTAAACGGCGTCGGGCTGCAGCTCGCTAACCCTAACGCGCTGGTCTATTTCGGCGGCCTGCTGCCGACCTATTTCAACCCCGACCATGACATGATCCCGCAAGTGCTGATCAGCATGGCGACGGTAACCGTGTGCGAGATGTTCGGCCTGATGGTTTACGCCGCCGGCTCCGATGCGCTGGCCCGCCGCTTCCAGTCGCCAGCGTTTGCGCGCTGGTTCTTCCGCATTGCAGCGCTCGCCATGGTTATTTCCGCGATGTTCGCCGTGTATCTGACGTGGATCGCCACCGGGCATTGACCATTGAAGCTTGTTTGAAAACGGCTTTTCGGTCGCCGCCTCGCACGGGCAGCTTTAGATGGCTCATGGCTTGCAGCGTAACCCGTTAATTCAACGGGGGTTCTTGTGCAGCTTGAAATGTTCAAGGCGGACTTTGTCGCAAACGACACGCGCGAAGACCTGTATTTCCTGCCGCCCGAGATCGCGATCGTGGCGCCGACATTCAACGAGCGCGACAACGTTATCGCGCTGAAAAACCTGATCGCAGACGCGCTCAAGGGCAGGACGTGGGAGCTGATCTTCGTCGATGACGATTCAACGGACGGCACATTCGATGTCGTCTCGGCGGAATCGCGCCGCGATCCACGTGTGCGCATCATCCGCCGCGTAGGCCGTCGCGGCCTCGCCACGGCCGTCGTCGAAGGCATTCTCTCGACCACCGCGCCGATGGTCGCCGTGATCGATGCAGACATGCAGCACGATGAGCGCGTGATCCCCGACATGATCGCCCGCATGAAGCAGCAGAATGTCGATCTCGTCATCGGCTCGCGCTATGTGAATGGCGGCGGCGTTGGCGAGTGGGATGCTAAGCGCCAGACGATTTCGCGTATCGCAACTGACATTTCCCGCCTCGTCGTCAAGGCTGACCTGACCGACCCGATGAGCGGCTTCTTCCTGATCCGCCGCAAGGCATTCGACAGCGCCGTGCGCAATCTGTCGGGGCAGGGCTACAAGATCCTTCTCGACATCGTCGCATCCGCCAAGCCGCCACTGAAGATCGCCGAGGTGCCGTACACCTTCCGCAATCGCCAGCACGGCGACAGCAAGCTCGATAGCGCCGTCACGTGGGAATACCTGATGCTGGTGGCCGACAAGCTGATCGGCCGCTTTGTTCCCATTCGCTTCCTGATGTTCATGGCGGTCGGCGGAGCAGGCGTTGTCGTGCACATGTCGGTTCTGGCCGCGATGTTCGAACTCGCGCACCAGGGCTTCGCCGTCTCGCAAGGCGTCGCCGCGGCGGTGGCCATGACGTTCAACTTCTTCGTCAACAACTTCCTGACCTACCGCGACAAGCGTCGGAAAGGCTGGGGCATGCTCACCGGCCTGTTGAGCTTCTATGCCGTGTGCTCGATCGGCGCCGTCGCAAACGTCGGCATCGCCGGATACCTGTTCAGCGAGCACTATGCGTGGTGGCTCTCCGGCATTGCCGGCATCCTCGTCGGCGCTGTCTGGAACTATGCCGCCAGCTCACTCTACACCTGGAAGAAGTAGGCGCATGGCCGACGCGTCGACACTCAACGTTCGCAATCGCCCGCTCGCCATCGTGCGCGGCTGGCATATCTGGCTTGAGGCGAACCCGCTGGCCTGGAGCGGCGCGCTGTTCATCGCCGCGCTTGGTGTGTTCACGGCTTTCCAGATGCAGGTCATTCCCGGCATGGGGATGTGGTATGACGAGCTGTTCTCGCTGTGGGCGGGCGATCCGACGATCCCGTTCGGCGACGCTTTCGCAACGCGCATCCTGCCGGATACGAACGGGCCGATCTATTTCTCGCTGGTCTATTTCGTTCAGGCGATCGGTCTGGCGGATCGCACTGCTTTCCTCGTTCTGAACTACACGGCTATCGGCGCATTTCTGGCTTTGATTCTCGCGCGCGGGTGGCGGCATGATCTGCTGGCCACCGCGCTGTCGTCGGTCGCGCTTCTGCTGGTGACTGCGCCGCTGCTGCTCTACGCGCCGGAGGGGCGCGTCTATGGTCTCGTCATGGCCGTGTGTGCCGTACCCGCCTTTGAGGCTGGCCGGATGATGGCTGGCGGGCAGGCGAGCAGAAGCGACCTGATATTGGTGGCGATCATCGGTGTGCTGGCGGCATGGCTGCACGTGTTCGGCGCGATCTTCATAGGCTCGCTTGCGGCTGCGATGATTGTCGTCGGCGCTTTCCTGTTGCGTCGGCGTGATGTGGTGATCTGGGGTTTCGTGGCTGGCATTGCGACGTCGGTGGCGCTTGTGGCTTGGCTTGCCATCGCATTCCCGCTCTTCACGGGCACAACCTCGTGGATCGAGTTCCACAGGACATGGGTCTTCAACACGATCTGGGAACTGAAGAACTACATGATCGGCCCGATGGCTGGCGTCATCGTCGCGGGCGCCTTCGTCGGCCTGTCGCTGATCCCGCGCCACAGCAGGCCCTTCGCGCTGGCGATTGCGATCTCGGCATTCCTGCTATTTGCGATCCCGGTGGCGGTCTCATTCAAGATGCCGATCTTCCTGCAGCGTTACCTGCTGATTGGCTTCCCGGCCTTGCTGGTCCTGTGCGTATTCCTGATCCGCAGCCATCTTGTCGCGAGAGAGGGCGCGCGCGCGGGTCGTCAGGGTATCGTGCGTCAGGGGCTGAGCGTTCTTGGCGCGTTGATGCTCGTCTTCCCGATCCTGCAGGGCATTCCTACGGCCCGCGAATCCATCAGGACTCGCGGCGACTGGGTGGGCTCGCAGCTCGTGCTGCAGGCGGCGAATGTTTGCCCCGCCGGTGAAGTTCGTGCGGCGACGTTCACGCCGTTCGCGTTCGGCTTCGCCTACTATCTGAAGGGCGCACTCAAGCCGGTCGATCCGTCAGAGGCGCCCGTGCGCGATGTCTCGCAAATCGACTGCCCGGTCTTCGCCTGGGGCGAACATCTCGGCAATGCGTTTGCAGCAGAAAAGACAATCGACGACGTGCTGGCTGATTTCCATCTCACCAACACAACCAGCTTGCCGCTTGTGCTCATCCACCACCAGGGCGGTCTGGTGCTCGCGCGCGCGGACGCGAAGCTGAACTAGTCGCCGACCTGGCCCGTGCGCAGCGGCAGCTGGCGGGCGGAAGCGTCGGGGACAGTGTCGCTGCGAACTGAAGCGTCGACGCGGCAACGGTCACGCTGAGCAGGGTCGTTCTCATTGTGCGCGAGGCAGACCTGCAGGTCGGTCAACTCATTCTCGGGACGACCGCCGGAGCTGCATGCGGTGGCGGCCAGGCCGATCGCCAGAACCGGCAGGGCAAGGATGAGGCGCTTCATGTCAGTACTCCTCTGGTCACTCTAACGCACGAGACAGGTATTAGTGGGCGCCGCCCACCAGCGCCCGGTCGATCAAAACAGCGAGAAGCAGGGCTGGGCCGCCATGCGCTTCCCAGCCATGGCTGGTTCCACGCTGAATGACAATCTGGCCGGGCTTGATGCGTGTGCGGGAGTTGTCGAGGATCAGGTCCACTTCGCCCTGCAAAAGACAAATGACGTCGATCGACGATGTCTTGTGCATCGCCGGATGCTTGGACTGGTCGGTCAGGTGATCTTCCGCATCGAAGGAAGCGAAGCGTTGGCGCGCGGCGGCGTTGAGAGCCTCGCGCGGTACGCCCGGCGGCGGCGGATTGATAACGAACCAGCGCACCTTCACCTTGCCGTCCGCGGGGGAGAGCACGCAGCGCTCCGGGCCGAGGTCGGTATGGATCTTCGGGTCGAGCGGGCCGCTGGCAACGTCATGCCAGATGTCGAACAGTCCGCCGAGATTGGGCTCGCCATTGGTGGCCGAGGGTGGGCCGTCAAGGATCACGACGCTGTCGCCGTTGGCGTCGTCGCCCGTGATCACGCGGCGCATGATGGAAGCAAAATCTGTCATGTTGTCCCCGAAATAGACCCTGACGCCGAAGTTAGCACCGGCGGCCCGCGAGCCGAAGTAATAGTTTGTCGTGTGCGTTGCCCGCGTTGACCCTTGATGCTGCAGGACATACTGCGCTTTGTCATACAGCTTGTCGGGGATGAGGCTTCAGGCATGGGCGCCGGGCAGGCGGATCAGCTATCGACCAATGGCTGGGCGCTGTTCCGGGCCGGCAATGTCGCCGGGGCAATGCGGGAATTCGGCGCGGCCCTGACGATCAACCCCGAGCATATCGATGCGCTGATCGGCATCAGCCAGTGCCATATCAATCGCGGCGAGTTCGCGGCGGGCGATGCGGTGGCGGCGACGCTGCTGTCGATCGCACCGAACCTGCCACAGTCGCACCGGATCAAGTCGGAGTTGCTGCGCCAGCGCCGTCGCCGCAAGGAAGCGCGCAAGCATTCGGAAGAGGCCGTGCGTCTCGATCCGGATGATCCGGTCAGCTACCACTTTCTCGCGGTCGTTCTGTTCGACTTGAAGAAATATCGCGACGCCCTCGAAATCATCGAGAAGGGGCGGGAGGTTGCGCCCTGGTATGGCGTGCTGGCTGCGCAGAAGGCGCTGGTGCTGCTGGAGACCAGGGGCAGCAAGGCGGCCGAACCATTCGCCGATGAAGCGCTGCGCCTGTCGCCGGACGATCGCTATGTTCTCGCAACAGCGGGGCAGGTGGCGTTGCTGCGCGGCAAGCTGGAGAAGGCGCGCGATCTGCTGGGCGTTGCCCTGCAGTTAAACGCGAATGATGAAAGTGCGTTGTCCCAGTATCTGCTGACTGATCCCAAACGCTATGGACTGCTGCGCGCGCATGTTCGTTTCCCATACTGGCGGCGCGACCATGGCGTGTTCGGCTGGGCGGTGTGGCTGCTGGCCTGGGGTGTCCTGCTGGCGATCATCGGCGTGGTGGCGATTGCCGGGCGTGTGCCGGCTTTCTTCGTGGCGCTCGCCTATCAGCTATTCTGGCGCATGCAGTATTCGGGGCATCGCAAGGCCGTGAAGGCGCATTTCACGCAGCCAAAGCTGAACCCGTCCTACTGACCGGTTTCAGCGCTACGCGCGCTTGCGCGCTTTTTCCTGTTTCTGGATTTCCTTGTGACGTGGACAGCGGATTTCATGGTCGTTGACCATGCCCATCGCCTGCATGCACGCATAGACGATCACCGGCCCGCAGAACTTGAAGCCGCGCTTCTTCATGTCCTTGGCGATGACTTCCGACAGCGGCGTCTTGGCCTGAACATGTCTCCAGTGCTCAAGCTGGTTCACCACCGGCTTGTTGTCGACAAAGCTCCAGGCGTAGTCGGCGAAGTCCTCGCCCTTGTCCGCCATGTCGAGATAGATCTGCGCGTTCTTGATCGTCGCGGCGATCTTGATTGGCGAGCGGATGATGCCCGGGTTCTTCATCGCCTTGTCGATGCGCTTCTGTGTCCAGCGCGCGATCTTCTCCGGTTCGAAGCCGTCGAACTCCTCGCGCATGGTCTCGCGCTTGCGCAGAATGGTGATCCACGACAGGCCCGCCTGGTGGCCGTCGAGCTGGAACTTCTCCCACAGCGCGCGGCTGTCGCGCTCGGGCACGCCCCATTCCTCGTCGTGATAGCGCCGATAAAGTTCGTCGTTGAGAGGCGCCCAGCCGCAGGGAATGTCGTCCAGCTTTTTCATGTCTTCGCTTCTTTCGCCTCGGCCATTGCCGCGAGTTCGCCGGCAAGCCAGGGCGGGTTGTCGAATGTCACGGCTGCATCGCCCGCCGTGATCGTCTCGCCCTTTGCTTGTGCTTCGGCCAGCCGGTCGATGCGCACACGCGCGAGCCCGACGCCGCCGGAAATCGACGTCAGCATTCCGATTTCGAAGCCGTTGGCGAGGATGGGAGCAGGGACGGCAACGTCGCCCGCAACGCTGACTTTCAGCGTCCGCCTGCGCGCCGTGCCGCGCCGTTTCATGCGCGAGACGACTTCCTGTCCAACAAAGCAGCCCTTCCGGAAATCAACCCCGGCATCGAGATCCATGTTGATGTCGGCGGGGAAAACCTCGTCCGCGCCGAAGTCGAAATCCTGCTCGGGCAGACCCGCCGCGATGCGCGCTGCGTGGTAGGCCGACGTATCGGCCGGTGCCTGACGCTTAACTATGAGGCGCCGCGGTGCGTCCGCGCTGCGCGGGTCGGGTGATCCCTCAAATGCGGTAACGCCCAGGTCCGGCCGCTCAGCGATGGTGACTGCGGCGCGGAGTTTCATCAGCGTCAGGCGCTTGATGAGAGCAGGTGCAGCAGAGCTCGCGCAGTCGAGCAGCAGCGCGTCCCCGTCACGTGCGACCAGCATGTCGGCGATGATTTTTCCCTGCGGAGTCAGCAGTGCGCCATAGCGGAAGGCGCCGGGTTCCATGTCCAGCGTGGACACCGTCACGATGTTGTTCATGTAGTTCGCGGCGTCAGCGCCGCTAACCGAAATGATCGAACGATGATCGAGAAATACGGGCGTGTGCATCGTGCTCAGTTAAGCAAACTTGTGCGCCGCGGTAAGACCTGCACGTTCCCGATCGCGGCTCCGGGCCCGTCTAAACTCTATGTCACGCGCCGGTGGCCCGCTTTTCAAGGTGTGGCTGGTATGCAATAGGTGCCGGGTCGAATTTTGAACAGGTTCGGTTGCTCTCCTTGCTCGCCTACTGGGTT
>DAINAT010000111.1:0-12087 GCA_036733305.1 Hyphomonadaceae bacterium
CTCCCTCATGTTGGTGCGGGGGCAGTATCAGCGAGGTTGAGGGGGTGTAGGACGGAATCGGTGTGGAATTGCACGAGATATTCCGCAGCGGGTTGAGATTGCTCGGATGTTTGTCTGGAGACGGACACGCGATTCAGCGGAATCCAATCACGTTCAACGTGTGTGGCTCGGTGCATTTTCAATGCACCCTACGTTCCCCATCATCCGCTCGTCCCGGCGTAAGCCGGGACCCAGGAGTTCAGGCACCGGGACAAGCCCCCCCTGGGTCCCGACTTTCGTCGGGATGAGCGGGACAATGAATGTGCGTGGTGTATCTTTGATGCGTCCTACGGATGCGTGGTGGCGCCGCCGTTGAGGGGGAGTTGCATCAGGATGGTGTCGCACCAGTGGTTGTGTTTGTAGCCGGAGCCGGTGATGCGGCCGGAGTGGGTGAAGCCGAGTGAGGCGTGGAGTTTGACGGAGGCCTGGTTGACCTCGCCATCGCCGATGACGGCGATGATCTGGCGGTAACCGCTCGCTTCGCATCGCTGGATGAGGTCGGCGAGGAGGGCGCGGCCTACGCCCCGGCCTTGGGCGGTGGGGGCGATGTAGATCGAGTCCTCGACGATGAAGCGGTAGGCGGGGCGTGTTCTGAACGCGCCGGCGTAGGCGTAGCCGAGGATGGCGCCCGCATCATCCGTGGCGACGATGTAGGGGTAGTGCGCACTGACAAGCGCGTCGTGGCGCTTTGTCATTTCGGCGAGGGTGGGCGGATCGTATTCGTAGCTGGCTGTGCCGTTGGTGACGGCGTGGGCGTAGATGTCGGTGATGGCCGGGAGGTCTGCTGGCTGGACCGGGCGCACCGTTGGCATCACGCATTCTTCCCTGAGTCTGGCTTCCCTGCGTCTGGTCGCTTTCCATCTGCATCAATGAGGAGCGTGCCGTCTTCCTTCGCGAATGGACCTTTGGGCCAGTGGGCGAGGAGATCGAGGACCGCGCCGCTATCCGGGCGGCAGAGGCGTGTGGCGATCGGCGTCGTCACGAACGGACGGTTCACCAGGATGGGGTGAGCGACCATTGCGTCGAGAAGCTGGTCGTCGGTGATGGCGGGGTCGAGCAGGCCCAGCTCGGCCGCGGGTGTTTTCTTGTCGCGCAGCGCTTCGCGGGCGGTGACCTCAGCGGCTGCGAAGAGGGCGACGAGTTGTTCGCGCGTCCAGCCGGCTTGCAGGTATTCGACGACGTTCGGGCGATAACCCGCAGCCTCGATGATCGCGAGTACGTTGCGCGAGGTTCCGCAGTCCGGGTTGTGGTAGATGGTGACGGGGAAGTCTGGTCCCATCGCCTCAGGTCGCGCGCTCGACCATCAGCTTCTTGATCTCCGCGATGGCCTTTGCCGGGTTGAGACCCTTCGGGCAGACCTGCGCGCAGTTCATGATGGTGTGGCAGCGATAGAGCTTGAACGGGTCCTCGAGATCGTCGAGGCGCTCGCCGGCGGATTCGTCGCGGCTGTCGATGATCCAGCGGTAGGCTTGCAGCAGGGCTGCCGGGCCGAGGAACTTGTCGCCATTCCACCAGTAGCTGGGGCAGGCGGTCGAGCACGAGGCGCACATGATGCACTCGTAGAGGCCGTCGAGCTTGTTGCGGTCGGCTTCCGACTGCTTCCACTCTTTCTGCGGCTCAGGCGTCGTGGTTTTCAGGTAGGGCTGAACGTAGGTGTGCTGCGCGTAGAAGGTCGTGAGGTCGGGGATCAGGTCTTTCACCACCGGCTGGTGCGGCAGGGGCGAGATGGTGACCGTGCCCGAGAATTCGTCATGGCCCTTGGTGCAGGCGATGGTGTTGTTGCCGCCGATGTTCATCGAGCAGGAGCCGCAGACGCCTTCGCGGCAGGAGCGGCGGAAGGACAGCGTCGAATCGATCTCGTTCTTGATGTAGATCAGCACGTCGAGGACCATCGGGCCGACTTTGCTCATGTCGACGCGGTAGGTGTCCCAGCGCGGGTTTTTCCCGTTTTCCGGGTCGTAGCGGTAGATCTTGAACGTGCGGACCTTCTTGGCGCCGGCGGGGGCGGGCCATTCCTTGCCGCGGGTGATCTTGGAGTTCTGCGGAAGGGTGAGTTCGACCATGGTTACGCGTCTTCCCCGGCGGCCCTGAAGTTGGCGGCAATCTACTCCCGGATTCGTAAATGGAAAGCGCCGGAAAGTCGCGGCGGATCAGGTATTTGGCCAGAAAAGGGGAGTGGGAAGCCTGCGAACTAGTCGCGTCTGAACAGGTTGCGGATTCTGGAGATCACCGAGCGGCGCAGGCCATAGGCTTTCCGGGCCACAGACGGGCGGTCGAGATGCAGCATCTCGGTGACGCCGGCCTTCTCCAGGGCCCTCGCCAGCTTGACAGTGCCATGGGTGGCGGCGGCTTCCAGCTCGTCGCGATAAATGGGTGTGGGCGACCAGAAATCGACCGTCTCGCCGCCGGGCAGGCGCAGGCGGTCAAAGCCTTCGGCCGGGATGCGCGGCTTGATGAAGGCGAAGGCGACCTGTTTCGTGGTGTCGAAGACCGGCTTCGGGCTCTTGCTGAACTGGACGGTTTCGCCGGCGCTGACGCGGACGCCCTGGATGTGCACGAGCTTGGCGAACTGGCGGACGGTGTTGGCGGCCATGTTGAGCATGGCGAGGTCTGCTTTCGGGTCGCCGCGTTGCGGTGTGGCGAGCACGAATTCCATGCGGGCCTTGCCGCCGGGCGAGAGAACGTCGCCGCCTTTCTTGAGGCATGAACCGTAGGTGCAGACATAGGCAAAGCGGCGTTCGCCTTCGGGCGGGATCACCATCACATCGACGGGCGGGCCCGGCTCTTTCGAAGCGTTGGCCCAGCCATCCTGATCGGAGAAGGCAATGTGCGCATCGCCGAGGCAGCGCGCGAGATGCAGCTGCACCTCTTCACGAAAATCCTCGCCTGTGTGGCCGGTTTCGGTCCGGCGACCCCAGATGGTTTGCATGAGGAAATGTATTGTGTCTGTGGCGCGGCGCGTCAACCGCGAGCGCTGCAATCAACGCAGGCGTGACCAGTTTTGCCGCAGGCTTTTTGTAACTGAATATCGTTGGTGCGGACGCGAAACGAGCCGGATCGATGAAATTTGCGGGATCGGATTCAGCGTGCCGAAGCGGCCTGCGGGCTATCATGTTGTATCCGATGGGGGGTCACCATGAAGCGGTTTGCGCTGGTCTCGAGTGACGGTCGCTTGAGCCGCTCGGGTTATCTCAAGTTCTTCGTTGCGCCGCTGGCGGCTCTTGTTGCTGCGACGGGCGTGCCGTTCATGATGGCGCCGGAGATGGTGAGCGGGCCTGCGTCGATCGTGTTCTCGCTAGGCTGGGTTGTGTTCGCATCGGTTGCTGATGCGCTGAACATCCGGCGTTGGCACGACCTTGGACTGTCGGGCGCGATCTACAGGCTGGGGCGGCCGTTCGTGATGCTGCTTCCGTTGGGCGCGTTCGCGCTGCAGTTCCTGTTGCCGGCCACGATGGCGAGCACGGGCGACATGAATGCGCTGGCTTTCCTGATCGGGCAGGATCTGGGCGGGCGGACGTGGCAGCCCGTGCCGCTGGCGATGCTGGGCATCACGCTTGTCGGCGTAATCGGCAACGTTGCCTACCTCTCGATCATGCCCGGACAGAAAGGGCCGAACGTGCACGGACCCGACCCGCAGAGCGGCGCGTCTGTGTTTGCGCCGGGCGAGGCGTTCGTGAAGGCCGAGGGCGACGATCCGGTGAAGCGCGCGCTGGCGGATTATCAGGCGCGGCAGGCGACGCCTGTGAAGGCTGCGACGCGCGCGGCTTCGGCAATGGTCACGCAAGTGCGGCCCGCGCCGGCTGGCGGTGGGTTCGGCAAGCGGCGTGCGAGCTAGCTGGCGCTAGTAAAACGCTCGCCTAGTAAACGCGGGGCTTCGGTTTGATGTACTCGACGTCGCCCGACATCGTGTAGGCGTGGACGGGGCGGTAGTCGAGTTTGACTGCGCCCTTGTCGTCGACCCACGACAGCGTGTGTTTCATCCAGGTTTCGTCGTTGCGGTTCGGGAAGTCTTCGCGGGCGTGAGCGCCGCGGCTTTCTTCACGGTTCACGGCCGAGTTCACGGTGGCGGCGGCCTGGACGATCAGGTTGTCGAATTCGAGCGTTTCGATCAGGTCGGTGTTCCAGATCAGGCCGCGATCCTTGATCGCGATGTCCGGGATGCCGGCGTGGACTTCTGCGATGCGCTTGACGCCTTGCGCCAGCGTCTCGCCGGTGCGGAACACGGCGCAGTCTTCCTGCATCGCTTTCTGCATCTGGGCGCGGAGCTTGGCGGTGGGCGTGCCGCCCGAGGCGTTGCGGAACTTGTCGAAGCGGGCGAGGTGATCTTCGCCTGCGCCTTTCGGCAGGTCTTTCTGGTTCGCGTTGGCTTCGAGTTTTTCACCGCAGCGGATGCCCGCAGCGCGGCCGAAGACGACGAGGTCGATCAGCGAGTTGGAGCCGAGGCGGTTCGCGCCATGGACCGACACGCAGGCAGCTTCGCCCACAGCCATCAGGCCCGGCACGATCGCATCCGGATCATCGCCGCGCTTGGTGAGGACTTCGCCGTGATAGTTCGTCGGGATGCCGCCCATGTTGTAGTGCACGGTCGGCAGGACTGGGATCGGCTCTTTCGTGAGATCGACGCCGGCGAAGATTTTCGCGCTTTCCGAAATGCCGGGCAGGCGCTGGTGCAGGATCTTCGGATCGAGGTGGTCGAGGTGCAGGTGGATGTGATCCTTCTGCTCGCCCACGCCGCGGCCTTCGCGGATTTCCATCGTCATGGCACGCGAGACGACGTCACGCGAGGCGAGGTCTTTCACGGACGGCGCATAACGCTCCATGAACCGCTCACCCTTCGAGTTGGTGAGATAGCCGCCTTCGCCGCGTGCGCCTTCGGTGATCAGGCAGCCCGAACCGTAGATGCCGGTCGGGTGGAACTGCACGAATTCCATGTCTTGCAGGGGCAGGCCGGCGCGCAGCGCCATGCCGCCGCCATCGCCCGTGCAGGTGTGCGCGGAGGTGGCGGAGAAGTAGGCGCGGCCATAGCCGCCGGTCGCGAGGATGACGCGTTGCGCGCGATAGCGGTGCATCGTGCCGTCATCGAGTTTCAGAGCGGTCACGCCGCGGCACGCGCCATCTTCCATGATCAGGTCGAGCGCGAAGTATTCGATGAAGAAGTCGACGGCGTATTTCAGCGACTGGCCGTAGAGCGTGTGAAGCATGGCGTGGCCGGTACGGTCAGCCGCGGCGCAGGTGCGCTGGATCGAGGCTTCGCCATAGTTCTTGGTCATGCCGCCGAAGGCGCGCTGGTAGATCTTGCCTTCTTCGGTACGCGAGAAGGGGACGCCCCAGTGCTCAAGCTCGTAAACGGCGGCGGGAGCGGCGCGGACCATGTATTCGATCGCGTCCTGGTCGCCGAGCCAGTCAGCGCCCTTCACCGTGTCGTACATGTGCCAGCGCCAGTCGTCCTGGCCCATATTGCCGAGCGAGGCGGAGATGCCGCCCTGCGCTGCAACCGTGTGCGAACGCGTGGGGAAGACTTTCGAGATGCAGGCGACCTTCAAGCCGGCTTGCGCGCAACCCAGCGCGGCGCGCAGGCCCGATCCGCCCGCGCCCACAACCACGACGTCATAGGTGTGATCGTTCCAGGTGTAAGCGCTCATGGCAGCACGTCCTTGGGAAAGCAGAGATCAGATCGCAGCGACTTTGAGAACGGCATAGGCAGCCGCCACAAAGAGCACGACGCAGATGAAGGTGTTCAGGATCAGCAGAATGTTCTTCGTGCTGTGCTTGCTGATATAGTCCTCGACTACGACCTGCATGCCGAGACGCATGTGGTAGAGCGAGGCGCCGACAGCGAGAAGCACCAGAACCGCGTTGATCGGATCAGCGATCCAGCCGAGCGCGTTGTCATAGCCGCCGCGCACCGCGCCGATCAGCGAGATCAGGAACCACGGAACGAGGAAGACGAGGGCGATCGCCGAGACGCGCTGGGCGATGAAGTGGCCGGCGCCGTGCTTGGCCGAGCCAAGACCGCGAACCTTGCCGAGCGGGGTGCGGATGGATTCTTTGCTCATTAGCGGGCTCCCGTCATGTTCAGCGGGTCAACGCCGGGTACGAGGCCGGAGAGGAGCCAGATGCCGACAGCCAGCGCCAGCGCGAGGACGAAAACGAAGCCGGCGGTGAACGAGGCGAATTTCGGTTTGTAGCCCGTGCCGGTGTCCATCATCAGGTGACGGAGACCGTTGAGCAGGTGGTAGCTGATCGACAGCGAGAAGCCGAACAGGATGAGCTGGCCCCAGATCGAGCCAACCACAGCCGAGAGCGGCTCGTAATAGTCAGGGCCGACGGCGGTGGCGAACAGCCAGGCCACGACAATGAAGATGCCCAGATAATTGCCGACGCCGGTCACGCGATGCAGGATGGAACTGGCCATCGTGAGATGCCATTTCCAGATCGACGTGTGCGGCGACATCGGCCGCTTGTCGGTCCAGTCGCTCATGCCTCTATCCCTCTGGCCCCGGGCTCTTCCGCCCTGTGGTTGGCCCCGGTATTAGACCCCGTTTTGGCCCTGTCAACGCGGCGATAAACGCCACTTGGCGAGCTTTAACCGAGACAACATTTTCAGAGCATGAAGATCACGATTCTGGAGACTGGGCGGGCGCCGGGCAAGCTGGTGGAGGAGTACCCTCCCTATCCGGACATGTTCGCCTCCCTGCTGTCCCCCTGGCGGCGGGAACTGGCCTATGAAAGCGTGGGCGTGCTGGATGGCGATGTCCTGCCGGACGCGTCAGCCTGCGAGGCCATCCTGATCACCGGATCGCCCTTTGGCGTCTATGATTCCACGCCCTGGATGGACCCGTTGCGGGCCTTTATCCGAACGGCCCATGCGGCGCGTGTTCCCATGGTCGGGGTGTGCTTTGGCCACCAGATCATCGCTGATGCGCTGGGTGGAGACGTGCGTAAATCCGATAAAGGCTGGGGTATTGGCCGCCATACCTATGAAATCACGCAATGGCGGGGCTGGATGGGCGAGCAGAGAGGCAAGGTTTCGCTATCGGCCAGCCATCAGGATCAGGTGATTACGCCGCCCAAGGGTGCAGCAACGCTGGCCCGGTCGGCCCACACCGATCATGCGATGCTGGAATATACGGATGCGCCGGTCGTGACCCTCCAGGGGCATCCAGAGTTTTCGGACCAGTACGCCTCGGCGCTGTGGCAGGCGCGGCGCGGCAAGGCGCTGAGCGACGTGCAGGTTGATACAGCGCTGGCGTCGATGCACCTGCCGGGCGATGGCGCGATGGTGGGCGAGTGGATCGTGCGGTTTTTGAGCGCGGCCGGGAAATAGCGCCTTTAGCGCGTGCGGATCATTCTCATTGAGGCGATCCAGCCGGCTGCCTGATAGGCGCCGGCGAAGATCAGCAGCGTGTCGAGCCATTGCCGCGTGTTCCACAGTGGCCAGATCGGCATCAGCGAAATAATCGCCACCAGCGCAGATGCGCCGTCGAGCCAGCGATCGCCAAAGAGATAGCCAAGGCCCGTGCGGGCGCGGCGCACTTCGTTGCGGGTGACCGGGAAGATCCCGTCCTCCAGCCGAGGCGGGCCGAAGGTTTGCTGCAGGTCGTCGGTGCTCATGATGCCGGTCAGGTCGCGCAGCGTGTCGGCTGTCGCCTGGCCGTCCTCGACCTGTTGCCAGGATGCGCCGCCGCGAATCGAGCGGATAATCACCGACAACAGGATGGCGAGTGCAGCGGCTAGCTGGGCAAGGGCGGGCGGGTACATCGCCTGAATATAGGGAGGCCTACCCGCGCTTGGGTATAGCTGCCCAATAATCAAAATCGAGGATGACGTCGGGGAGGTGTTTCCCGGCCTCGTCCTTGTAGGGGAAGTCAGCGCAGGGCCGGTTTTTGGTGGCGACCAGACGCAGGCGGAGAGCGCCAAGGCCGTCGCCCAGATCCGCCTTGTCGAGCACTTCGGACCACGCAAACACGGTGTCGCCCGAGCCAAGCGGGTTCACGTGCTGGCCGGCGTTGATGGCGATCATCTCTGCGGCGTTGGCGAGGCCGTTGAAGGCCAGCGAGCGCGCGAGCGAGATCACGACGCCGCCATAGATCAGACGCTTGCCGCGCGGCGTCTGCGATTGTGCGTGCTGGTTGAAGTGGACCTTCGCGGTGTTCTGATAGAGGCGCGTGGCGATCTGGTGTTCGGCTTCTTCCACGGTGAAGGCGTCGACGTGGTCGATCTTCTCGCCGATTTCGTAGTCCTCGAAGCCGAAGGGCGAGCCGGCGAGAACGAAGTTGTACTCGCTGACATCGAGGCCGCGATCGGGCAGCGTCGTGAGATCGACGACGGAGGGCAGGTCCGGCACGACGGGCGTGGGCGCGGGATTGGCCGGGTCTTTCTTGTTGACCATCACCCAGCGGACGTAGGTGAGGACTTCATCGCCCTCCTGATTGTAGCCGGTGGTGCGGACCCAGACGACGCCGGTCTTGCCGTTGGAATTCTCTTTCACGCCGATAACTTCCGAGACGGCGCGCAGCGTGTCTCCCGGGAAGACGGGCGCGAGGAAGCGGCCATCGGCGTAGCCAAGGTTGGCGACCGCGTTGAGGGAGATGTCCGGCACGGTCTTGCCGAAGACGACATGGAAGGCGAGCAGCGGATCGAGCGGCGACGACGGGAGGCCGCAATCCTGCGCGAAGGTGTCAGCCGAGTAGAGCGCGAAGCGCGTGCCGGTGAGGCCGGTGTAGATGGCGGCGTCCGCCTCCGTCACCGTGCGCGGCGTTGCGTGGATCAGCTCGTCGCCGACGACGAAATCCTCGAAGAAATTACCGGGATCGGATTTGAGGGTCATGTCGCGCGCGTTTCCGTATCTGTGTTCTGCAGCTCTCCCTTATAGTGGGTGAGCCGTCCCAACAACGGCGCAGCGATTGGCACATCGAAGGTGAAATGACCGTTAGCGCCGACGGCTTCGGTGGCGGTGGAGCTGGGGGCGAGAAAACGGGGCAGCGGAAGGGGGCCCATGCGCCATCTGACGATCTGCATCTGGTGATGTGTGGTGGTGGCGCTCAACCGGAGCGTGAAGGTAAACGGGCCGAAGCGTTCGGTGACCTGGCCGGGTGCGGCGTAGGCTATCTCGCTCTGGAATCGCGAGTCGCCGATGGTTCGTTCCCAGATCTCCCGCCCCGGCGCAATGAGCCGCTTCACGACCGTCACATCCGCAGCATCGTTGTTGCGCGGGAAGCCGAACAGGCGGGCCGCGATGGCGGCTGGGCCTTTTGCGCCGGTGACGCGGGCTTTGCCGTGAAAGCGGGCGATGGGGCCGCTGCGGTGCGAGGCTTTGACGGCGTCGGGCAGCTTTTCGAAATCTGCGCCGAGGGCTTGTTCGAACGCGCCGCTTAAGGGCTCGCGCGTGATGCCGGTGACGAGATTGTGTTGGGCGAGATCGGCTGCGAGATCCTGCAGTGTGAGGATGCCGATGCAGGGACGGGCGCCTGGATCGATCCAGGCGCCGCCGAGGAGTTTGCGAGCCATGGCGAGGGCGGGGAGCGTCGGCGTGAAGGGGCCGGTCATGGGCGGCGAGGTGAGCGTCCATTCGGCGCGGATTGGACGATCGTCTGCATCTCGCCCGAAGGCTTCAACGAACATGCAGCCGCGATCCGAGCCGAAGGGCGTGGTGAGCATGGCGAGTTTCTGAAGCAGGCCGGCGATGGGACGCCAGTCGCGCACGATGCCGATATGGCGCAGCCAGCCCGTCGCGCCGACGCCTGAGTGGAGGAGTGGCAGTTCGAGCCCGGCAGTGAATACGGCGTCCTCGCGCGGCGCGAAGCGTTGCGGAATCAAGTCTAGGTCGGGCGTTTCGGCTAGCGCAAAGCGTCGGCGGCCGAGGGCCGGGATCAGATGCTTGCGCGTGCCGCTCCAGCCGGGGCGGGTGCGCCAGGCGCCGTTCTCGAAGACGCGGACCGGCGCGCCGACCCAGCTGAGGATGGCTTTCACAACGGAGAGGCCGCGCGGGGCGCGGTTTCCGGGCGAGATGCCGGCGCGGATACTGTCGATGCGCAGCCAGCCTGCGGTCATGGCGTCGAGCGCGGCATGTGAGATGGCGGGTGTCGAGCTTGCGCCGGTGATGGCGCGGACGCCCTTGGCCTTTGCTTCAGCGTCGAGCGATGGGAAGGCGGCAACGAAATCGCGGCCATCTGCGAGATCGAGATAATCGACGCCTGCCGCTATGCAGGTGCGGGCGAAGGACAGATCAGCGCCCTGGAACGGGCCGGCGGCGTCGATCACCAGCCGCACGTTGAGCGCGGCGATGTCTTCCGGCGTCGCCGTGTTGCGATCCAGCACAGCGACGAAGGCGTTGGTCTGGCGCGCCGCGGCCTGCGCTTTTGCAAGGCTGCGGCCTGCGATCAGAACGTCTGCGGCGACCGTATCCGCCAGTCCGCGCGCGAGGCGCGAGCCGAACACGCCTGCACCGCCGACCAGCAGGATGCGCGAGCGGCTCATGCAAGCTCGTCGAGATCGCCGACCAGCCGCTCACGCAGCTTCGGGTCGGCCAGCGCGCAGGCCGTCTTCTTGCCGAACCAGTTGTAACGATTGCGTGCGATCAGATCGTAGGGCGGATCACGCAACCAGCGCGGCGCAAAGCGCAGCCACGCGAACCAGCGCCACAGCGGTAGCGTGCGCGCGATCGCAAAGGCCGCATCCGTCTTGAACAGGGCCCGACCCTTGCGCACGACGATGACCGTTTCGGGATTATCCGGGTTCACGCCGAAGCGCTGCGCCAGCGCGCGGCCGGCAGGCGCGTTCATGTCGGTGAGGCGAAACGCATGATTGGGATCGTTGCGGTGCACAGTCGCGGCCATGCGCGAACAGAGCACGCAATCGCCATCGAACACGATCACATCCTTGCGGATGTCAGGCGCTGCTTTTGGTCCCCAAGCCATGGGATGAATTTGGCGCCTTCATCCCGACGGCGCCAGATGGTGCGACGAAAGGTCAGGCGGATTGGGGCAACGAGGACAACGCCGTATCGTTAGTCTGTGCGGTGCGAAGAAAGAGAGTTGATCACTGTTGCGCTGAGTTTGTGTTTTCCAAGAAACATGCTGACAGCCGCCATGTCGCGACTGTCGCCCGGCCAAACCACAATCTCAGCAATGCCAAGTCTATTTGATGACGGAACAATTGGATCTGTGTCCAACTTGAATTTCGTGAATGGCACCAAGCGGTGGCCGCGCAGTCGAAATTCGAACCCATCGTGCAGTGCTTCAATTTGTTTGAAAAGCCGAACTTCCTGTTCTTCTATGTATTCATACGGCTTCGCGCGTGTCGCATATCGTAGAATTTCTCGCCTGAGCTCGTTCGCGACGGTTGAAGAGTCGCCACCCTCTTTGTTCCACCTTAGGTAGTTTGTTGCCGCTTGAACTTGGTCAAAGCACTCTGAGATTAGCTTGTTCTTCTCGTGTTGGTGATAGATGCATTCCTTTAGCTCGAAGCCCGCGCTGCGCGCTGCTGACTCAATCTGTGCTCGGCAGAAGCCAATGGATACTCCGCCGCGATTGGTATAGCCGCGCCATTGACTGAGTAGGTTTCTTGCCTTTGAAAAACTGCAGGTGAACATCCAGTATTCCCATCCCGGCGAAAGTGCTTGCCGGAATGGATCGTGAGGATTGGTAGGGGCGTCGTTTCGCTGCTTCAGCATTTTCTCAGCAGTTTCGAGAAACGCGCGCACCTCTTTTGAGTCGTTCTGAAAGCGTGCGTCGGTGAGCCAAAGCTCGCCAGCCTCTACGATGCCTTTCAGGCCGGCGAAGTCGGTATAGTGATAGATTAATGTGCCTTCGCGTTCTCGTTGAAGCGCTAGCTTCATCGGGTCGAAAACGAGAGGCGTCGATTCCGTCATCCGATTGCTTCGCGCGCCGCGATTGCTTCCGCGACCGCGACCAACCGTTTCGCCTGTGCGAGGTGGAGGAGTTCGGTCATCTTGCCGTTGACCTTCAGGACGCCCTTGCTGGCGTTGGCGGGGTCGGCGAAGGCGGTGATGACGTCGCGGGCTTGTGCGACGGCGTCGGCGGGCGG
>DAINAT010000112.1:0-11690 GCA_036733305.1 Hyphomonadaceae bacterium
ACGGTTCGATGATGTACTGCACCTTCGCGGTCATGTTCATCGCGCAGGCGATGGGTATTCACCTCGATATTGGCCAGCAGGTCGGCATGCTTCTGCTGCTGATGGTGACATCAAAGGGAATCGCCGGTGTTCCGCGCGCATCCCTCGTCGTTATCTCCGCAACTCTGCCCGCCATGGGCATGAAGCCGGAGTGGATCGCACTCGTCCTCGCGGTCGATGCATTCATGGACATGGGCCGTACTGCCACGAACGTGATCGGCAACTCGATCGCCGCTGCTGTCGTCGCGAAATGGGAAGGCCTGCTGTCGGACCCGCGCAAGGATACGCCTGTAATTGAAGCTGTTCTCGGTTCAGGGGAATCGGACGGCTCAGCTGCACAAAAAGTATGACGCAGTGCAGCGATTCCAAGTTGTGATCAGTCACTCATCAGTTTCCCGCATCAACGTGATGCCAGATCGTTGCGTTCACGTTGACACGCGCATTGCCCCCGGGGCATACGCGAAATTCCAGAGGGTCGCCGGCATCCCCACGGCAGAGCTGCACTGCGAAATGCAGGCGCTCCCTAAGACCCCGAAAAGTGGTGCCATTCCAGTCGGAATGCGACATTGCGCACACGTCTGGTCTGCAAAAATCGCTGCTGTCAGGCTGGCGCTTGCGGCAAAACAAAGGCATAAATTTCAGGTTCCGCCACCTTAGCCAAGATGCAGGGGCTGGAACATCTGGGGCGTCGAGAGCGAGAGAGACATGTATTACGCTACAAAGCGGAATAATACGCAAACGCGTGTCATCGGCCTGGCCGTCGTGGTCCTGGTCAACGTGGGCGCTGCGATTGCAGTTATGAACGGGTTCGGCACGACGTTCTTCACGCCTCCGGCGGAGACGGAAGTCGTGATGATCGAAGAACCCGAAGTCGTTGAAGAAGAAGTTGAGCCGCCGCCGCCGATTGACGTCGAGCTGCCGCCGCCGCCTCCGCAGGTCATCCTGCCGGATTTCGTTTTTGAAACACCGCCTCCGCAGGAAGCTGCGCTGACGCAGGTTCAGGCCACGCCGAACCCGGCGCCGCCGCCACCGGTGCAAGCCAAGCCGGCTCCGCCGCCGCCAGTCACGCTCAAGTCGCGTCCGAAGCCCGGTCGCCGCTTTGAGAAGCCGGAATATCCGTCCGCCGCGCTGCGCGCTGGCGAACAGGGTGAAGTCGTCGTGTCGGTTTGCGTCGACAAGGATGGCCGCATGTCCGACGTGAAACTCGTCAAGTCTTCTGGTTCGCAACGTCTTGACGATGCGACGATCAAAGGTCTGCCGAGAACGCGCCTGGACCCGGCCATCGGTACGGACGGCAAACCAATCGCAATGTGCAACCCTCCGTACCAGTTCACGCTGGTTTGGGATCTGCAGGAAGCGAAGAGGTAATTGCACGCGCCTCGCGCGCTGCAGCCCGGCGACCGGTCGGGCAGGGGTAGGGACTCGGTCAAAACTTGGAGCAGTAAGGTCCGGCAGGCGAAGGGATAGCTTCGACCCGCCGGACTACAGTCTCGGGGAAACCCGAATGAGGAGAAGACGACAATGAAAACGGCGTATCTCGGGGGCGGTCGCAAACGGCTCTCCCTTTCAATCAAAACTCTGCTTGCCGCAATCGCGATGATGTTCGTGCCTGCGGTTGCTATGGCTCAGCCGCCGGCCGAAGCGCCGCCGGCCCTGCCGATGGAAGAGCCTGCTGCTCCGCCGGCTGCTGAAGCCCCGGCTGCTGCCGCGGCTGAAGAAGGTGGACACGGTGGCGGCGTCGCCAGCGCGTTCTCGATCACGGCCGTTTGGGAAGAAGGCGATATCGTCGCCAAAGGCACGCTGATCATCATGGTGATCATGTTCGCTGGCTCGATCTACATCGCCGCCACGAAAGCGATCGACCAGTTCATCCTCGGCGCCCAGATGAAGAAAATCCCGGCCTTCTGGGATGCCAACACGCTGGACGAAGGTCTCGACGTGCTCGGCCGCAAGAACGCGTTCCGCTCGGTTGCTGAAGGCGCCATCGCCCAGGCCAACTCGGCTCAAGCCGGTCTCGGCGCTCGCATCTCGCGCACCGATCGTATGTCGCACCAGGTCGGTATCGAACTCGAGCGCATCAACGGCCGTCTGCAAGGCGGTATGGCCTTCCTCGCCACCGTCGGCGCTATCTGCCCGTTCGTCGGTCTGTTCGGCACGGTGTGGGGTATCGTTAACGCGCTGATCCGCATCACCGCCTCGGGCGACGCCTCGATCGAAGTCGTGGCCGGCCCCGTCGGTGAAGCTCTGATCATGACCGCCATCGGTCTCGCCGTCGCCGTTCCTGCGGTTATCTTCTACAACCTGCTGGGCCGCCGTAACAAAGTCCTCTCGGATGCCGCACGTCACTTCGCTTACGACGTCGACAAGCTGATGGCTTCGTCGGCCAAGGCGTAATCGCTTACTTGAGGAGAGCCAGACATGGCTGACAGTCAAGAAAGCAGTGTTGGCAGCGGCGCCATCCAGTTGATCGAGGAGGACGAATCTCCCGTCAACTCCTCGATCAATACGACCCCGCTCGTCGACATCATGCTCGTGCTGCTGATCATCTTCCTCATCACGGTCCCTGTGGCCGTGGGGACGGTGGATGTGACGCTCCCGGAAGAGCGCAACGTGGTGGTGCAGACCCGCAAGGAGAATATCAACCTTGCGGTGGCTGCTGACGGTTCAGTCTACTGGAACCTTGGTCAGATCAGCGATCAGCAACTCACGACACGTCTCGCGATTGAGGCTCGCAAACAGCCTCAGCCGGAAGTGCACATTCGCGGCGATCTTCTGACCGAATACTACCACGTCGGTCGCGTCGTCGAACTCGCACAGAAGTCCGGTATTCTGAAGATCGGCTTCATCACGAAAGCGCCCCCGAAGACCGCGCCGTAAGCGGGTCGGGAACAGGAGTTAGTTGCTATGGCAATGCAGGTAGGGGCGGCTCAGGAAGGCGAACCGCTTTCCGAGATTAACACCACCCCACTGATCGACGTGATGTTGGTGCTGCTGATCATGATCATCGTGACGCTGCCGCCTCAGCGCCACGCGGTCAAACTCGACACACCGCTGCCGCCTCCGCCGGATGCGCCGCCGCCGCCAGACGATCTGCCGGACCCTGTCCGGATCATGGTCGACTTCGACGGCTCCATCCTCTGGAACGGTCAGGTCGTGAACCGGAACCAGCTCGACGCAAACCTCAAGATCGAGGCTGCTCGCGCTGTCCAACCGGAGATCCACATCGAGCCGCACCGGCTCGCCAAGTACGGAGTTGTCGCACACGTGATGGCATCCGCGCAGCGTAACCGGTTGACTAAAATGGGCGTGATCGGGGGAACTTGATCCTGCCGCATTTCGGCTGACTAAAATTGCGGCGGCGCCTGTCGGAAATCCGGTGGGCGCCGTTCGTCTGCAGCGATTGCTGCAGATTGTGAGTTGAGGCCGTGCAACGGCTGTCTATATCGAAACGAACGACTATCAGGTGGAGGTCTTTAAGATGCAGACGTTCGGCAAAACCATGCGCAGCAGCATGTCGGCCCTCGCGCTTGGCATGACCGCATTCGGTCTCGCCAGCGTAACTCTGGTTACGGCTCCGGTTGCGCTCGCGCAGAAGAACACGGCGAAAAAGGAATTCGTAGAGAACATCACAGCAGCGAACACCGCTCTGGGCGCCAAACGCTACGCTGAGGCGATCACCAAGGCTGATGCCGCCGCCAGCCATGCGGAAGGCGCGCAGCAGAAAGCCGCTGTCGAGCAGATCCGCGTTGCGGCCAACTGTGGTGGCACGAACGCCCAGGCCTGCATCACGGCCATCGAGAAGGGCAAAACCGTCAGCGGCATCCCGGCTGCGGTTCAGCAGAACTGGGACAAGATGCTCGCCGGCAAGTACGATGCCGCGGGCCAGTCGGCGAAGGCCGCTGCCCAGACCAAAGCCAACATCGACAAGTACGGCGGCACGGCCAACGAACTGCAGTTCATCGCCCGCAAGGAGCTGGACGCGAAGAACTACGCCGACGCCGTGAAATACGCCCAGAAGGCTGTCGACGCCAAAGGCGGCGCCACCGCTTACAACATCATGCTCAACGCCTACTCGGCCCAGGGCAAGATGGACGAGTACTACAAGGTGGTCGAACGCATCGCTCCGGTGATGAAGAACGACAACTACTGGCGCATGCTCATCGAGCGCACCAAGAAAGAGCCGAAGTACAAATCGAACGACGCTCTGCTCGACGTCTATCGCGCGCTCGACACGGCTGGCGTGAAGCTCAACGTGACCGAGCAAAAAGAGATGGCCGACATGGCGCTCAACCGCGGCAACGCGATCGAGGCCGAAAAAATCTGGGCCCCGCTCTTCAAGGCCGGCACGCTCGGCGGCGCATCGGACAAGGATGCAGAGCGCAACAAGCGTCTTTACGCTCTGGCGCAAACCAACGCGAAAGCTGACAAGGCGGCCAACCTGGCCAAGTCGGAAGCTGAAGCCGCCACGAAGACGACCGGCGACCAGTACTCCAGCGTCGCCGAATCGTATCTCGGCGCCGGCGAGTACGCCAAGTCGATCGACCTCTACGGAAAAGCGCTCGCCAAGGGCAACATGGACCCGGGCGTGACCGACCTCGTGAAGGTCCGCCTCGGCATCGCCCAGTACAAAGGCGGCAAGAAATCCGACGCCACGAAGACCTGGCAGTCGATCAAAGCCGACAACGGCGCAGCCTGGCTCGCCAAGTCCTGGCTCGCGATCGCCAAGTCGTAAGGCTCACGATCTCCGAAATCGAAAAGCCCGGCTGGAAACAGCCGGGCTTTTTGTTTGTCGCTGGGGGCAGGGAAGGCCGCCAACCCGTAGGGTGCATCGCAGATGCGCCGCACTCCCGCTTAACGCCCCACGGCTTCACCCAGCCCCATCCTCCGGCTCCACCGCCTTCACCCCCGGCACAACCGGCCCATCGCTCTCCACGCTCGTCTCAGCGCGCAGGAACAGCCTGTCCGGCCCGATATCCACCCGCATCGGCAGAACGATCAGCGGCGCATCATGCCCGTGCAGCCTGCGCTGCAGGCTCAGCGCCGTGCCGCCATGCAACAGGGTGGACGCCCAGCCATGCGGCTTGGTTATCGGCCGCGTCGCCACAAAGATCGCGTTCGGATAATCCTTCAGCGCCTTCAGGCAGAGCTCCTGCAGCGTCTCCACCGCATCTGTCGAAAAGCCGGTATAGACCTTCGCCGGCATGCCATGATCCCGGCACCACGCCGCAATCTTCCCGCACCGCTCGCCCACCTGGCTTTTGAGCCGCTCCAGCGCCTCGTGCCCGCCATAAGCCTCGGCATCCACTTCCCCGGCAGAGATGATCAGCACGCTATCGAACTGCCCCCGGAACAGCCGCTGCGCATGCATCAACGCATGCAGCCCCGCCGCCCCCTGCGAGCCCGTGATGATCCCCACCGGCCGCTTCATCTTCAACGGCTTGGGAATTTCGATCGCCGCTTCCGGGTCACGCATCAGCAGGTCGTCGAACGTCTTGTGCATCGAGGCGTCAAACCGCTGATAGTGGTCGCGTATCCAGTAGCCGCACGCCGCCAGCAGCAATGCCACCACCACGGCCACCCACGCCCCCTGGCTGAACTTCGCCAGGAACAGCGTCACAAGAATGGCCGCCGCCACCGTCACCGCAATCAGCGAGATCACCGTGCGGCTCACCCACACGCCGGTCTTCATCTCGCGCCGGTGGGTCAGGTTATACCGCGCCAACCCCGCCAGAGAGAGACTGAAGGTCAGGAACACGTTGATCGAATACAGCACGACCAGGCTATGAACCTGCCCCCCGGTGAACAGCAGCAGGACGCCCGCCGACACCCCCATCGCCAGCACGCCATTCTGCGCCACCAGCTTGTTCGACAGGTGCGCAAACGAATGCGGCGCCCACTTGTCCAGCGCCATCCACGCCAACACCGCCGGCCCGCCCAGAAACCCCGATGACGCCGCCACCAGCAACAGCGTCGCCGCAAACACCATCGCCACAATCAGGATGCCCTGCTGTAGCAACTCCTGCCCCGGGAACAGCTTCAGCACAGTCGCCTCGAACACCACGGCGTTCAGCGTCTTGCCTTCCTGCAGCTCTGGCAGCCACACCGTGTAGAGCAGCATGATCCCGCCCGCGAGCAGCCCCAGCGACAGCGCAATCAGAGCCATCGCCCGCGCCCCCGTCTGCGCCCGCGGAGGCTTCAAGGTGTGCGCATTCTCGGACAGCGACTCGATCCCCGTATAGGTCCCGGCCCCCGCCGCATAAGCCGTCGCGATGATCGCAATCAGCGCCCAGATCCCGCTCTCGTTTGTGACGCTTTCAATATGCCGCTCGGCATCCACCACGGCTTCCACCAGCCTGTCGCTCTGCGCAAACAGGCCGAACCCGATCAGGATCACGTGCACAGCCAGGAAGCCGAAGAAGATCGGCGCCAGCACCAGCACCGACTCCCGCACACCCCGCAGGTTGATGAAAAGCAAAAAGCCCAGCGCCGCCGCCAGTGCATACGGCTTGAACGGGATCAGGCTCGGCGCAAGGCTGAACATCGCATCCGCCGCCGCCGCGATCGAAATCGCAATCGTCAGCGAATAATCGACAATCAGCGCAGAGCCAGACAGCAGCCCCGCATAAGGATGCACCAGCTTGGTCGCCGCCTTGTACCCGCCGCCCCCGTTCGGAAACAGCCGGATGATCTGCACATAGGCCAGCGAGATCACCACCACGGTCAGCGCCGTGATCAGCGCCAGCCACATCACCAGCGGCTCATGCCCTGACAGGTGCAGAGACTTGTACGCCTCCTCCGGGCCATAGTTGGCCGAGGAAAGACTGTCCGCGCCCACGCCCGCCCAGGCCAGCACAGCCACAAGCGCTGCATGCCGCCAGGTCTCCGAACTCATCGGATCTTTATGCTTGGGCTTCGCCTTGGTTTTTTCGGTAAGCGCCATCAGCCAGCCTGAGAAAGGGTGGCCGGCGGGCAGGGTGTCCGGCGCGGGCGGACCATCCCTCCGCCGATAGCAACCTGCAAGCCCGCCTGTAGCAAAAATCCGCTGGAATCCTCGGGTGATCTGTGCCTGGCGGTGAGGCAGGTGCGGGCTGCCCGCGGATCGACCGGTTAGCGCGTTTCCGCTACAAACATCCCGTCCCCGAACCGGAGAAACACAACGATGCGCCTGGCGATGATCGGACTTGGCCGCATGGGCGCAAATATCGCCCGACGCTTGATGCGCGGCGGGCATGAGGTCGTGGTATTCAATCGCAGCCCGGAACCGGTCGCGGCGCTAGCCAGCGAGGGAGCGATACCGGCGACGTCGCTGAAGGACGTGGCCGCGCAGATGACGGCGCCGCGGATCTTCTGGGTGATGCTGCCGGCGGGTGATGTGACTGAGCGCGCCATCAACGAACTCAGCGAGATCGCAGAGCCAGGCGATATCATCATCGATGGCGGCAACACCTTCTACAAGGACGACATCCGTCGCGCCGCGACAATCGCAGCCAAGGGACGGCGCTATATCGATGTCGGCACGTCCGGCGGTGTATGGGGGCTGCAGCGTGGCTACTGCATGATGATCGGTGGCGACAAGGCGACTGTCGACTACCTCGACCCGATCTTCGCAACGCTCGCGCCCGGCGCCGGCAGCATTGCACTGACCCCGGGACGTGACGGCCTCGATGAGCGTGCCACACGCGGCTATATCCATGCCGGCCCTGCAGGCGCAGGCCACTTCGTGAAGATGGTTCACAACGGCATCGAGTACGGCCTGATGCAGGCCTATGCCGAAGGCTTTGACATCCTCCGCAATAAGGCCTCGCCGGGCCTGCCCGAAAACGAACGCTTCGACATCAACCTGCCAGACGTCGCCGAGGTCTGGCGGCGTGGCAGCGTGGTCTCGTCCTGGCTGCTCGATCTCTGCGCCAGCGCGCTGGCGAGCGATCACAAGCTGGATGGCTTCCAGGGGAATGTCGCGGACTCAGGCGAAGGGCGGTGGACGATCGAGGCGGCGATTGAAGAAGCTGTCCCGGCCAACGTCCTCTCGGCCGCCCTGTTCGCCCGCTTCCGCAGCCGCCAGGACGCCACCTTCGGCGACAAGCTCCTGTCGGCAATGCGCTTCGGCTTCGGCGGCCACGTCGAACCCCCGCAATAGCCGCTCGATCCGGTCCCGAAACACCGCAGTTTACCAACCATTCCCGCAATAACCGTCCCGTGTTTGACGCGGCGCGGCGAACCCGCCATAGAGCCCGCAAAACCTCCCCCCAAAGAACACGACACCGCCCCTATGCTCCACATCAACGACCTGACATTCCGCATCGATGGCCGGGCCCTGTTCGAAGGCGCCTCCGCCCAGATTTCGGACGGCTGGAAAGTCGGCCTCGTCGGCCGCAACGGCACGGGCAAATCCACCCTGCTGCGCATCATCCGTGAGGAACTCGCCAAGGGCGAGGGCAATGGCGATGGCACGGTCCGCATCAACCGCGGCGCCAAGATGGGCTACGTCCTGCAGGAAGTTCCCGCCAACGACATGACGCTTCTTGATGTGGTTCTGGAAGCCGACACCGAACGCGCCAGCCTGATGCGCGAGTCCGACACCTGCGAAGACCCGGACCGCATCGGCGAGATCCACGAACGCCTCGCCGACATCGACGCATGGTCGGGCGAAGCCCGCGCCGCCGAAATCCTCGTCGGCCTCGGCTTCACCCAGAACGACCTCTCGCGCGCCTGCAAGGAATTCTCGGGCGGCTGGCGCATGCGCGCCGCCCTCGGCGGCGTCCTCTTCGCCCAGCCCGACCTGCTGATGCTGGACGAACCGACCAACTATCTCGATCTCGAAGGCGCCGCCTGGCTCGAAACCTACCTGCGCAAATATCCGCACACCGTCGTCATCGTCAGCCACGACCGCGACCTGCTCAACCGCTCCGTCACACACATCCTCGCGTTGGAAAACACCAAGCTCGTCCTGCAGGTCGGCGGCTACGACACCTACCTGCAACGCCGCGCCGAACGCACGCAGCACCTCGCCGCCCAGAAGGAAAAGCAGGATGTGCAACGCGCGCACATGCAATCCTTCATCGACCGCTTCAAAGCCAAAGCCTCCAAGGCTGCTCAGGCCCAGTCCCGCATGAAGATGCTGGAGAAGATGACGGTCATCACCGTGCCGCTGGCTGAACGCACGACGCCGTTCAAGTTCTACGAAGTCGAAGAGCTGGCCTCTCCCATCCTCGAACTCGACAAGGTCGATATGGGCTATGCCGAGGGCCACCCGGTTCTCGACCGCGTCTCGCTCCGTCTCGACTTCGACGACCGTATCGCCATCGTCGGCGCCAACGGGCAGGGCAAGACCACGCTGGTCAAATCCATCGCCCAGAAGCTCCCGCTGCTGCAGGGCGTCCGCCGCGCCTCGAAGAACCTGCGCATCGGCTATTTCAGCCAGGATCAGCTCGACGAACTGCGCGCCGGCGAAACCGTGCTCGATCACGTGAAAGACCTGATCCCCAACGCCGGCCAGGCGCAGGTGCGTGCGCTCGCCGCCCAGTTCGGCTTCGGCCACGAGAAGTGCGAAACGAAAGTCGACAAGCTCTCAGGCGGCGAGAAGGTGCGTCTCCTGATGGGCCTCACCACCTACAAGAAACCGCACATCCTCATCCTCGACGAACCGACGTCCCACTTGGATATCGATAGCCGCGAAGCGCTCATCTACGCGCTCAACGAATTCAACGGCGCCGTGCTGGTCATCACCCACGACACCTATCTCGCCGAAGCCGTCGCCGACCGCCTCTGGCTGGTCAACAACGGCAAGGCCAACCCGTATGACGGCGACCTCGCCGACTACAAGGCGCTCGTCCTCGCCGCCGACCGCCCCGAAGAAAACAAGCAACACGCCATCGCCCGCGCCGAGATCGCCGCCGCCGCTCTGAAGGCCGAAGAGAAGAAAGCCGCGCCGAAAGTCGAAGCCAAGCCGAAGGCGAAAATGTCCTTCAAGCAGAAGCACCGTATCGAGCAGGCCGAAAAAGAAGTCGAAAAAGCCCGCGCCGCCCTCGAACTCCTCGACCGCGACCTCGGCGATCCCGACACCTTCACCCACAAGGCCGACGCCGAAGCCAAACTAAAAGGCCGCGCCAAACTCCAATCCCAACTCGACGCCGCCGAAGCCGAATGGCTCGAAGCCCTGGAAGCGGTGGAAAGCTAACCGCACGGTGCATCAACGATGCACCAAGCCCCACCGCGCATTCCTCGCGCCCCGCTCCTCCCGGCATAAGCCGGGACCCAGGGGCTCCAACCACACGTGCACGTTCTTCGTTCCGCTCCTCCCGACGTAAGTCGGGACCAAGGGGCGGCTTGTCCCGCCCTATGTAAGCCCCACCGCTTGTCATCCCGGAAGCGCGCAGCGCTATCCGGGACCCATTGCGAGAGCGCGACGATGGCTCAATGGTTCCCGGCTCTTCCCCCGGATAGCACTACGCGCTTCCGGGGTACGGCCGGGATGACAAGTCGAGACGTTTCAAAATCAAACCTCGTCATTCCCGACGACGCGAAGCGGCGAGCGGGAACCCAGGGGCCGCACACACCGACGCTTGCGCCCCCAACTTCCGCAGGAATGACGACGATGGAAAACCGTAGGGTGCATCGAAGATGCACCGTGACTGCGACGGGCGTTTGCGGTGCATTTTCAATGCACCCTACGTTTCAGCGATAAGGCTAGACCTGCCCACCGCCGCCACCACCGCCGCCCCCGCCACCGCCGCGGCTCTGCGTCCGGCGCATCATCTGGTTATGGGCGCCGCCCATGCCGCCTTTGCCGCCGCTGGTCTGCCGCGGATCAAAGCCGCCCTTGCCCTTGGCGCCCGGCGGGCCGCCTGCATTGCGCTGGGCCGATGCGCCGTGAAGCTTCTCGAACAGCGCCTTGGCGCGTTCGGCCTGGCTCGAATGATCGGGGCCTGCCGCTTCGGCGGCGCCGGCCTTGGTCTTCGCCGCAGCAGGGGTCTCTTTCGAGCTCACCGGCGTCTCGCCGCTCTTGTCTTTGGCAGGGGGACTCTTCGCAGTCGCCTTCGCCGGAGCCACCTTCTCAGGCGCTACTTTTGCGGGAGCTGCTTTCGCGGCGGGTTTCTTGGGTTCGCTGGGCTTGGCCATGGGCACGCTCCTCTATCGGGGCGTGTAGATCGCCCTTTGTTTCAATGTAGGCCGCTCGATCTCGAGTCGCGAGGGGGTAACGCCCTCGGCCTTCATCTTTGCTTCGATCCACAGAAGGATGTGCTCAAAGGTGGGCTTTTCAAGGCCCGGTATCTCGTTCAGCACCGAATGATCGAGTTCTGCGAGCGTCCGCTTGAGCAGATCTTCCAGCGCGCCGAGGTCCATCACCCAGCCATCCTCATCCGGATGCTGCGAGGCGACAGCCGCGGTCACGACAAACGAATGCCCATGCACCCGCTTGTAGTGCGGGGCGCCCTTTTCGGCTTCGATGTAATGGCTCGCCTCGAAGCTCGCCGTTGCGCTGATCTCGAACATAGTCTCAGTCTCAGGTCGGGGGTCTCAAACAGTCAGGGTCCACCACGGGAACCCGGCCAGCTGTGACCCCATCCGCGCCATGCGGCAGGCCACCCCGGCAGTCGCGGGGTATACGTCGGGCTTGTCGGTCTGCACAACCGCCCCCAGCACGCCCGTTT
>DAINAT010000113.1:0-11404 GCA_036733305.1 Hyphomonadaceae bacterium
CAAAGTCAGGAAAGCTTAGATGGCGGAAACATACAAATACTATGTTTTGGGGAGTGCCGTCGCCGTGAGAGTGGTGTTCACTGAACATGAAGGTCGCCCGTTGAAAAGGGGAGCCCAAGTTCCCGACACGGAAACACAGTCTTTGAAATATGATGGGAAATATCTTTCGCGCATTGAAACCAGCTACGAAGTAGAAGAAATAGACGAGAAACGTTTTTCTGCGGCCTGTGCCGAAATATATGCCCGAAAGAAATTCTAGAGTTTGCCTTGCGAGAGTAATATTTTGCGTAGCGCAGTATCTTATAACTAGATCTGCGATGGTCTGAGCCCCGCGTGGTCCCTCGTTTGAATGGAGAGTCCGTCACCTGGTGAAGCGCTCCCCAACTTGCCCTCATCCGAAGCTGGAAAATCCGGCCTCTGATCGCCTGGTTGGGCTGGTTGCAACCGGGCGATCGATCAGCGTTATCGGGGCTTTGTTCCCGATCGCGCCGTGTGGTCTTAGCTCGTTATAGTCCCTCCGCCAATTCTCCAACTTCCGACGCGCATCTTCGAGCGTCAGGAACCAGTGGGTGTTGAGGCACTCGGCGCGAAGCCGGCCATTGAACGCCTCGATAAATGCATTGTCCGTTGGCTTGCCTGACCGGGAGAAGTCGAGCGTGACGTTGTTCTGATAGGCCCACAGATCGAGATCGCGTGAGATGAACTCGGAGCCCTGATCGACGCGGATCGAGTCTGGATAGCCGACCTCAGCGCAGACGCGTTCCAGGGTCCTCACCACATCCTCGCCGCGGTAGCTGAAGCGCGGATCGATCGTCGGGGAGAACCGCGAGAACAGATCCACGATGGTGAGAATGCGCAACTTCGAGCCGGTCGCCAACTGGTCGTGCACAAAATCCATCGCCCATGTCTGGTGAGCGCGTGAAGGCGGTGCGCGGTCATCGCGCAGCGCCGCCTTCACGCGCCGCTTCGGCGTTTTCGATAGCATTTGCAGGCCTAACTCGCGATAGATGCGTCGCGTCTTCTTCCAGTTGATCATCCACCCCTCCCGCCGCAGCAAGACATGCACGCGACGATATCCGTAGCGAATACGCGTGTGACAAATCTCCTTGATCTTCGCTTCGAGCGCGGCCTGCGCGGCACGGCGAGACTTGTAGCGGTAGCTCTTCGGATCAAGCTGCAGCACGCGACAGACGCGCCGCTGCGAGATCGACCACTCGCTCATCATCTCCCCCGCCAGCTTGCGCTTGCGCGCAGGCCTCAGAGCTTTCGCTTGATGACATCCTGCAACATGGCGCGATCAAGCGACAGGTCCGCCACGATCCGCTTCAGCCGGCTGTTCTCTTCCTCGAGTTCGCGCATGCGCTTCATCTCGGATGGCATCATGCCGGCGTACTTCTTCTTCCACGCATAGTAGGTCGCCTGGCTGATGCCTGCCTTGCGGCAGACCTCCTCGACCGGTGCTCCGTCATCACCCTGCCGGATGATGAACGCCTTCTGGGCGTCCGAAAACTTCGATGCCTTCATTGCCTTACGCTCCTCCCAGCCAGGGAAACTAGCGCGGAATTTTCCAGTTCAGAACGAGGGACTTTTCAGGGAGCGGATCAGTCTTCGGCGACGAAGGAGCGGAGGTGGTAGCAGAACTCGAGACGCTCTTGCGCTCCATCGGTAGCAACAGGCCGGTGCAGTAATCCCGCATCGGTTCGGCCCGGTCGGCATGCCCGAGCACCCCGATCAAGGCCTCGACATAGGCTTCAAACCGCGCTTCGCTGGCGATGCTAGAACGATCCATTGTACCAACCTCGGTTGTTCAACGAATCGCCAGCTTACAGAAGCTCGACGCGATGCGAATCTCCTCAAGGATTTTCTGACTCAGTAGGATTAGGCGAAGATGTCCGATGTTTCTTGATTTCATCTCTTATCCATTGGTCGCGCTGGTCTTCCTCTTGCTGCGCTTTGTCCCCATATCTCTTCCAGTCTTCTGCAGACGGCCTATGGTCACCAAGCCTCTTTTTCTTGGGCGGTCGTTTCTCTTCATTTTTTGGCTTATCTGTGGACATTTTTCTTCCTTTGCTGATCCCATTTCTTTTCGGTCAGGCTCTAATGCGCAACTGGAGTACTAGCAGAGCCCTCGCTGGAAGCCGATAAAGGCCTCTCGAATGCTCTTAGGATCGCCCGCAAGCTGGGCGGTGGCGTTAGACACGGCACGCTATTTCAGCGTTACGCCCCCATCGGTCCACCAGATGGTCATCACGCTCGAACGCCTCTACCTCATCAAAGGGGAGCCCGGCGTCGCCCGAAGCATCCGGCTGCTGATCCCGCCAGAGGCGCTGCCCGTCCTCCGCTGAGGCCACAGTCCAACCCGTCAAATCCTCAGTGCAGCGGCACTAGTAAAGTACCGCGCCGCAAGCCATCAACTCAGTAGCGACCGTAATGTTTTTTGTTGCGGTCGTTATCATCGATGGATCGTACCGCCGGTCGGTCACGCCAGGGACCATGGTCTCCAGCTTGCCTCTCATGCACTCGCATTGCGTCGGTGGCCGATCGAGTACGCACGATCGCACAAACAAGCCAGGGCGCCCGTCAGCAGCTTGGCCGCGCGCTTGAATGGTCAATGCCAGCACGTTGAAGACAGCTTGTGGATAGGGATGGTCGCATCCAAGTTCGTCCACGAATCCCACACCGGCCGCGTAGTGCCGGTCGCCGCCCGTACCGCACCCTGGGTGACCCGGACACTCTGGCGCGCGCGTGCGCCAGAGAACCCGGCGACTTCGTAGGAGCACTCGAGGCTCTGAGCGCAATCGCGCCGCCCTCTTCCCCGCGTCAGACAGATGCCTCTCTGCGATGGAAGCCCACTATATCTTCACGCAAGGACTGGTTGACTATCTTCGTCAGCGCGCCGTCGAGTCGGATAGATATGTTTCAGGCGGGCTATGACATCGCGCCTCGGCCCTGGCTGCTATCCAACGTAAGCGCGAATGCCCTGGTAGACATCCTTGAAACCCTGAGGATCAGTCATCCAGAGAACGATCAGGCGCTTTGCGTCCTGCGTGGCATATGCCTTGATTATCGTGATGTCCTGCATCTTGGATGTGACTGCCCCCTTGTTGCAGGCAACAGCTTCAGATGCGAAATCGAATGTCCCGTTGTTGACGTTTACCTGGCGCGCTTCAGCAAGACGAAGAACACAACCGAGAATGCTTTCAAGGCCTGTCATGGCCATCGAGTTCAACAGGTCAGGATTGCTCTGCATCATGTAGTTGATCCGCGGCTCGAGAATGGGGTCGAGCGCCAACTCGTACTCGACGCCAGCGCGGAAATAGGCCTGCGGATCATGCAGGATCTCTGACAGCACCGCCAGATACATGATGGTTTCCTGCTTGTTCTTGTTCAGCGTCGCAGCATCCCGCCGAACGAGAGCCTCAAGGATATCAGGGCGATTGAACGCGCCGTACTTGCCGCCTGCTACCGCTTTCGGACCGCCCGCGTAAGGCGCCCCGCTGTTCTGAGCCAACTGAGGCGGGGTCGGAGGCGTTGCAACAAGCTGATACCCGAGGCGCTTCGCCTCAGCGTTCGCGGCGTCTGCATCAGCTGTCTGGCCAGAAGCCATGTAGATCCGCGCAAGATTGTGGTGGAGCTGAGCATTGTCTGGCCAGAGATACGCGGCCGTCTCGCAGACCGGAGCCGCGCGATCAAGTTGGATCGAGCCCGATGTGACGCCCCTGGAACCAACCTTGGGATCCGACGGATTGCCGGCCATGCTAGAACAGAGGTCGGCGACAGACCCGATCGCTCCATCGGAAATCGTAGGGTCCGACGATTCGCCAAGCGTCAGCAGCGTTTCTCCGATGGCCGCGTAGTCATCGAAGAAGGCCATTGCCGAGGCGTATCGATAACCTGCGTCCTCCCATCCTTTTGTGTTCGGCTGCGCTGCGCGGAAAGCAATTTCGCAGGCGAGTGCTCCGACGAATGCGCCATCCAGCTTGGAGAAGGCAGGATCGGCAGCCTTGATCTTGTCGGGCGCGTTGGCATCGAACATGCCGCAGGCCCTGGACATGTAGGCCTGCGCATCAGCAGAGCCGCCGATCGCCGCCTGCCCCATGGTCTCAAGACCCTGCTCGGCCTTGCCGCTACTCAGCTGGCTTTTGGCCATGGCATAGGCGGCTGCAGGGTTGAGCGACGCCTGCGCATGCGCAGAGCCGGCGCAGGTCAAGATCAGGCCAGCGACAATCCACGTATGGATACTGTGCACGAAATGTCCCCCGGTGCGTTGCGTGAGCGCTCTATTTCGGACAGTATTACTGCTGCAGCACAGTTCAATTTGAATCTGCACTTATTGATCGCGTCCTGGGGGAATTCATCGTGGGTGGAACGGCAAGGCGGCTTCATGCGATGCTTGCGAGTACCTGGATTGCCTTCGCGCTGACCTGTACGCCTGCAAATGCGCAATCCAGCCCGGACAGACCACTCCTGTCCGACACAGGCCAGCACAACGAACTGGCGCAGGCGCGCGGCGGCGGGGGTCGAGCTGCGCCCCCTGGAGGACGCGCCCCGTCTGCACCTCGGCCTCAGGCGTCTGGTGCGCCCCGGGCGACACCGAGCTTCAACCGCGCCGCGCAGCCGCGACCTCAGGCGCGACCTGCCTTCAACTCCGCCGCCAAGGCCGGGCCCCGCCCCGGCGCGGTGCCGGGGCGTGCAGCGATGTCCGGACGGGCAGCGCCGGCGCCTGGCAGAGCTGCTGCGCTGTCGCCACGTTTCAACAAGGCAAGCATGGGTCAGCCGCCTCGCGCCGCGGCGCAGAACCGCGTTACGCCGCCACGTCAGGTCCTCGGCCCGCTGGCTTCCCGAAATCGGGGCCCGGCGCCTGTTGCTTCTCGCGGCAATGTCAAAGGGGCTCCGGTGCCTGGCTATCTGCAGCGCAAGTTCAATGGCGTTGCAGGCGGATTGACGCCGATCTTCAATGCAGCTGCCAATCCGCCTGCAACGCCTCCCAAGAGCCCGCCGGAGCAGCCACCAAATCCCCGGCTTGAGCCGAAGGGACCCGTCTCAAAGCCCTAGTGTCCAGGAATTTTACTTAGCCGATGAAGGGTCACACGGCGCCTTACTGAGAGCGAGCATCTGCTCGAAGTAGATTCCGATGTCGCTCCGCGGATTGCGCTTGTAGTCGATCACCTGGCAAAGGAGCAGATCGACGAATTCAGCGCCGCGCGAAGATCCGCGCACGCTCGCCTTGGCAAGATCCCGCTGCCCCATGAGGACCTTCTGTGGGACGTCGTCGGCCAGGCGGAACAGCAGGTCGCCATACAGCGTCCGCGTCATCTCTGAAGCAGCGCGAAAGTCCTGGGCCTGCTGGCAATAGTTCTGATAACGCGGCTGACTGGGGTCATTGATTTCACAATTGGGCAGCAGCCGACGCATCTCGTTGATGTCCTGGCGATAGTCGCGCACCAGGATCGCTCCGGACGTGAGCATGGACCTCGCCGCCCTGGCTTCGACCTGCGCGCGGTGGGTAAGCTCCCGGTCGTACTCCGTCTTGAGATCCAGCACGAGCTGCTTCGTTTTCTCGTCCTTGATGGCGTCCAGTATACGCTGCGTTTTCTCGGCTGCATCAGCAGGAGAAAGTTCGCCGAGCGCTTCGAAGTCCTCGCGCAACTCGTTGATCCGGCGCTCGCTTGAAAGCGTGGCGCCGCTTATGACGAGGCGCATGCCGCTGAACTCCGGACGCAGGAGCGACTTCCTTTTGAGATCAACGATGTGCTGCTCTTCGCGCAGGGATGTGGCGACAAGTTCGGCTGGCGTCTGGCACGAGCCGCCGCGCGCAACATAGCCGCCCGCTTCGCCATGTAGTCGACCACCGGCATTCAGCCGGAAGGCGTCCTGCGTCAGCTCGGACACATTGCCGACAACGTCGAACAGACCCAGCGGATTGGGCTTGAGCCCGCCGATGGGCTGAACCTTTCCGTTGCAAGAGGCTGCGCCGTAATGCTGGACGTAGGTCTCGAGGGCGCCGTCCATCGGGAACATGCGTCCACGGCGGGTCTCCTCGTCCTGCACTGCCTCCCCTCCGCGCGCGGCGAACTCCCATTCAGCTTCAGTTGGCAAGCGCACAAACGCGCCATCGGGATCGATGGCCGTCATGGCGTCGAACTTGTTCGTGAGAAGCCAGGTGTTGTAGCGCTGCAGGAATTCGACAGCGTCGAACCAGTTGACGTTTGCCGCGGGCAACAGGGCATCGGCGCCCTCCCCGCCACGGCATTCGGACTTCATCAGGGACGCCCACTGACGGTTCGATACTTCATACTGGCCGATATAGTAGAACCGCTGCGCAGATGAGGCAGAGGTGCTCAGCGATCCAGCGATCGCTGCGTCCCAGACATAGTCGGCATACTGTTCGCCGCTATCAGGCGCGCCCATGCGGATGGCGACATCCGACAGCCAGTTGTCTTCGGTCCGGGTGACCACCTTGCGGAACGCCATCGATCCGCCGCATGGCATCGGGAGCACCAGGTCAGCCTCGCGACTTGCCGGGTTCCATTCCTCCGACTTCCACGGTGAAGCGTCACCGCTCGCGAAACCGGCTGTGTCGCCGCTGCTTCCTCCACCGCAGGCAGAGCAGAGCAAAGCCAGGGCCAGGCACATCGAAGTCCGGATCACCCTACAGCTCCTTTGAGGTCGCGTGATGAATCGAAGAAGGGGGCGGCAGCCGCCGTGGCGGCAAGCGTGGTCGCGAGCAGCCCGGCGCCGATGATCAGGACGACACCAGGATCGATGATGCATGGCTGGCTGGTCACATCAATGATGTCGAGCCAGACCGGCAGGAGCGTGTTGAGAGCGGTCGCAACGCCATATGACACGCTCACTGCGATCAACCACGCCAGTGTCGACTGCAATCCTGCCTGCACGAACGGCACAGCCATCACGGCCAGGCGCGTCATACCGTTCACGCGCATCGCCATGAGGGGTTTCACGAGGGACTGCGCCCGACTGACCAGGCCAAGCCCAATGATCACGGACAGGGCGGCGGCGGCGAGCAGGAAGATCGTCCAGAAGATTGACGCCACCAGCGCCTCGATCGCCTTCCGCTCGTTGATGAGCAATTCGCGGGCCTGTGCGTTCCACCCTTCGCCCCGCATCCTGCTGACCAGGCGCGCGACATCCTGTGAAGAGCGAGCGTAGAGACGCACGCTGGCGTATGATTGCGGCGGCTGCAGTGCAGGTGCGGCACCCGTTGCACGCGCCTCGATCTCGAGCACCAGGGCTGGATCAAGCAACGCGACGCGATCGAACCAGCGCGATGTACGCGCAATGCCGCGAACCAGCAGCGTACGGTGCTCGCTCTGATCCGCACTGCGCGCATCCATAAGCAGCTGGAGCCGGTCGCCTTGCTTCAATCCAAGCGCCTGCGCTGTATCATCGCCGAGCACGACCTCGCCTGGTCCCGGCGCGCCAATGCCTTGAGGAAGATGAGGATCTCCGGCGCCAGTCGGCAGCAGGAGGACATCGCTTCGCACCACCGACCCGGCGTGCATCACCTGCATCAGGCCACGACTGTTCGAGAACGAGATGTTGGGCTGGACGAAGGCGGTCTCCGGCTGTCTGCGCAGCCATGTGACCTGGTCCAGCGAGATAGGAGACTGAGCGGTGACGTAGACGCGAAGACCTTCGGCTGTTTCCAGCCGCTGCGTTGCAAACCCTTCGACCAGCCCTGTCTTCACACCCCACATAACGATCAGAAGGGCCAGGACCGCGGCCATGCCGATGCAGTCCAGCATTGAGCGAATGGGCGCGTGCGTAAGGTCCGCCACTGCAAGGCGCACGCTCCAGGCGGCCTGAGTGGCTGACGCCTTCATGTGCGACCGTCGAATGTCGTCTCGACCATGCCGGGAGAAGCTGTGCTCCGGGCAACGATCAGGCGGAACCCGAGCTGCCTTGCCAGCTCGATGTCATGGGTCGAGATGATCAGCGCTGCGCCGACTGCAGCGCAACGACCTGCCATGACGCGCAGCACCGCTTCTGCCTGCGTGGGATGAAGGGCGGCCGTCGGCTCATCGGCAATCACGAGCGCGGGCGAATGCACCATGGCTTGCAGCAGCACGCCTCGCTGCCGCTCGCCGGCGGAGAGACGATCCGGCCGGGCCGATCGTTCGCGACTTGTCAGCGACAGGTCGCGCGCCAGCATGTCTGTCATCTTGCGCGTGCGCGATCGTTCCTGCCCCGCCAGATCTCCGCGTAACAATGCATTCATGTCGACGCTCAGCGCCGGAAAGTATCCGCCGCGCTGGGGAGCATAGCCCAGTCTGCGGCTGCGAAGACCATTGAGCATGCGCTCGTCGTGTCGCTGCCAGGCACGCAGCAGGTCAAGCATCGTCTCACCATCGTCGAATTCGAACTGGACGCCCTGATCAGGCGCGCGCAGCAGGCACAACATCTCGAGCAGGGTCGACTTGCCGATACCGCTCGGCCCAACGATGGCGACGCGTTCGCCGGCGGCGACCGTCATGTTCCGGGCTTCCAGCGTGAAACGGCGTGCACCGTCCGAGAGGACACACCTGCAGGCCTCCAGACGCAGGATCTGTGGGGGCATCGCTAGGGGAACAGTCTCAGGAGAACCGGGGTCACCTGCTCGAGCCTGTCCGACTGATCATGAAGCGAGAACCAGACGTCCGGGTCGTTGTAGATTGCCTTCAGATTGTCCACACGGAAACGCAGGCTCTGTCGGAACTGATCCTTTCGCTGGGGCGAGAGGGCATCCCATTCGCGACGGGTCAGCGTGAGGAAGTCGGGCTTGTAAGGGATGACGCTCAGATACGCTGGCAACATGTCGCCCAGCGATCCCTCCTTGCCGGCGTTTTCCTGAACGCCAGATGCCCCGCCGGGCAGTTGGCCAGGGTCGGTCGCAGCAAGCGCCAGACGCGAAGCGATACCTTCGAAGAAGATATCCGCGCCTGCTTCCGGCGAGGCGGTTGATGCATCGAGCACGGCAGAAAGGGATTGAACCAGCTGGTCCAGCTGAAGTCGGGTGAGGAGGATGCGCGGGACAAACGCGACCCTTTCAGCTTCCGACGTTGCGCCCTCGGGAAACACGGCGCGGTCGAGGATCCAGCCTTCGACGGCTGGCGGCGATGCGTCCTCGCAGCGACCAAGCCAGACCACACGCTGGGCGTAACCGATATCGCGCAACGCATCGCCCTGCCCGGTCTTCGCCTGAAGCTGCCCGAGGCTGATGTCGATGTCCTCCAGCATCCCTTTGGTCGCAATATCGATCTGTCGCCCGAACTCACCGACATCGCCCCCGTCGACCGGATAGTAGGCAACGCCAGCATTGTCGGCAGTGGCAAGCTTGCGAAGACGTTCCGTCGCCTTTGCGATGTCGCCTGCTCGTTTTGCCTCCGGCGTCTGCAGGTGCAGCGCCATCAGGCCGATCTTGTCCTTGTCCCACAAGGACGAAGCTACGCCCGGGATATCGACGCGAACCCCATCGGCATCCACCGTCGCTTCCTGTGGACTTGCGTCTGTGATGACCACGATCCAGCGCGCCTGGAAGCGGCTCCAGTCCATGCCTTGGGCCTCAAGCACGCCGGCGAGCGCGTCCTCGGAAAATGTCCGGGTCGAAGAAGTCGCGGCTTCAACCTGGCTCACGACGGATGCGAAATCCGAAGCGCCAGATCTTGCGTCCAGTTGCTGGAAGACCTTTGTCAGATAGCCGACATCCCCGCCTGCCCCCTTCTCGCCGCGGAATGCGACGAGGCCGAAGCTGACCCGGTCGCCCATATTCGACGATCGGATCTTCTGCGCCATCGTCTGTACGGCTTCGGCGGTGCGCGCGATGTATGGGCCCATGGATTTCGTGCTGTCGATCACGAACACGACGCCGATCGATGGTTTTTCTCCACATCGTGCTGCCTGCTCGTGCGGCGCAAGTGGAACACCTGCTGTCTTGACCATCATCGACCTAGTTTCAGCCGGCGAGGCCTCGCTCACGATTGGCGCGAACTGGAGTACGGGCATCAGATAGAAGCCCTTGCGCCAGTCCGCGTGTGCGCCTTCGATTGCCAGGACGCCGTCGGAGATATTGCGGACGCCCCTGGCGCTTCTCGCGCTAACAGCGGCGATGCTCGCCTCGCCCGCGCTTTCCGATGCCAGCCTGGCGGCTGCCTGACTGCGGAAGAATGCAACCGGCAGGCGCTGGATAGGAGCGTTGAAGGCGAGGGTCACGTTGTTCGGCCATTCAATCGCGTCGCTTGCCGCAATCCACCCGGTTGGCTGGCGTCCAGGCGGTCCGACCTCGAAATAGACTTTTCCGTCCACGGTGCGGACATCGAATATGTAGTGCGTCGAAAACGGCTTCGGCGAATCCTTGGTGTCGTTGGAACCAGGCGCGTTGATCACCTTCGCCCCCGGCTTCGACACGAGCCTTCGCTTGATCCCCAGATCACGGCCATCCGGCGTCTTGAGCGCCAGGGCGGTACGCGGGGTCGCGGGCGGTTGCGCCTTGACCGGCGCCGTGGCGAAGCCGATCGCGACGACGGCCAGCGCTGCGCAGAGAATGCGCCTTCTCATGGTTTGCAAGCCTCCTGCAGCGCTTCAACCGTCTGCACCAGCTCGGCCATATCCTGTTGTGCGCCGCCTCCGGCCTGCAGTTCGCTCTCCAGATCCTGGCGCCAGCGCCCGAGGGATTCGGGTGCAGCGCCTCCTCCATCGCAGGACATCCGATAGAGATCATAGGCTTCAAGCAGATTGCGCTCCGCATAAAGGCCGGGCTTGAAGTCCCGCGCGCCGGCAAGTTCGGCCGATATCCTGGCGGCTTCGGCGTTGCCGCGGCCGATCAGGATCCTCTGCAGACCGCGCGCCGTATCGAAGTCACTCTTCGCCAGTGCCTGCTTGAACAGTTCAAGCGTGTCCTCGGTGGGCGCTTCCTGGGCCGGCGCACAGCCCGCCGGATTTGTCGTGCAGTCAGCACCGATGACCGGCCTTTGCTCTTCCTTTTTCCCCAGCATCATGACAGCGGCGACGATGGCGGCCAGTACAAGCAACAGGCCCAGCGCCGCCACGATGACGCCCAGTCCGAATCTGCGTCTGCGTACCTTCTCGGGCTCAGGTGTACCGGTGACTTCGCCTCCTCCTCCCGTTACGCCCGCGCCCCCTGGCCCTCCAACAACAGGCGGAAGCCCACCCGAGCCATTCGATGTCTCCGGGGGATCCCCGCCCCCCGTCGTGGCGCCGGCTCCCTGACTTTCGTTCTCCTTGTCGGTCGATCCAGTTTGTGTCCTTGCAAGACTATTGGCGGGAGGGACATCTTCGTCAGGCGTCGTGGACGCGCCGGCAGGCGGTGGCAATTCGGCGGTGGCGACGTGCGGCCGGGAGACAATCGCCTTCAGCTCGCTTGTGTCGCCATCGAGCGGCATGG
>DAINAT010000114.1:0-11253 GCA_036733305.1 Hyphomonadaceae bacterium
TTTGTGTCGTGTCATGCGGGGTAGAATACCCCGGCACGGGGCGCCGTAGATTCTGCGCAGCTCTATCCCTCAAACTTTCGCGCTAACGCGCTGAATTTGTTTGGGGCGTGCGGAAGTTGTCCTGCGGATTTGTTCCGCTCTATCCCCCAATTCCGGCCTTGTAGGGTGCATCAACGATGCACCCTACGGGTTTGGGGTTGGTCTTGGACAGTGGGACTAGCCGCCCCTGGGTCCCGACTTTCGTCGGGAGGAGCGGGGCGATGAATGCGCGGTGGTGGGTGGAGCCCCTGGGTTCCCGCTTTCGCGGGAATGACGGGGCGGGCGTGTGGCGTGGTGCATCGTTGATGCACCCTACGTTCGTCAGCGTTAGCTGGCTTCGTCGACGCGGCGGGAGAGCATTTCGATGCGGGCGGCGGCGTCGGTCAGGAGGGTGGCTGCGCGGTTTTCGAGGTTGCGGATGCGATCGTCCAGGGCTTTGGCGCCTGTGCCGGCTGCTTGCGCGTCGAGTTCGTCGAGGATGGAGAGACCGGCGGCGAGGAAGAGGCGTTCGGCGCCGAGGTCGCCCAGGGCTTCGATGAGCTCTTTCACGCGCTGGTCGAAACGGGCGCCGAGTTCTTCGAGCCGCGCTTCCTGGCCGGGAGCGCAGCTGAGCGCGTAGCGCTTTCCGGCGATCTGGAGTTCTGCCTTGGCCACGGATTCCACCCTTCTCGTGTGCCCCACTATGAACCGTTTTGAACGGTTACCCTAGACCCAGCGTACCTATAACGTGTCGATTCAACCAGCTAGACCTTGCCCAGCGCTTCGCGGACTTCTGAAATGGCGGCGCCGAGGGCCTCTGACGCTTCGTCGGCCAGTCGTTGCAGTTCGCGTTCGCGAGCCCGGGCGGCATCCAGATCGCCAGCGAGACGCGCGCGATCTATGCGGAGAGCGTCGGCTTCGCGTTCGCGGCCGCGATGGGTCTCCAGACGGTCAAAAAGGCCATCAAGACGGCCTTCCAGACGGTCGATGGCCGCCTCCAGTTGCTGGAGCGCGCTGTCGATTTCCGGCGTTTCTTCAGGCGCCTGCGTCATTCCCCCGCCTATAGGCCCCGTCCAATCTGGGTCCAATTCATTTTGAGGGTTGTGAGCAAGTGACGCAATGGCGTGATGCGGCTGTGAATCCTCTTTGAGGCGAGGCGCATCGCAGCTAATCAGCGCCAAAACCTGCTGGAGCGCTTCTGATGCCGCAACTTCCGCTCGCCAACGCGATCCGTGCCCTGAGCGTGGATGCGGTCGAAAAAGCGCAGAGCGGACATTGCGGCCTGCCCCTCGGCTTCGCGGACTGCGCCACCCTGCTCTTCCAGGAATTCCTGAAGTTCGACGCGGCCAACCCGGAATGGCCCGATCGCGACCGCCTGATTCTCTCGGCGGGCCACGGTTCGATGCTGTTGTATTCGCTGCTTTATCTGACCGGCTATCCGGAGATGGACATCGAGGACATCAAGAACTTCCGCCAGCTTGGCTCGAAGACGCCGGGCCACCCGGAATACGGCCATACGCGCGGCGTCGAAACGACGACCGGCCCGCTGGGCCAGGGTATCGCCAATGCGGTTGGCTTCGCGATGGCCGAGCGTCACCTCAACTCGCGCTTCGGCGACGCGCTGGTGGATCACAAGACCTATGTGATCGCGGGCGATGGCTGCCTGATGGAAGGCATCAGCCAGGAAGCCATCACGCTGGCGGGGCACCTTCGCCTCAAGAACCTGATCGTGCTGTTCGACGATAACGCGGTGACGATCGATGGCGGTACGGGCCTGTCGGACGACACGGATCAGGTGAAGCGCTTCAAGGCTTCGGGCTGGAACGTGGCGCGCGTGGACGGCCACAACATGGATGCGGTGCGCGGTGCGCTCCTTGCCGCCCAGACCTCCGACCGCCCGTCGATGATCGCGTGCAAGACCATCATCGGTTATGGCGCGCCGAAGATTGCGGGCACGGGCCCGGCGCACGGCGGCCCCTATGGCGCCGAAGAAGTGGCGGGCGTGAAGAAGGCGATCGACTGGCCGCACGCGCCGTTCGAAATCCCGGACGAGATCCTGAAAGAGTGGCGCAAGATCGGCGCGCAGGGCGCGCGTCATCGCGAAGCCTGGGAGAAGCGTCTGGCCGCTTCGGACAAGCGCGGCGCGCTTGAAGCCTCGCTGTCGGGCAAGGTTCCAGCAGGACTGAAAGGCGCGATCAACGCACACAAGAAGAAGATCGTGGAAGCGCCGAAGGCTGACGCCACGCGCAAATGGTCTGGCGCTGCGCTGGAAGTGGCGACCGAGCTGATGCCGGAGCTGATCGGCGGCTCGGCAGACCTCACCGGATCGAACAACACGCGCACGGCAGCCAACAAGGCGCCGTTCACGCCGGAGAATTATGGCGGGCGTTATGTCCACTGGGGCATTCGCGAGCACGCCATGGCGGCGGCGATGAACGGCATGGCGCTGCATGGCGGCATCATTCCGTATTCGGGCACCTTCCTTGTGTTCTCGGATTACTCACGCCCGTCGATCCGGCTTGGCGCGCTGATGAACCAGCGCGTGATCCATGTGATGACGCACGACTCGATCGGCGTTGGCGAAGATGGCCCGACGCACCAGCCGGTGGAGCATGTGGCTTCGCTGCGGAATATTCCGAACCTGCTGGTCTTCCGCCCGGCGGATGGCGTCGAGACGGCTGAAGCGTGGGAAGTGGCGCTGAATTCGACGGACGCCCCGTCGCTGATCGCCCTTACCCGCCAGAACCTCGTCCCGGCGCGCAAGGAGCACACGGACGACAACCTGGTCGCCAAGGGCGGCTATGTGCTGTCGGCAGCGACCAAGCCGGAGAAAGTGGTGCTGCTGGCGACGGGTTCGGAGATCGAGATCGCGCTGGAGGCCCAGAAGACGCTGGAAGCGGAAGGGATCGGCGCGCGCGTTGTTTCGATGCCGTGCTTCAGCCTCTTCGCGCAGCAGGATGCGAAATACCGCGCCGACACGCTGGGCGGGAAACTGCCGAAAGTGGCGGTGGAAGCGGGCATTCGCGACGGCTGGGACCGCTGGATCGGGCCGGAAGGCGGCTTTGTCGGCATGACCGGCTTTGGCGCGTCGGCCCCTTACAAGGCGCTCTACAAGCATTTCGGCATTACGGCTGAGGCCGTGGTGGCGGCTGCGAAAGAGCGCATAGAAGGCTAGCGTGATCACCCATCAGCAGAAATTCAGACTTAAGCCTTTGGTGCTGCTGGGTGTTTTTATCGCGTCGTTTGTCATTTTCGCAATTGTGCTGGGAACTCTTGGCTGGAGCGGTTGGTGGTCGCTGCCGCTGGTCGCGCTACCCAGCTTCGTACTGACGTTTGTTCTGTGGCCTGACGTCTGGGGTCCGGTGGAATATTCACCCAAGGCGATACGCGTGCATCAAGCGATCTCGGTGATCACTTATCTCCTGTTCGTGGGAGCAATGTTCGCCGTCCACGCCCTGTAATCAGGCTTAACTGCCTTCATCACGAAGTGCTGCATTGGATTGCGCGATTTTCACCGCGCAAACCTCTCGCATGTGCGGAAAAATCCGCTATGACCCCGCGCATGAAGACCGTGTGACGGCCGGTCCCGTTCCTGCATCCGGGGCCGTACTTGGATGATAGAGGATTCCCGATGGCTGTTCGTGTTGCGATCAACGGTTTTGGCCGGATTGGTCGATTGGTTCTCCGTTCCATTCTGGAACACAAGCGCACGGACATTCAGGTCGTCGCCATCAACGATCTCGGCCCGGTGGACACCAATGTTCACCTGCTGAAGTATGACAGCGTCCACGGCCCGCTGAACATGGACGTGAAGGTTGAGGGTGACCAGGTCACCGTCGGCAACCAGTCGTTCAAGGTGACGGCGATCAAGAACCCGGCCGAGCTGCCGCACAAGGACATGAACGTCGATATCGCGTTCGAGTGCACGGGCATCTTCACGGCGAAGGATAAAGCGGCTCTGCACCTGCAGGCTGGCGCCAAGCGCGTGCTGATCTCGGCTCCGGGCGAGAATGCCGACCTGACGGTTGTCTACGGCGTGAACCACCAGAAGCTCACCAAAGAGCACATGATCGTCTCGAACGCTTCGTGCACGACCAACTGCCTTGTGCCGGTTGTCAGCGTCCTCAACAACGCGATCGGCATCGAGCACGGCATGATGACGACGATCCACTCCTACACCGGCGACCAGCCGACGCTGGATACGATGCACAAGGATCTCTATCGCGGCCGTGCGGCTGCTCTGTCGATGATCCCGACCTCGACGGGCGCGGCGAAGGCCGTGGGCCTCGTGCTGCCGGAGCTGAACGGCAAGCTGGACGGCGTATCGGTGCGCGTGCCGACGCCGAACGTCTCGCTGGTTGACCTGAAATTCGTGGCCAAGCGTGCGACGAGCGCGAAGGAGGTCAACGACCTCATCCGCGCCGCCGCCAATGGCCCGCTGAAAGGCGTGCTGGCTTACACGGACGAGAAGCTGGTGTCCTCGGACTTCAACCACAACCCGCACTCGTCGATCTTCCACACCGACCAGACCAAGGTCATGGACGGCACGCTGGTGTCGCTCATGAGCTGGTATGACAACGAGTGGGGCTTCTCGACCCGCATGAGCGACACGGCTGTCGCCTGGGCGAAGCTGATCTAGTGGCGGATACGAAAAAAGACGTGACGGGGACGGCGACCGATGAGGTCGCCGTTCACGCATCTGCGTCCCCGCCCTACCATGTGAAGGGTGAGGTTGTTGAAGCTGCGGGCGTGCCGGCGAAGGCTGACGAGCAGCAGAAGCCTTACGATCCTGCCGCGTGGATGCACCAGCGGCTGGTTCATCAGGTGATGGAGTTCGAGAAGAACCTCGGACCTGAGCACGAGGTCGGCGGACGTTTCGTCGAGGGGCCGAGTGGCGAGCCGCTGCATCTGTCGAACATCGCCAGCTGGGGCCCGGACATGATCCTGTTCATGGGTGAATTCCCGGACGGCCGGAAATGGGAGCTGATGCAGCACTACAGCCAAGTCTCGATGCTGCTGGTGGCTGTCCGCAAGATCAATGACGAGCCGCGCCGCATCGGGTTTGAACTGCTCAAGAACGTCAAGGAGCAGGACACGCCTTGGGAAGACCCTATCAGCTGACGATGGGCAGCTGACGACTGGCAGCTGACGGCCTGAAGGCTGCAAGCTGTCACGCAGATACACGATTTACCTTTACGAACCGGGACGAACGACATGACCTTCCGCACGCTTCAAGGCGCTGACCTCTCCGGCAAGACGGCGCTGGTGCGCGTCGATTTCAACGTGCCGATGGATGATGGCCAGATCACTGACGATACGCGCCTGAAGGCCGCGCTGCCGACGATCGAGCTGCTGTCGAAAGCGGGCGCCAAGGTTGTGCTGCTTGCGCACTTCGATCGCCCGAAAGGCAAGCGGGTTCCGGAGATGAGCCTGAAGCCGATCCTGCCCGCCCTGTCGAAACTGGTGGGCAAGGATGTGGCCTGGGCTGACGACTGCGTCGGTGCGGATGCCAAGGCGGTTATCGATGGCCTGAAAGCCGGCGGCGTCGCGCTGCTGGAAAACCTGCGCTACCACGCGGGCGAAGAGAAGAATGACGAAGGCTTTGCAGCCGAACTCGCCAAGCTTGGCGACATCTATGTCAACGACGCTTTCTCGGCCGCGCACCGCGCCCACGCCTCGACCGAAGGCCTCGCCAAGCTGCTGCCGGCCTATCCGGGCCTGTCGATGGAGCGTGAGCTGAAGGCGCTGGATGCGGCGCTGGGCAACCCGCAGCGTCCGGTGATCGGCATTGTCGGCGGCTCGAAAGTTTCGACCAAGCTCGACCTGCTGAAGAACCTCGTCACCAAGCTCGACAAGCTGGCGATCGGCGGCGGCATGGCGAACACCTTCCTTTATGCGCAGGGCCATGACGTTGGCGCTTCGTACTGCGAGAAGGATCTCGCCGAGACGGCGCGCGAGATCATCCGCCTTGCCGGACAGAACAACTGCAAGCTGTTCCTGCCGCTCGACATCGTGGTCGCCGAACAGATGGCGGCTGGCGTGCCGACGCGCGTGCGCAATCTCGGCAATGTCGACGAGCATGAGCGCATTCTCGACGCCGGCCCGGAAACGGTGGAGCGCCTGAAGCGTGCCATGGGTAATTCCAAGACGCTGATCTGGAACGGCCCGCTGGGCGTGTTCGAGATCCCGCCCTTCGACAGGGGCACCGTGGAAGCCGCCAAGGAAGCTGCGAAGCTGACGAAGGAAGGCAAGCTGGTTGCGGTTGCTGGCGGCGGCGACACCGTTTCAGCGATGAACCATGCCGGCGTTGCAGCCGACCTCACCTTCATCTCGACGGCAGGCGGCGCCTTCCTCGAATGGATGGAAGGCAAGGTTCTTCCCGGCGTGGAAGCGCTGAAGGTCCACTAGTCCTCGGCGGACGTCTTTCGCGCCAGGAGCTGAGTTGGGCTGCGTACCTTGGGAAAGGCCTTGAGATCTAGTTCAAGGTCGTGCCGACCCGTACGGCGCAGATAGCCATCCTCTTCGAGGCCGGAGATAACCCGGCTCAAGGTTTCGGGAGCCAGGCCGAGATAATCGGCGATATCGACATGCGACATCGGCAGATGCATGCGCTGTCCAGTCTTGGGCAGACCACGGCAGCTCAATAGGCCATTGAGAAACCAGATCACACGTTCCTTTGCGGGAAGGTGGATGATCTTCTCGATATGCTCAGCCATTTCCGCGAAGCGACTTTGCGCCTCTTCCAACAGTTTGATGGTCAGGTTTGCCTGGTCAGGCGTGGGCTTCAGCACGGCATCCACCGGCCAGCATCGCAGCAGGCAATCGGAGGCGGCTTCCGCAGAGCAAACCCGCTTGTCGATTTCAAAACCGAACAGGTCGCCCGGAAGCAGGAATACGATGATCTGGCGTTCGCCCTTGAGCCCGTTCAGCTGCAGGCGAACGCAACCGGACTCGACCCGGTACATCTGACGCGAGGGGTCGCCAGCGTCAAAGATCACCTGACCGCGCTTGCGCGAAACCGTCCAGTTGCGCGTATCCTTGAATATCTCGTCGTCGACCATGTTCCCGGTGCCCGCCCCTAGCCTGGTCTTCAATAGAGCCGCCGCCCGAAGAAATCGACCGCGTTGACCTGCGTCAACTTGAAGAAAAAGCACCGTGCAAACCTGTTCCGATAACAATGAGAGGGCGGCTTCCAATGCGTCAGCGAAATTTTGCCATTCTGGCGGCCACGTCGGCTTTTGCCGTCCTCGCGGCGTGTGCGCCAGCCTCGGAGCCGACGCCTGTAGCAGCCCCGCCAGCTGTCGCCGCTGCAGAGCCGGCCGCACAAGACATTTCGCTGCCTATCAGCATTAATGAGGTGATGGTCGCACTGGTCGATCACGCTTCCGAGCCGGTGTGGCTGGATGCCTACGAGCCCCCCAAGACAGATCAGGGCTGGCTCGAAACGCGGTACAATGCCTATCAGGTGGTCATCGCAGGAAAGCTGATTCAGCTGCCCGGGATCGGCCCCAATGATCGCGACTGGGTATCCGACCCCGATTGGCGGGCGAAGGCGAACGAGATGAGTTCGGCCGGCATCGAAGCTCTGCGCGCAGCGGACGCCAAGGATGTCGCCGCACTCAACGCGGCAGGCGACCGGCTGGTGGCTTCCTGTGAAGCCTGCCACGCGAAGTTCAAGCCGGGGCTGACCAGCATGGGCGTGTATAAATCGCCGAAATACCCACCAGTCCGGGACTGATACTCTCTCCCCGTCTCACACTCGTTCTTGCCATTCGCGCCAAGCTGCGCCGTCAGGCGCCCGCATTTTCAGCTAGGGCGTTCGACGTGACCGCCGTGAAGCTCAACGCCGGGCTCTGGATTCTTATTCTCGGCGCTGCCTCGCTCATGTTCGGGTGGCGAAAGCCCGATGCGAAACTGCCGGGCTGACCCGCCCGGCTTTTCCCGCCCTTATTGAATGCCCCTTGCCTTCCCCGCCCGGCTTTGCCATCGGCATTCGGCAGAGTGAACGAGGACACACATGACCATTCGATTTGACGGCAAGGTCGCCATTGTGACCGGCGGCGGGAACGGCCTGGGCCGGCATCACAGCCTGCAGCTGGCGGCGCGCGGCGCGAAAGTGGTCGTGAACGACCTCGGCGGCTCGGTGGATGGTTCGGGCGGCTCGGTTTCGGCGGCTGAATCGGTCGCCAAGGAAATCCGCGACGGCGGCGGCGAGGCCATCGGCAATGGCGCGGACATCACCAAGCTCGACCAGGTCGAGGCGATGGTGGCCGAGGCGAAAGCCAAGTGGGGCCGCGTCGACATCCTGATCAACAATGCCGGCATCCTGCGCGACAAGACGTTCTCGAAGATGACGATGGACGACTTCAAGAAGGTCGTGGACGTGCACCTGTTCGGCACGGCGAACTGCACCAAGGCGGTGTGGGAAACGATGCGCGAGCAGAACTATGGCCGCATCATGCTGACCTCGTCGGCGTCGGGCATCTATGGAAACTTCGGGCAGTCGAACTATGGCGCAGCGAAAGCGGCGATGGTCGGCTTCATGAACGTGCTTCACCATGAGGGCGCGAAGAACAATATCCGCGTCAACACGCTGGCGCCGACGGCGGCGACGCGCATGCTTGAGGGCCTGATCCCCGAGCAGGTGGCGAACCTGATGCAGCCGGAGCTGGTGACGCCGGGCGTGCTGTATCTCGTTTCCGAGAATGCGCCGTCGAAGACGATCCTCGGCGCGGGCGCGGGCTGCTTCTCTGTCGTGCACATCTACGAGACGCCGGCGGTGTTCCTTGGCGGTGCGAATGCGAGCGTCGATGACGTGGCCGCGAACTGGGACAAGATCGCCAACCCGGCAAATGAACAGCCGCTGGATGCAGCCTTCGCGCAGACGAACAAGTTCGTCGCGGCGGCGGCTGAAGCGCTCGGTGTGAAACTCGGCGGCTGATCAGTTGAGCGTGGCGCGGCTTAATCCGATCTGGATCAATGTCGCGTTCGCGCTGCTGTTTCCACTGCTTGCCGTTTTCGTCATCGGCAGCGCGCACGCCGGAGAGGTGTGCGCGCGCGTGATGGGCGGCGGGGACGCTACCGCGAAGTTCTGGTACGAGATCCCGTGCAGCCCGGACATGCGCGACCGGAGCGGCTTTGGCGGCTATGCCTGGGCCTATCTGGGCATGTTCGTAGTGACGGGGATCTATTCCGCCATCCTGTTCCCGGCGGTGACCGGATTGACCGGCGTTATCCTTGAGCGCTTTGCGCCACGGTGGGTCAACAAGGTGGACTGGACCGTAACCGCAGTTTTGGCGCTGGTTCCGGTGGCGGCGCTGTTCCTCGCATTTGGTTAGCGCCGCGAAGGCCTTGATTCCATGCAAGAGAAAAACGCTCGCGCCGCGCTTTAACCAGCCTGCGGACATTCGCCCCATGCCGCTGGAGGGGCCCGCTTCTTGAAAGACGAGCGGGAAACGCTATGCCCTGTCCCGAAGCGGGTACGCTTGTGGCCGGGGTTGGCTGAGCGGTTCAGTGAAGTAGAGGGACATTCATGACTAACGTGTCGATGGCGGAACAGGCCGCGAAAAAAGACGGCTTCATCGCCGCTCTGGACCAGTCGGGCGGTTCGACCCCGAAGGCCCTGCGCCTCTATGGCATTGCGGAGAGCTCCTACTCGGGCGACGCCGACATGTATCGCCTGGTTCACGAGATGCGCGCACGCATCATCAAGTCGCCGGCCTTCACGGGTGAGAAGGTGATGGGCGCGATCCTGTTCGAACGCACCATGGACGCCGACATCGACGGCACGCCGACCGCCGAATACCTCTGGACGAAACGCAGCGTTGTTCCGTTCCTGAAGATCGACAAAGGCCTCGCCGACGAAGCCGATGGCGTGCAGCTGATGAAAGCCATGCCGGAACTTGACGCTCTGCTGAAGCGCGCTGTCGCCAAGGGCATCTTCGGCACCAAGATGCGCTCGGTCATCAACGCCGCCAACCCGAAGGGCATCGCCGCCGTCGTGGCGCAGCAGTTCGAAGTCGGCAAACAGATCCTCGGTCAAGGCCTGATGCCGATCATCGAGCCGGAAGTGACGATCTCGATCGCCGACAAGGCGCAGGCTGAAGAGATCCTGCTGGCCGAGATCACCAAGCAGCTCGACGCCCTGCCCGCCGACAAGCAGGTGATGCTGAAGCTGACGCTGCCGACCAAGACGAACCTGTACCACTCGCTGGTCAAGCATCCGCGCGTGATGCGCGTGGTTGCGCTGTCGGGCGGCTATAGCCGTGACGACGCCAACCGCATGCTGAAAGCGAATGACGGCATCATCGCCTCGTTCTCGCGCGCGCTGACCGAGGGCCTCTCGGCCCAGCAATCGGACACAGAGTTCGACGCCATGCTCGGCAAGGCGATCAACGACATCTTCGACGCTTCGAAAGCTGCTTAAGCTTTAGACGTCGGTTAAATTGAAGCGGCGCGGTCCTGACAAGGTCCGCGTCGTTTTCGTTTTGGGCGGCTGGTTTCGAGGGGTCTTTGTCTCTCGCTGTGCTTGCAGCGGCCTGCGCCAGAGCTAGGCTTGCAGCATGCTTGAGATGCGGCCCAACTGCGAATGCTGTGACAAAGACCTCGATCCATCGGGGGCGGAGGCGCGGATCTGTTCGTTCGAGTGCACGTTCTGCGCGGCCTGTGCGGATGGGGTGCTGAAGGGCAAATGTCCGAATTGTGGGGGCGGATTGTCGGTGCGCCCTGCTCGCGCGGTGGAGAAGCTGGTGAAGTATCCCGCTTCGACCACGCGCGTGGTTAAGCCCGGCGGGTGCGCGGCTGCCTGACTTGCCCCGCTCCGCGCGCGGGCGTACGTCACGGCCATGTCTCGCCGTTGCCGCCTTTATCTGATCACGCCGCCGGAAATATCCGATGTGGCCGCGTTTGCGCGGGAGCTGGATGGGGCGCTGGATGGGGGCGATGTGGCGTCGCTGCAGATCAGGCTGAAGTCGCGTGCCGGCGTGCCGGCGCCCGATAGCCAGATCATGGAGCTGGGGCGGTACATCATTCCACGGGCACAGGATCGTGGCGTAGCCGTGCTGATCAATGACCGGCCGGACCTGGCGGTCGAGCTGGGCGCGGACGGCGTGCATATCGGGCAGCAGGACATGCCCTATGCGAAGGTGCGCAAGCTGATCGGTGAGGATGGGATTGTGGGCGTCACCTGCCATGACAGCCGCCACCTTGCGATGGAGGCCGGAGAGGCAGGCGCGG
>DAINAT010000115.1:0-10980 GCA_036733305.1 Hyphomonadaceae bacterium
CATCCCGGCCGAGCGTAGCGAGCGCCGGGAACCATTGATGGTGTGTCGTGCTCTCACAATGGGTCCCGGATAACGCTTCGCGTTTCCGGGATGACAAGCTGTGAGGTGTGCGCACGGGTGGGCCGGGTCGCTTGTGGCGACAGTTTGGGTTTCCTTGGGTTGGGTGTCGGTGTTCGCTTGGGGCAGATCCGCAGGCGTGGGCTGTGTGACATTCACAACTTCGCGGCGACGGATCATCTGGAGCGTTGAGGCGACGTGGAGCACGAGCATCGCAAGCATGCGCAGCGTCGCATTGATCCAGTGATCAAGCGGCGACGGGGTCCCTAGCCCAATGTGCGCGTGTTTGTGTCGTGTCATGCGGGGTAGAATACCCCGGCACGGGGCGCCGTAGATTCTGCGCAGCTCCGTCCTCCAAACTTTCGCGCTAACGCGCTGAGTTTGTTTGGGGTGTGCGGAAACTGTCCTACAGTTTCGGTGCAGCTCTATCCCTCAATCTCGCACCATCATCCGCTCCTCCCGGCGTAAGCCGGGACCCCGGGGTTGATACATCGGGACGAGCCGCCCCTGGGTCCCGACTTACGTCGGGAGGAGCGGGGCAAGGAGTTGGGTTTGGTGAGGGGGCCCATGGGTTCCTGCTTTCGCAGGAATGACGATGGGGGAGTGCGCGTGGCGTGGTGCATCGTTGATGCACCTTACGCTCACCTCGTTTCTAGAACTCGATGTCGAGTTCTTCGATTTCGATCGGCTCGGCCTTCGATTCCTCGATCCATTCCTTCATCGGGGCCCAGGCCATGATGTGGTCGCGGTAGGCGGCGGCTTTGCCTTCGAGGGCGACGTCGTAGGTGACGAAGCGTGTGCAGACCGGGGCGTACATCGCGTCGGCCAGCGTCGGGGTTTTGCCGAAGAGGAAGGGGCCGCCGTATTGCTCGAAGCACTCGTTCCAGATCGTCAGGACACGGCGGATATCGCCCCTTGCCCCGGTGAAGACGCGGAAGCCGGGATAGCGGGCGCGGAGGTTCATCGGGAGCGCCGAGCGCATGTTGTAGAAGCCGCCGTGCATCTCGCCGATGATCGACCGGGCGTGGCTGCGCGGTCCCTTTTCGAGAGGCAACAATCCCTTTTTGGGGAATTCTTCCTCAAGATACTCGGCAATGGCGATTGTGTCCCAGATGCTTGCGCCCTTGTGGTCTAGTCGCGGCGTCAGCACGGTCGGACTTAGTAGCAAAAGCTCGGCGCGGGCGTTCGGATCATCAATTGAAACGCTTTCCACGGCCACATCCAGCTCCGCCAACTGGCAGAACAACCAGGCCCGGAGGGACCACGACGAATAGTTCCTGCTCGAAATCGTTAGTTTTGCGCCCGCCATGACGGCACTTTCCTTGCCCTTAATTGTATTATGCAATCGTATGTCGCAGTGCAGTAAGGCGTGAACTAGGCTTCGTTAAGGAAGCGGGATGGGTCACGCATCTGCCTAAGAATAGAGCGCGCCGGGATATGTGGTACCACATTTACGAGGCTCAGATGCAAGCTTCGGCGCCGTTCCGCGCCGCAGCGCTAGCAGCGATGCAGATGCGTTCGGGCCTTACGGGGGCGACGGATTCGCCCGCCACGCGGCAGCTTATGGCAGCCTTGGAGATGGCGACCCGCGCCAAGCTGACGCATGTCTCCCAGCCTTTCGGTATCAAGACCGTACAGGTCGAGAACCGTGAAGCGCTGGTTGTCGAAGAGACCGCGCTGGACCTGCCGTTCGGCCGTATGCTGCATTTCCGCAAGGACATCGACGCTCCGCAGCCGAAAGTGCTGCTGGTTGCCCCCCTGTCCGGGCACTTTGCCACCCTGCTCCGCAATACCGTGAAGACGATGCTGCAGGACCATGATGTCTACATCACGGACTGGAAGAACGCGCGCGAAGTTCCGCTGGCGCAGGGCCGGTTCGGCTTCGAGGAATATGTCGACTACCTGATCAAGATGCTTGAGCACCTTGGGCCGGGCGCGCACGTGGTGGCGGTGTGCCAGCCCTGCGTGCAGGCGATGGTGGCGACGGCGGTGATGGCCGCTGACAAGAACCCGTGCGAGCCGCGTTCACTCACCCTGATGGCTGGGCCGATCGACTGCCGGATCAATCCGACCGCGGTGAACAAGCTGGCGACGGACCATCCGATCGAGTGGTTCCGCAACAATCTGATTTCGACCGTGCCCTTCCCTCTGCCTGCGTGGGGCCGTCGTGTGTATCCGGGCTTCATGCAGCTGGCGGCGTTCGTTTCGATGAACCCCGAGCGCCATCTGGATGCGCACAAAAACCTGTTCCGTCATCTCGTCGAGGGCGAGGATGACGAGGCGGAGAAGATCAAGACCTTCTACGACGAGTATTTCGCCGTGCTGGACCTGACCGAGGAATTCTACATCGAGACGGTGGCGTGGGTGTTCCAGGAGATGCGCCTGCCGCTGGGCCGGTTGAAGCATCATGGCGTGCCGGTGGATTGCTCGAAGATCACGCGCACGGCCTTGCTGACGGTTGAGGGCGAGCGCGACGATATCTGCGCCGTGGGCCAGACCTCTGCGGCGCACGAGCTGGTGCCGAAGCTGCGCCCGCACCTGCGCAGCCATCACTTGCAACCGGGCGTGGGCCATTACGGCGTGTTCTCGGGCCGCAAGTGGGAAAACCAGATTTATCCGACTGTGCGTTCGGTGATTCTGTCGACGGAGTGAGGTTGGCGCGCGTTGAGCGCGACCCCCTCCTGTCCTCCCCCTTTTCAATCGTCATTCCTGCGAAAGCAGGAACCCAAGGGCTGCGCGTGCGGCCCCTGGGTTCCGGCTCACGCTTCGCGTGTCCGGAATGACGGCGTAGAGGGCTTCCGCCGTTGTTACTCGTCCGCAGCCAAACCTGCGAAGATCGAAACTTCCGGCGGGTGTTCGCGGCCCTGGCGTTCGAGTTCGCGGGCGCCGGCGAGGATGCCGTGCATGCCGTAGTTTCCTTCGTGACAGGCGAATTCGTAGACCTGCTCTTTGGAGGAACGCAGAACCATGTCGCCGCTCCACGCCGAGGCGTAGAGCGAGGGGTCTTCGACCTTGAACTGGTAGTAGAGCTCGTTGTCCTTCCAGCGCGTGAAGCGCTCGGTGACCTTGCCGGTTGCGGTGATGTAGGGGCGCTGGTCCTGGCGGACGTTGACGGTTTCGACGACCAGCGTGTCGCCATCATAGTACGCGACCGAGTCGCCGCCGAAATTCTTCATCGCGGTGGGGCCGTGCTTCACGTCTGCGGCGGAGGCGACGATCGGGATGACGCGGAATTCGTGGATCATCTCTGCATTGATCATCAGGTGCGTCGGCGTCTGCACGAACTGGAAGTTGTTGTTGTACATGCCGTTGCGCAGGACCGGGCCGAGATTGGCCCAGGTGAGGCAGCGCTCGCCGGGCGGGCGGCCTTCGGGGCCGTCATAGGTGATGGTGGTCTTGGGCTGCTTGCCGGGGATGTAGGGGATCATGCCGTCGGACGGGGTGGTGATCCAGGCGGTGCGGATGTCGTTGCCGACGCGGGCGTAGTCATTGCCAGCGTCGATCCAGAAATGGTTGTAGCCGCGGTTGGAGTTCTTGTCGCCGAGCAGCTTGTCGGAGGATTCCTTGTCGACTTTGGAAGGCCCGGCCTCGTCCTTGGCCATCATGGCGTACTGGTTGTGGGCGAGCACCCTGGCGTGCTGATCTTCCGTGATGACCACGGTGGCGGCGTTGGGCGGGCGCTGCAGGGTGGTGAGCGAGGAGTTGGTCCAGACGCCGGAGAGTTCGGGCTTGCCCCAGGCGGTGCGCGGCGGCTTGAAGTTCGGGTCGGGCGCACCGGACGGGGGAGCAGCCTGTGCGGCGGCTGTGCCGGAGACTAGCGCGGCGAACGCTGCGCAGACGAGCAGGTGCTTTTTCATGGACGTCTCTCCCAAATCCCCGCTGCGGGGGCATCCGGGTCTTTGCCCGGTTGTTGGCGGGAGAGTGCGCTTGCGGCGGGGCCAATGGCTATTGGCTCACCAGATTGTGCGAGGGATCGTGACCTGCCGTGAGGACAATGGATAAGGCCCGTCGGGTGAGCGCCGGGCCTTATGTTTCAAAGCTTTTCAGCCGTCAGGCCCCGACTGTCAGGCCAGCGGTACGTTGGCGATGTCGAGGTAGATCGCCGCGAAGTGGCACGAGGCGGCGGCGACGACGAAGCCGTGCCAGATCGCCGAGTTGAAGGGCAGCTTCTTGTTGACGTGGAAGATGACGCCGATCGTGTAGAGGATGCCGCCAGCCGCCAGCAGGCCCATGCCCAGCGGCGAGAGCGAATGCATCAGCTGGTCGATGATCGAGAGCGCGGCCCAGCCCAGCATCAGGTACATGCCGATATAGACGCGCGGGGCATTCCAGCGGGCCAGCAGGTTCATGGCGACGCCTGACAGGGCGACGACCCAGACCATCGCCAGCATCGCCCAGGCCATCGGGCCGTCGAGCTTGGCCAACATGAACGGCGTGTAAGACGCCGCGATCATCACGAAGATGCCGGAGAGGTCGAAGCGTTCGAGCAGCTTGGACAGCTTCTCGTTGGTGTTGGAATTGTAGAGCGCCGAGCAGCCGAGCATGGCGAGCAGGCCGGCCGAATAGACCACCAGCGCTGCGGTGAGCTTTACCGAACCCGAGTTTGCTGCGGTCATGACGAGCAGGATGCAGCCGGCGATGGCGAGGACGATGCCCACGGCGTGGACGATGACGTCGGCAAGCCATTCTTCGCGGCGCGCCTGGGGGTACCAGTAGGCGCTGATCGCTTCGGCCTTCGAGAGCGAGGCCGGGGCCGCGAGGGGGGCTTTCATGTCGCTCATATCAATCTGCCCTTCTTGGTTGGGGCTTGAAGCTGAATGTCCGGACCACGTTTGAGTTCCGATGCGATCATCAGGCCATTCAACGCAGGCGGTAGTTCGTCCCGATTGCGGCGAACCGCGATCGGTTTCGTGGATGTAGGAACGCCTTTCGCCATCAGCATGAACCCGCGTTCACACCCGATGCGGATCGATGGCGCAGTGTGGCTTTTGCGCAGCGGTTCCTGAACTTCCCGACAGGATTCCATCTGCCCGCCCGGTGCAGCGCGTCTGCACTCTGAGGCTCGATGTGTACGATAGCGCAGGATGGTTTCCGCCCGCTGGCGAAGATCGATGAAATTTGCCGGATCGGCACAGAACTCACTCGCGGGGAGATGCTGCACGAGCTGCGATGGCGACGGGCGCGAAACCTGTTCTGTATGCGGACGCAGTGGTTGTTGCGTGTGACTGAGGCGCACCCTACTCCCTGCGGATGGGCGATCTTTCACACTGGACACCGAGGCCTGAACCGGGCGGCGCCGTTCTCACGGGCGCGCGGGTGCGGCTGGAGCCGATGGACTGGAGCGTCCACGGCGCGGGCGTGTTTGCGGCGGTAGGCGGCGAAGCCAATGCGGAGATCTGGGAGTGGATGCCGGTGGGGCCGTGGGCGATGCCGGACGCGCTGCGCGATTTCCTCGTAACCCAGCACGAGAAGCTACGTTGGCGGACGCTGGTGATCCGGAATGTCCGGTCAGAAGAAATCCTGGGCATGGCGACCTACATGAATATCCGCGAGGCGCATGGCTCGGCCGAGATCGGCTGCGTTGCGTTCGGGCCGAAGCTGAAGCGGTCGAGCGAAGCGACCGAGGCGCTGGCGATGCTGGCTGCCCACGTCTTCGACCTCGGCTATCGGCGCTATGAGTGGAAGTGCAACAGCCTCAACTTTGCCTCGAAACGTGCAGCTGAGCGGTTCGGATTTACCCATGAGGGCCAGTTCAGAAACGACATGGTGACCAAGGGTAAATCCCGAGACACTGAGTGGTTTTCCATCACTGATACCGAGTGGCCAAGCGTCAAAGCGGCGCTGGGCGACTGGCTTGCGCCTAGCAACTTTGCGGCAGATGGTGCGCAAATCAGGACACTTGAGTCCTTTCGGCAGGCTACATGATCAACGGTCTCGACCACGTTCTTATCGTTTGCACATCTGTCGACGACGCCGAGAATGCCTACTCTGCCCTGCTGGGCCGCGAGCCAGACTGGCGCGCAACAGACGCCGGTGGTTCAGCGACGGTGATCTACCAGCTCGAGAACACGGCGCTTGAGATCATGGCGCCGCAAGGTGGCGGGCCGCTGGCGCGGCGCCTGCACGCGATGATCGATCAGGACGGCGCGGGGCTGAAGTCGCTGATCTTCTCGACCGACGACCTCGACGAGGCTCGCCTGGTCCTCGATCGCCGCGGGCTAAAGCCGGATGAGATCGTGGGCGGCGAGAGCGCAAATCCCTATTCCGGCAAAACGCGCAGCTGGTCGCGCATGCGGATAGATGAGGCGGCGACACACGGCGTACGCATCTTCGCACTGCAGCGGCGGGCCAACGATCCACTGGTCTACAAGCCGGGCGCGCCGGACGCGGTTTCGGGCCTCGATCACGTGGTGATCAATACGGCGAACCCCGATCGGGCGGCGGCACTCTATGGCGCGCGGCTGGGCCTGCGGCTGGCGCTGGACAGGTCCAACCCGGACTGGGACATGCGGCTGATGTTCTTCCGCGTGGGCGCGCTGACTGTCGAGTTGGCGCACAAGCTGTCGGGCGGCGTCGGCAACCAGCCGGACAAGCTGTGGGGCCTGTCATGGCGCGTGCCGGACATCGAGGCGGCGCATAACCGCCTGGCGGATGCGAACTTTGCGGTGACGTCGATACGGGCCGGACGGCGCGCGGGTACGAAAGTGTTCACGGTGCGCGACGGGACGATTGGCGTGCCGACGCTGGTGCTGTCCGCTGACGCGGGGCCAGTAGGGAATAGGGAATAGGGAGTGGTATGGAACCGGCGGCTACTGCCTATTCCCTACTCCCTGCTCCCCGTGCGATAGCACACGCATGAAACCGTTCACGACACTTACCGGAACCGCTGCGCCGTTGCCGTTGGCAAACGTCGACACGGACATGATCATCCCGAAACAGTTCCTCAAAACCGTTTCGCGGGAAGGTCTGGCAAAGGGTCTGTTCTACGAGCTGAAGACCAAGCCGGATGGTTCGCCCAACCCGGACTTCGTGCTGAACAAGCCAGCCTATGCGAAGGCGTCGATCCTCGTCGCGAAAGAGAATTTCGGCTGCGGCTCCTCGCGCGAGCATGCGCCGTGGGCTCTGCTGGATCAGGGCTTGAGCTGCGTGATCGCGCCGAGCTTTGCGGACATCTTCTACAACAACTGCTTCAAGAACGGGCTGTTGCCGATCGTGCTACCGCGCGACGTGGTTGAGCAGCTGATGGAACAGGCCGGCGGACCGAACCACATGTTCAACATCGACCTCGCCGCGCAGACGGTGACGGCCCCGGATGGCAAGGTGCACACCTTCGACATCGACGAAGGCCGCAAGGCGAGCCTGCTCGCAGGGCTCGATGAGATCGGCGAGTCGCTACAGCATGCCGGCGACATCAAGTCGTTCGAGGAGCAGCGCAAGCTGTCTCAGCCGTGGCTGGCTTGATGGGGGCTGGCATGATGCGGCCTGCCCTGCTGCTGTCGCTTGCGATGGCGCTTGCCGCATGTGGCGGTCAGGGCGATGCGCCCAAGCCGGGCGCTGAAGTAACGACGGAAAAACCCAAGCCGATTGATCCGAAGGAAGCAGCAGAAGCTGCTGCTGCCAAGCTGCGCGCGGACAAGCTGGCAGAGCAGAAGCCGGAGTTCGATGCGGCGCTGGCGGCGAAGGACGAAGCGAAGATCGATGATCTTGCTGACACCGGAAATGGCTGGGCGCTTTATCATCGCGCGACAAACCGGCTTTCATCGCAGGATTTTTCGCAGCAGCAGGCGGCTTTCCAGGACATGGAAGCGGCAGCTGAAAAGGGCGTCGCCGATGCGGAGATGTGGGTCGGCGTGAAGATGGCGTATGGCCAGGATGGCTATCCGCTGAAACCGAGCTCGGGCCTGCGCATGATGGAGCGTGGGGCGCGTCAGGGGAATGTGCAGGCCATGCTGGCCGTCGCCCTGATGTACGAGCAGGACACGTTCATGGCCGACAAGAAGAAGGCGCGTGAATGGTACGAGAAGGCTGCGGCTGCCGGCTCGCCCGAGGGCAAGAGCGCGGTGGAGCGGCTCGACGGCAAGGGTCCGGCGACTGAAGACGAAGAGCCGGGTGACAATGGCTCCGAAGGCGAGCAGCACTAGCTCTTGTCGTCATCATCCACATGCAGCGCATGCAGCACACGGTGCAGGACGGGCGCGAGGATGACGCCTGAAGCGAACACCAGCACCAGACCACAGCCGATGGCGTAGCAACCGGCGAACAGCTTGCCCGCAAATGTTTTGAGTTCAGGGCCAACGGGGCCCATTCCACCCAACAGCATGGCTGAGTTCAGGAACGCATCGATCGGCGCCATGCCCTCTGTCGTCTGATAGCCGAACATGCCGATGGCGAGAGCGACAAACACCAGGCCGAGCGCGACGAGAACGTTGATGGTGAGGCGGCTAGCAAACTGCGTCCGCGAAGCCAGCGGCTTGTTCTTGTAGTCGAAATTGAAGAGCTTCATTCGCCGACTCCTGACCCGCACGCGAGAGTATCCGCCTGCGGATGGGGAGGTTCAAGCGCCCGTCAGGAGGCTGCCCGTTGCAATTTCTGCGGCGTGAACGCCAGCACGCAGACCGGGCCGGAATAAGCCTCGTCACCCGACCGGCGGAAGGCATGTTCATGCAGGAAGGCAAACTGCGCTTCCGTATCAACCGCCCTGATCCTGTTGCTCACCGACAGCGGAATATCGTGCCAGGCGGACGCTTGCCGCTGATATGCACGGCACTCCTGCGTCATCGTTTCTGAAACGTCGCTCTGTGTGATCCAGTCCTGCAACACCAGCGGAGCCTTGAAATAGAGAGAGCCGGAGGGCGCCACCCAGGAATCGACCGCGTGCAATCGCGTCGCCGCATAGACTTCTTCAGTCGTCATCTCGACGCACAACGAAACCCGACCGCCCTGCCAGGTCGCTCTCAGGACCGGGCGCTGCAAACCCGTGCTGGCCGTTTGCAGGGAGAAGATCGCCTGAGCCAGTTGCGGCGTGCATGGCCGAAGCAGTTCGGCGGCTAACTCCGTCCCGAGCCCAGCGGCGGCTTGATCATGCACGGCCCGATACAGAGCCATGTAATCGGCACAGGCGCACACCTCGCCGATGTCCGAACGTTCGCCTTGGTCGCGAACCCGAACCAGAACTCTAAAATAGTGCATGCGTAAGTTGCCGCCCCGCACCGTTCCCACCGCTTGACTCTACGATAGGGCCGCACGAAGCATACAGAAAATGCATAGTTGATATAAAATACATGCGCGATGTGCATCTACCTGGGGTTGATCTCAACCTCCTCCCGGCGCTTGAGGCGTTGCTGAGGCGACGGAATGTCACCGAGGCGGCGCGCGACGTTGGCCTGAGCCAGCCGGCTATGAGCCGCGTGCTGGCGCGGCTGCGCGACGCGCTGGAAGATCCGCTGCTCGTGCGCACGACGGAAGGCTATGTGCTGAGCCCGCGCGGCGAGGTGCTGTCGACCCAGATCGGCGCCACGCTCGATCATGTGAAGGGCATCTTCCGCCCGCCGGCATTCGATCCGGCGAGAACCGAACGCACCATTCGCATGGTCGGGTTCGACCTGCACTCGATCCTGATCGCGCCGGCCCTGATGGCGCGGCTGGCCGTGGAAGCGCCGGGAATTCGCATACGCCTTGAGAATTACGGCCCAGACATCGCGACGCGCATGAGGAGCGGAAAGCTGGACCTGCTCTTCGCCCTGGCGCAGACGCCGCTGGCGCCCGGCGTCATGAGCGAGGTCTACGCACGGGACAGGATGGTGGTGGTGATGCGCAAGGGCCATCCGCTTGCCCGGCGGCGCTGGACGATCGAGGATTTCGGGCGGGTGGAGCACGCCGCGATTTCAATCCTCGGCGGAGAAGCATCCGAAACCGACGCCCTGCTCGCGCGCGTCGGGGTCAAGCGCGACATTCGGCTTGTCACGCCGCACTTCATGGGCGCTCTGGCGACAGTATCGCAAACGAACATGGTAACGACGATCGGTCGCGCGCTTGCGAGCCGGTTCGCGGACGAGCTGGGGCTCCTGTTCAAGGAGTCGTGCCTGCCCAATCCCGATCTCGACCTCACAATCGTGTGGAGCGAGGCCTGCGCGACGGACCCCGTCCTTGCCTGGGTTCGCACCATGATCCGCGAAGTCGCCGCCGAGACGATCGGCGCCTGCACGGATAGCCGGCAAACGCGGGTTTCCCGGCGGGCGGAAAGGCTTTAAGACGCCTCGCAAAGCCAGACGAGCGAGACGCCCATGACTGCCACCAACACCCAGAAACTGCTGCTCCTGCCCGGCGACGGGATCGGGCCGGAAGTGACGGAAGAAGCGCGCCGCGTGGCCGTGCATGTGGCCCCCGATCTCGAAATCGACAGCGCGTTCTTCGGCGGCATTTCCTATGACAATTTCGGCGTGCCGCTGACCGACGAGGTGATGGAGCGCGCCCGCAAGTCCGACGCGATCCTGATGGGCGCCGTGGGCGGTCCGAAGTGGGATAACGTTCCGCGCGACAAGCGCCCGGAAGCGGCGCTTCTCTCCATGCGCAAGAACCTCGACGTCTACGCCAACCTGCGCCCCGCCTTCTGCTTCCCCGCGCTGGCCGGTGCATCGGCCCTGAAGACCGAGCTGGTTGAAGGGCTCGACATCCTGATCGTGCGCGAGCTGACCTCGGGCGTCTATTTCGGCCAGCCGAAGATGATCGAAGACCTGCCGAATGGCGAGCGTCGCGGCGTCGACACGCAGAGCTATACGACCAGCGAGATCCGCCGCGTCGCCGCGCGCGCATTCGAACTGGCGCGTGGCCGCACGGGCCGCACCGGCAAATTCCCCGGCGTGCTGTCGTGCGAGAAATCCAACGTGATGGATTCCGGCCTGCTGTGGCGCCAGGAAGTGATCA
>DAINAT010000116.1:0-10896 GCA_036733305.1 Hyphomonadaceae bacterium
CAATGAGAGATCGCGTCACGACGGGACGTAGGGTGCATCTTGATGCACCGCGACCAAACCCCGGTGCATCAAGATGCACCCTACACGGCGCTGTCTCGCCATGATGTTTGAAACTCAAAACCCGTCATTCCCGCCACAGCGAAGCGGAGAGCGGGAACCCAGGGGTTGCACACGCCAGCGCCTGCCGCCCCCGGGTTCCTGCTTTCGCAGGAATGACGATGCAGAGGGGAATTGCCTCCCTCACTTCGCAGCACTGGGGGAGGTGGATCGCACGCTCTTGCGTGCGAGACGGAGGGGGCGGCGCAGTAATATCCGTACACGGATCACCCCGTCGACCTGACGCTTACGAAAACCCGCAAAACACCCCCAACACACGACCGCCATCCGGTTCCCACAAACCCGCTACATGTCTGCATTTTAAGCCACCGCATCGCCGCAATTGAACGCGGTTCGCCGCGGAACGAACTGCAAAATCACTGCGTTCTCGACATGGATGTACTTGGTGCACGCACATCCGCGTCACCACATTTCGTAAGAAGCTGACCGCGAAGGCATCTCGCCTTCGACATTCAGAGGAGGCGGTCAATGTATGGTACGGTTCAACACTCGGGTGGTGGCACGAAGGCTGCCGGCCTGATCGCAGCGCTCGCGATGACAGCCGGCGTCGGCGTTCTCGCAACCAGCATGAGCTTCTACAACGAAGCCATTGAACAATCGCGCACCGAGCTCGTCATTCTCACGCCGCCAGAGCCTCTGCCGCCGGTCGAGGAAATCAAGCCGGTTGAAGTGCCGGAAGTCGACGTCCCGCCCGCCGCACCTGAACTGGTCGCGCCGGTTATCGACTTCGTCGTCGAAACGCCCCCGGTCATCGTCGCGCCAGTTGCGGAAGCTGTGCCGGTTCCGGACCCCGTCCCGGCTGCGCCTGCCCCGGCTGTCGGCAATGATCGCATCGCGCCAAGACTCCGCGCTGGCGACAAACCCGCCTATCCGTCGGCTTCGCTCCGCGCCAACGAGCAAGGCACGACCGGCCTTGATGTCTGCGTCAACGCACAGGGCCGCGTGACTTCGGTGTCGGTGGTCAAGTCGTCTGGCTTCGCGCGCCTCGATGATGCGGCCGCCAAATGGCTGCGCGGCGAACGCTTCGCTCCGGGCACTGTCGGCGGCATCGCCCAGTCGGTGTGCGGTCACAGCGTCAGCTACGAGTGGAACCTGCTGGATGCGAAGAAATAGCATCCCGCCAAGCGCCTCGGCAAAGGCGTGGAGTTCGACAAACGAAAACGCCCCGACCGGGTCCGGTCGGGGCGTTCTCTAATCTTGTCCTTGAAGTGCTGCGACTACTCGGCAGCGGCTTCGCCACGCGCGCTGGTTTTCTCAGCGATACGGGCGCGTTTGCCGGTCAGGCCACGCAGGTAATACAGCTTGGCGCGGCGAACCTTGCCTTTGCGGCGGACTTCGATCGAGTCCAGCGAGGGCGAGTTCAGCGGGAACACGCGCTCGACGCCTTCGCCGAACGAGAGTTTGCGCACCGTGAAGTTCTCATTGATGCCGTTGCCGGCGCGGGCGATGCAAAGACCTTCGAAGGCCTGAACGCGCTCGCGCTCACCCTCTTTGATCTTCACGTTGACGCGCAGCGTGTCGCCGGGCGCGAAGTTCGGGATTTTCTTGTTCTCGGTGACGCGGGCGATTTCCTCGCGTTCGAGGGTCTGGATGAGGTGAGCGGTCATCTGCTTGTCTTTCAGTCGCGCGGCTTCGCCCTTGGACGGGGGGCGTCGCGGGAAGCGGCGTATAAATCGGGTCTGCGGGCTTTAGTCAACTCCTCGGCCTGATTTCTACGCCAGGCCGCGACCTTTGCATGGTCGCCAGAGGTTAATACGGCCGGAATCTCCCGATTTTCCCATGTTTGGGGCCGGGTATAATGCGGATGTTCAAGCAATCCGGTCTCGAAACTTTCCTCGGTCAGGCTGTCCGCATTGCCTGCGACGCCCGGAAGCAGGCGGATGCAGGCTTCCAGCAGCGCCAGCGCCGCAACCTCGCCGCCCGCCAGAACGAAGTCCCCGAGCGAGACTTCCTCCAGCTCCCGGCCCTCGATCACCCGCTCGTCCAGCCCCTCGAACCGGCCGCACAGCAGGATGACGCCCGGCCCAGCCGCCAGCTCGCGCACCCGTTCCTGGGTCAGTGGCTTGCCCCGCGGCGACAGATAGATGCGCGGCCGCCCGCCCTGCTCGACGCTATCAATCGCCGCCGCGGCAACATCGGCCCGCAACACCATACCCGCGCCGCCGCCCGACGGCGTGTCGTCAACATTGCGATGCTTGCCCACCCCATGTGCGCGAATATCGACGGTATCGAGCTCCCAGATCCCCTTGGACAGGGCCGTACCCACGATCGAAACGCCGAGGATTCCGGGAAAAGCTTCCGGGAAAAGCGTGATGCAGGTGGCGCGGAAGGTGGTGGGCCCGAGTGTCATGGGAATGTCCGTTAGCCCGTCCCGCAGCTGATTGCACCACTGCTTTCGGCGCTGTTTCGGCAGGCCGTTCGATGGTAGGGAACTTCCGCGTTTCTGCTGGGAGGCTATACCATGAAAACACTCACGACATTCGCCCTGACCGGCGCCCTGACTGGGGCCATGGCCGCTGCGCTGTTCGCAGCCCCCGTCCTGGCCCAGACCGCCCCGCCCTCCGACACGGTGAAGGCCGTCGTCGAAAAAGGCGTCACCATGGAAGTCATGGGTCAGGCCGGCGACATCGAATACAAGGCGGACGGCACGTTCTCTGGCTTCGATGGCCAGTTCGAAGGCGCCTACAAAACGGACGGCAACAAGCTCTGCATCACGGTCGAAGCCTTCGGCATCGTCGATCAATGCACCGAATATCCTGAAGGCAAGAAGTCGGGCGACTCGTTCGAGATCAGCTCGGACATGGGCCCGCTCAAAGTGACGATCCGCGAATAGCGCCGCATCGTACAAGCGTGACTGATTTTTAAGGCGCCGCAGGTGGCTTTCCCCGGCGGCGTCTGCACATCCGCCCCTTGCGGGGACGAGCCCGGGGCGCTTCAATCGTTGCCGGATTGGCATACAGAAACTGGGATAGGGAACGACAATGAAACTGAAACTGATGACCCTCGTGGCTGCCGCCATTGCGATGCCGGCACTGGCGCAAACCGCGCCTCCTTCCGACACGCTGACTGAAGTCATCTCCAAAGGCGTGACGATCACCGTCGCCCAGATGAGCATGACGGGCGACGTCGCCTACAAGCCGGATGGCACCTTCTCGGGCTTCGATGGCCAGTACGAAGGCACCTACAAGGTCGATGGCTCGAAGCTCTGCATCACGGCTGCCGCCGTGGGCCAGGACAACGCCTGCGTGGAATACCCCGCCGGCAAGAAGTCGGGCGACAAGTTCAAGATCACCGACCCGGCCGTCGGCGACCTCGAAATCCTGATCAAGTAAGTCAGACGATCTGATTGGGCCTCACGGCCTGATACAAGCGCCGCCGCGGGGAACCGTGGCGGCGTTTTCGTTTATGGACCTGACCGGCTATGGGTCTGCCCGGCTCATTTGGCGCTCTCTTACCCATTTGTGATGTAGCGCCCCGCATCTCTGCGCCTACAAAATGCAGGTGATGCAGACTGGATCGTGCAAGCAGAGCTGGGCCCACGCGAAACTGATCGCCGTCGCGCTCGCGTGCATGCCTGCCTTGTCCGCCTGTGAAACCTTCTTCGAAGCCGACGCCGTTCGCCAGTACCCGGTCGAAGGCAAGCTGGTCGATGTCGGCGAGGGGCGGCGCATCCAGATCGACTGCCGCGGTGAAGGCGGCCCAACCGTCGTCTTCCAGTCAGGCGGCGACGTGATGGGCTCGCTGGGCTGGAACCCCGTAATGGAGAAGGTCTCCGCCAATGCCCGCGCCTGCGCCTACAGCCGCGCCGGCATCCTGTGGAGCGACCCGACAAACAAGGCTTTCGATCCCGAAGAAGTCGCACACGATCTACACGCAGCCCTCGAAGCAGCTGGCGAGACGCCACCCTACGTCCTCGTCGCCCATTCACGCGGCGGGCTCTACAACCTGATCTTCGCCGGCCTCTATCGCAGCGAAGTCGCCGGCATGGTGTTCGCGGATTCCTCTCACCCCGATCAGGAGGATCGCTTCCGCAAGGCGGGGCTGCCCACCGGCGAATACGTCTCGCCCGCGCAGGAACTCGGCCTCGCTTTCAAATGGACCGGCGTGATGCGCCTCTCCACTTACCCCGCTGATCCGTCGATCTCGGAACAGGTAAAAGCGTTCTATCCGAAGTCAGCCGACGCAAATGCGCGCGAAGCCCGCCAGCGCTCGAAGACGATGGAAGTCGCCGGCCGCTATCGCGATCTGCAGAACTGGCCTGTCGTCGTGCTGGCGCGCGAACTGCCGGAACAGACCCAGGCCCGCAAGCGCGCAGACGATCACGACGCTGATCTGCTTTCCACGGATGGTCTCGCCGCCGGCGCCGACACGCCCAAGGCCGAGATCATCTGGCGCCAACTGCAAGCCGATCTCGCAACCTGGTCGAGCCGCGGGCGGCTTCAGATCGTGCCGGACTCGAACCACGCCTTCTTCTTCCACCGGCCGGAAGTCGTCGCCGCGGCGATCGGCGAAGTGCTGGCGGCCAGCCGCGTGGTCAGGCGGCCGGAGCCGCGGATGAGCTGGCGAGGTCTGGCGGATCTGCCGGCTGACCCTTCGCCGCAATAACCGTCGCAGCCAGATCGCCCGACACATTGCCCACCGTGCGGAAGATATCCGGCACGGACTCCACCGCCACCAGAATGCCCAACAGCTCGATCGGCACGCCCATCGCCATCGAGATCGGCGCGACGCTGGCAATGAAGGATATCTCGCCCGGCAGACCAACCGATCCAATCGAGATCGCAATCGCGACAAAGCCGCCGATGATGATCTTGTCCGGCGTAAGGTCCACGCCCATCACGGCCGCGCAGAAGAACACGACGCCCAGATTGGCGACCGGGCTGGTCATGCGGAACACCGCCACCGCCAGCGGCAGCACAATGTTCGCAACACGCGCCGGCACATCCAGCGCATCACGCGACCGCTCCACCATCAGCGGCAGGGACGCCAGCGACGACCGGCTCGAAATCGCGACAGCCAGCACGGGCGCGGTCGCGGTGAGGAACTTTGAAATACTGACCCTGCCCCACACAACCGCAAACAGAAAGGCCAGCGGCACGATCCCCGCCGTCACCGCCGAGACGATTACAATGTACTGCGCAATCAGGCCGACAATGCCGACGCCCGCCGTGAGGCCAACCCCCAGCGCCAGCGCAAACACGCCAAGCGGTGCCGCCAGCAGAACCCAGCGCACGATGATGATCATCGTGTCAGCCACCGCCTTGAAGAAAGCCACCATCGGCTCACGCTGCGCTGCAGGCAGGCGCGTCGCTGCAAAGCCGAAGAACATTGCGAACACCACCAGCGGCAGGATCGCCCCTTCGGCAGCCGCAGCAACCGGATTTCCCGGCGCCAGCGCCGCCAGCCACGCCCCGATCGTCGGCGGAGACGCGGGCACAACCGCCGCTTGTCCCGCGCGCTGCATGATTGAGGTGGCGGCGCTGGGATCGACCGGCCAGATCGCAAGGAATGCTGGAAACACAAGACACGCGAATGTCGTCGCCGCCACCAGCAGCACCGCGAACACGCCCAGCGACCGCGCCGCGAGCCGCCCGGTCGACGCCGCATTGGCGACCGACGCAACGCCCGTCACCAGCAGCGCAAACACCAGCGGAACCACCGTCATCCGCAAAAGGTTCAGCCACAACGTGCCGATATACTCGACCTCGGTGGTGAAGCTGATCAGGCCCTCATTGCCCGACGACCCAACCAGCGCTCCAACCGCGATACCCGCAGCCAGAGCGAGCACCGTGATGATGCTCAGCCATTTCAACATGCAGCCCCTCGTGTTTTGCCGACAAGGCCAGTCCCCGCGCCCGCTGGCAAGCCCCAGCTAACGCACAATCAGCCCGAGGCTTCGGCCCAAAACGACAAACGGCGGCGCAGTCACCTGCGCCGCCATATTATTGTCCAGTCCGCAGCGCCCTAGCGCAACGCTTCGAGGATCGACACCGCAGAGGCCCCGCAGATCAGCAGGAAGAACACCTCCGCCATCGGCACGCGAAACTTCAGCAGATTGCCGCCGATCCAGACCAGACCCGTCACGGCAGCCGCAACAACCCACGGCCCCAGCACGAAGCCGATCGAACGCTGCAACCGATCGAACGCGGAATAGTAGCCGCGGAATTCGAACAGGTAGGCCGCGCCCAATGCCGCTGCCGACATCAGAACCGCCAGTCCCGCAAGGAACCGCTCAAGCGTATCAAGTCTCACGTGCGCCCTCGCCTACTTCACGATCGGAAGAACGATATAGCTCGGCTGGCTCGACGTGTGCCGCACAACGTTGTTGGCGATCACGCCATCCTTCTCGAACTCGTTGCGCCCGCCCGTATTCAGGTTGCGGCCGTATTTCGGGAAGGAGGACGACGTCACCTCGACGCGGATGCGATGCCCCGGCAGGAAGGTGTTGGCCGTGGACATCGGCGTGAAGTCGAGCTTGTAGGTCTTGCCCTTCTCCATGAACACTTCCTTGTCGTAGCCCTCGCGGAAGCGCGAGCGCAGGATCGTGTCATCGAGAATATAGGCCGAACCATCAGGCGCCACGTCGACAAGCTTCACGGCAAAGTCCGTGTCCTTCGCATCCGACGAAACATGCAGGATCGCGTCAACGAAGCCAGCAACCGTCACAGGCTCCTTCAGCACGTCCGACGTATAGACCAGCACGTCATGACGAACCTCGACCGGGCGTTGGTCGAAGGCGCCCGGAACAACAACGCCGCCATTGCAGCAGTCGCCGCCGCCAATCGTCTGCACCGGGTTCTTCGGATCGTAAGCGAAGCTGTCTGCCGGCTCATTGCCCGGTGCAGAGAACGACAGCTTGCCATCGCCAAACACCGAGTTCGCCTTGCCGCCCGAGCGCAGATAGAGCCGTGTCTCTTTCGCTTCCTTCGGCGGCCATTGCTGTGACGTCTTCCAGGCGTTGTCGCCCATCGAATAGTAGCGGATCTTCGGCGTCGTTGACGGGAAGGCTTCCGGCTTGGTCTTGAGGAAGCGGTCGAAGAACTTCCAGACCTCGCCATTCACGTCCATCGTGGCGTCGCCCAGCTCGCGATCGCCCGACTTGAAGTTCGGCCCGAGCGAAGCAAAGGCACAGTGCACCGACGGCCCGACGATGGCGTACTGGTTATCGCGTGCTTCCGCATCAACGCCGGCTTTTGTGGCGTGATTGTAGAGCGCCAGGTTCGGCCCGATCGAAACGTCGTACCACGAATTGTACCAGAGAGCGGGCACGCCCCACTTCTCGTTATCGTGGTACAGACCGCCCTTGAACCACGCCGGATCATCCGGAAGGTTGCGCGCGATCAGTTCTTCATTCGTGCCTTTGGGCTCGCCCAGCGACGTCAGCATCTCGGCATACGGCAGATGCCAGACCTGCTTGGCCCAGGTGACTTCAGGCTTCTTCGGATTGAGGTCGCTGTATTGCGACAGGTACTGGCGCACATCGGCCGGCAGACCTTCCGGGATCTGCGCACGCAGCGGATTGTCGACGCCATAGAGCCAGATGGTGAACAGCGTGCGCGGCACGCCGCCACGATACCAGTTGCCCTGCTCGTGGAACTCGCCAACGCGGCCAATGCCTGCGCCCGACGCCATCGGCACCATCGCCGCGTGCGCCGGATGGTTCGTCGCCGCAAGCTGCAGCTGCCATTCCGCCGTCGACGAGCAACCGAGCGTGCCGACCTTCTTGTTCGACCACGACTGATCCGCAATCCACGTCAGCGCGTCATAGCCATCGTTGCGCGGATAGCCGAGGATCTCGAACTTGCCTTCGGAGAAGTAACGTCCCCGCTCGTTCTGGCCGACATAGGCATAACCGCGATCGATCGCTTCAACGACCTGGCGCAGCGTGCCGCCCGTCAGCGTGTTCATGTTGTACGGCGTGCGCACGAAGATCGTGGGCACCGGGCCCGTCGTGTCCTTCGGACGATAGATGTCGGTCGACAGGCTCACGCCATCGCGCATCGGCATCAGCACCTTGCGCTCGACCACCGCGCGGCGATCAAGCTCGGCCTGCAGCGCAGCCGGGCTCCATTTCGAATAGTCGGTCGGCGCATTGTCGCTCGCAACAGGCAACGCCGCGCTCTGCGGCGCCTGGATGGCGAGTGTCGCCGTCGCGATGGCCGCGAGGCTCAAACAGGCAAGTACGGTCGTTTTCATGGATGACCCCGATCAGATTACGAAAAAGCTATAAGGCTTGTGACGCGAATGCCAACCGGCCCGTGAGCTCTCAGTTCGGAACGCATGCGCCACACAAATTGGTAATGCGGAAGCGATTCCGGGCATGACGCAGGGCAAGCGACCGGAACTCGCTGTGCAGCGGGCAGTTCTGCACGGAATGCGTTCGTTTCATCTTGTTCAGGATCGGGGTTGTGACCCCTCTGGCCGTTCGCAAGGCGCGGATGACAGTCTATATTTCGAAGCGATGACGATGCAGTCCGCACATGATTTTTCTCGAAAAGCTCCCGCTTCCGGCGATGCGCCCGCAGCGCAGATCGGCCGCGTGGTCTTCATCGCCTATATCGGCCTCGCCGCGATCGCGTGGATCGGCATCGCCGTGGCCGCGAACGCACGCGCACCCGGCCTGATCGGCTTCGCCACTTCGATCTTCGGCGGCTTCCTCGTGGCTCTTCTGATTGCCGCCATCGGCGGAAGCATCGCACTCAAACTGTCCGAGCCCCGCGCACCACAGATGACGCCCATCACCTCGAACGACGAACCCGGCGGCGAGATGCGCGCCATCCTTACCGACCTCGAAGCCTATCGCCGCGACATTTTCCAGCAGGTGGTCGAGCTTTCGGCCTGGCGCATCCCCGCCTGCGCCGGAGTCGGCCTCTGCCTGTGGACCCTGCTCGCCCTGGCAGGCGCACCCGGCGGCGCACTCGACTTCGCGCTCGTCATGATCTTTGGCGGCCTCGTCGGCTATATCTGGTCGATCCAGGAGCAATCGCGCGAATACCAGAAAGTCTATCGTGAACGCGTCATGCCGCGCCTCGCCGCGTCCTTCGGCGAGATCACCTGGCGCAATGCCGTGATGCCCGATCTTGCGCGCCTCAAGGACGAGCACGTCTTCCAGTCCTACGGCGAAGTGCGCGCAACCAACGAACTGGCCGGCACCTATCGCGGCCTGCCGATCAACATCGTCGAGCTCAAGCTGATGAGCCCGGACGAGAAGCAGAAAGCCCCGGTCTTCGATGGCCTTCTGATCGACATCGACCTCCGCCGCGACACCGGCGCAACCACCGCCGCCCTGTCAGATGCTGCCCCGCGCACTTCGACAACCGATGGCAAGCAACGCGTCGAGATCGCAGAACCGGGCTTTGAACAAGCCTACGATGTCTATTCGACCAATCCGGAAGCCGCCCGCGCCCTGCTCAACCCAGCGCTGACAGAACGCCTGCTGAAACTCGGCGAACGCGGAGACTTCGGCCGCCCGACCCTGCTGTGCAGCGGCTCGCGCGTCACCGTCGCCGCGCCCAAGGCCGAAGGCCGCCCGCTGTTCGAACCACCCAGCTTCACCAAGCCGGAAGACAACCGAGAAACCCTGCTCAAACTCCGCGGCGACATCGAAGCCGTCCTCCGCCTCGCGGATGGCCTCGTGGAAGAACGCGCAGCGCACTAGCTCGCATCCCGCTAGTTCAGGGAGTGGCTTGACCCCCACCCCTCATCCCCCTACTCCCGCGCTCCCGATAACTCGACGTGTCTGCGGTCCCATCCCGCGGCGACGCCTGGAGGCAGAACAATGGCCCGTAAGAAGAAGGGCGAGCCCGTCCATGGCTGGCTCATTCTCGACAAACCTGAAGGCGTGACCTCGACCCAGGCGGTCGGCATCTGCCGCCGCGTGTTCAATGCCCAGAAGGCCGGCCATGGCGGCACGCTCGATCCGCTCGCCTCAGGCATTCTCCCGCTCGCCTTCGGCGAAGCCACCAAGACGGTCGGCTACGTCATGGAGGCCGACAAGGACTACGTCTTCACCATCCGCTGGGGTTCCTCGACCACCACGCAGGACCGCGAAGGCGAAATCACCAGCACATCCGACGTCCGCCCCACCCGCGAGGCCATCGCCGAAGCCCTCACCGGCTTCATCGGCGAAATCCAGCAGACCCCGCCGATCTACTCGGCCATCAAGGTTAACGGCGAGCGCGCCTACGACCTCGCCCGCGATGGCGAGGAAGTCGAGCTCCAGCCCCGCACCGTCGTGCTCTATAAAGCCGCCCTCGTGGACTGCCCGTCAGACGACCTTGCAGTGATCGGCGTCACCTGCGGAAAAGGCTTCTATATCAGGGCTTTGGTGCGCGATTTGGCCCAGAAACTGGGGGCTGAAGGGCATGTTGCAGCGCTGCGCCGCACCCGCGTGGGCGCTTTTGCCGAGGACGCGGCAATTCAGCTTCCAATCCTGCAGCAAATGAGCGATAAGGCCGCGCTGGACGACCACCTTGTCCCACTCGAGACCGCGCTGGACGACATCCCGGCGCTGGCCATCACCGGGGAAGAGGCGTCCAGGCTCAGGCAGGGCCGAGAGATCGTACTTCTGCCCCATCAGGTCGAGGCGTTTCGGGAGATGCGCCGTCCTCGTCAAGTGAACGGGGAGGATGCATCCCGCATTTGTCTGGCCACTGAAAAGGTGGGCGAAGAACAACTCGGCGTCGCTCTGGGTGAAGTCCGGGCCGGCAGATTCATGCCGGTTCGCGTGTTCAACCAATAGACTGGCCACACGGCCCAAGGAGAAACCCGATGTCGATC
>DAINAT010000117.1:0-10859 GCA_036733305.1 Hyphomonadaceae bacterium
TATTTGCTCGCCAAACGCATGTCGCCTTTCGCGGAAGCCTTCCGCGTCCTGCAGACGGCCATCCAGCTGGCGGACAGGCCGAACCGCAAGGTTGTCGCGATAACCTCAGCGATGCCCGGCGAAGGCAAGACCACGCTATCATTGGGCCTTGCTCGCGTTGCGGCGATGGGTGGGCAGAAATCCATCATTGTCGATTGCGATATCCGAATGCGGACAATCAACGGCATCCTCGGAATCGACCCCAAAGAGGGCCTTCAAGAGGTTCTGGCCGGCGAAAAGAGCTGGCGCGATGTTGTTGGCAAGGATGAACCATCAGGGGCTCATATCCTCCCCGCTTCCGGCATCACTTCCAAAGACATCTTCGGCACGGGCGCGATGGAGGACCTCATCCGGGAACTGGCCGCCGAGTATGATCTGGTCGTACTGGACTGCCCGCCCGTCTTCGCAGTGGCCGATGCGCGTGTGATTGCCTCACTGTCGGACTCCGTTGTGGTGGCGGCGCGCGCCGGCAAGACGCCTGCACGGGCCCTTCAGGCCGCCATCGAACAGCTGGAACTTGCCGGCGCCAATGTGCTGGGAGTCGCGCTGAACCGCGTCAACATCCGCCGCTCCCGCCGGTCGTTCTACGACGGTCTCTACTATTCCAAGGCATTTGCAGGGTATTACGTGCGCGAGACGTGATGCGCATCCACGGATGCACACTTAGCGCTACCTTGTCTGGGAAGTTTAAGCGTCGTCGCCTGGCTTAGAAGGCGCTGCGATCGAACAGGACGACCGTAGCCGTCTTCACGATGACCTTGATGTCCAGCAGCCACGACCAGCTCGAGACGTATTGGAGATCGAAATCCATCCGTTCGAGGATCTTCTCGCGAGTGTCGGTGAGGCCGCGTGACCCGGAAACCTGGGCAAGGCCGGTAATTCCGGGGCGCGCATGGTGGCGCCCGATATAGCGCCGGTCGATCGTCGAGAACTGACGATCGTGCGCTAGCGCATGAGGACGGGGACCGACGATGGACATGTCACCGAGGAGGACGTTGATCAGCTGCGGAAGCTCATCAATGCTGTAGCGGCGCAGGAAGCGGCCGATCCGCGTCGTGCGATCGTCCTCTTTCTTCGCCTGAACAATCGTCCGGTCTTCGGATGTACGCATTGTGCGGAATTTCAGGATGTAGAAGGGGCGCCCCTGAAACCCGCCACGGCGCTGCCGAAACAGGCCGCCACCGGGACTTTCGATACGGACCAGAGCCCAGATACCAAGAAGAGCAGGTGCGAGAATCGTCAGCGCGCCCGCGGCCATGACAAAATCGAACGCGCGCTTCGATACGCCGCCAACAATGCGTGATCCGGAGCGACGATGTAGCCCGGCATGCAGTGTCCGAATGGAGGGCGGGGTAAAGACAGCCGTATCCGCGAAGCTTTCCGCAGCCACTGGAAGTGGAATGCCATGGCTGCCGTCCATAGTCCGTCCCGTCTGCTTGTGCGCTAATTGTTAACCAGCACGCTAACGTGGAACTCATCGTGAGGTTCCGGAAGTTGGAATGCAGTGAGCATTGCGACTGTAAAATTGGAGACGGCGCCTGATCTGGCGGCTCTAAGGATCAACCAATGAGCAAGCGGCTACGCATTGCGGCACGTGTGCGGTAGCGGACAGTCGCACTGCATGACAATTTTCGTCTGACCCTATGCGGGCACCACAACCCAACTAACTCAGGATACGGAGCATTGGGACCCCAACATGGCGCTGAAGAACTTTTTGAGGCTGCAACAATTGGCCGTACTGAGTGCGTTTGTCTGGCTCGGCGCATGCGCGACCGAGCCGTCCCTCCCGCAGGGCAACGGCGCTTATTCGGTGGAGACCGGGCACGAGTACAAGCTCGGGCCCGGAGACAAGATTCGCGTCACCGTGTTCGGCGAGGATGCGCTTTCGGGCGAATTCCTGGTTGCAAACAATGGCAGCGTGTCGCTTCCGCTCGTTGGGCAGGTGCGCGCAGGCGGCTCCACACTGACAAATTTCGAGACGGCGATCCAGGAACAGTTGACGGCGTCGGGCATGGTGCGGTCGCCGAAGGTCAGCGCCGATATGGTCGAGTATCGCCCGTATTACATTCTCGGCGAGGTGAACAAGCCGGGCCAATACACCTATTCCATAGGCCTTACGGTGACGAAGGCTGTCGCGACTGCGGGCGGATTCACTTACAGAGCAGACAACAAGATCGTGTACGTCACGCGTGAAGGCGCGCAGAACGAAGCACCGGTTCCGGTGACGGCAGCGACCTGGATAGGGCCCGGCGACACGCTTCGTATCGGCGAGCGCATGTTCTAGCGGCGTTATGCAGTTCGAGCGGCGCGATATCCGGCAGATCAATCAGCAGCAGCGATAAAGTTGGAAAGACTTCAGGCCAGCCGCGAGCCCGAACGAACGCCCAACCTATATCACATCAACGAAGCGTCATTCAGGACGCGTGACGGAGCGAAGCGCATGGTGGAGCGGGTTGTGTTTCCGTTTCGCGGCGCTGAGCTTGGCGGCAGTCATGTCGCAACCTTCACGCTTGCCCGCGCGATTCAGACCCAGTCGCAGGTGGAGTGCGTTGTACTGTGCCCACAGGACACACTCATCATGGAGGAGGCAAAGCGGCTCGGAATCCGTACGATTGCTTCAGAAGAACAACCGACCGGCAGCAACAATGCCCTCACCGACCTTACAGGCATCGCCAGACGGCGTCGTATCCTTGAGCGCGAACGGGCGGGCTGCAGCTGTGTCGTCCATTGCAACGACATCAACACGCTGCGGGCCTGGGGCCTGCCTGCCCGATTATCGCAAATGGGCGTCGTTTATCATCATCACGCCCTGAACCGGATGTGGTGGCCACCGCACCTGGTGTCTTTGACCTATGCCAACGCCATTGTCTGCGTGTCCGACAGCACCATGGCGGCCATGGAAGGCTGGAGGCCGGACGCGACCAAGGCGCTCAACCCCTTCAACATCGATACATCAATCGACCGTGAAGCGGCCCGCGCAGATTTGTTGAGAGAGTTCGTTTGGCCGGCCGATACACGGGTGGTGGGCTGGATCGGCAATTTCTGGGCACGGAAACGCCCGGCCTTTTTTCTCGCGGTCGCGACAGCGCTTGCCAAACGCGATGCCCGATGCCGGTTCGTGATGTTTGGCCGTAACGGCGATTCATCAGTGGACGACGTCCGGACGCAGGCGGACGAGCTTGGCATTGCGCATCTGACGGCGATACCGGGTTTCCGCCAGCCGGTGGAGGCGAACCTGGCCTGCCTTGACCTTTTGCTTGCGCCGGCTCCGCGCGAACCTTTCGGACGGGCGCTCGTGGAAGCGATCATTCTGGGTACGCCCGTTGTCGCGACACGCGGCGCCGGACACAGCGAGATCATCGGAACCTGGGGGGGCGGCCTTCTCGCCAACGAGAACGACACGGCCGAGGATGTGGCAGATCTGTGCGCCACCGTACTGAACGAGCCGCAGCGTTACCGGCTCAAGCCACAGCGGGCGGCGGAAGTCGCCGCCGAACTTGCGCCTGAGGCGTATGCGGACCGCATGCTCAGTCTTTATGCTCAGATATCAGGGCCCCGTAGGGATCATCACGCTGCGAGGCCCTCGACCACGAAGACATCCGCGCCGTTTCGAGAACGGATGGGAGGCGACAGATGAAGGTGGTTTCCTGTCGACCAGCGTGGATCAAGACCTCGAACAGGTTCACCACCCTGTTTGCTGAAGCCGTGCAGAAAGCGGGCTGGAATGTACGTGAGTTTTCGTGGGCGCCGGGAGGCGTATTCGAGCCAAAAGTCATCCTGCTTCACTGGCCCGATGAACTCTTCACCTCGTCGAATGCGTTCGAACGATCCAAGGTCGCTTTCAAGATCGCGATGCTCCAGTCCGCGCGGCAGATGTTTGGCGTTCGGCTTGTCTGGGTCGTGCACGAAACGACGCCGCATGACACAGGGCAGAAAGCCGATTGGGGAAAGAGGGCCTTTCTGAAAGCGCTCGATGGTGCGGTCTATCTGTCCCACGCTTCGAAGGTGGCTGCGGAAGCCGATATTCCTGAACTGAAAAATCTCCCCGCACTGGTCACCCGGCATGGGCATTATCGCGGTGACATGGAAGCGCCGCCCAGCTCACGGCGCGCGCCGGCAGGTCCATTGAAGCTGGTCTATTTCGGGCAGGTGCGCCCTTACAAGAATCTCGATGGCCTGATCCATGCCGCCAGCGGAATCTCGCCTGATGAAATGCAGGTCAAGATCATCGGTTGGTCGAAGGAGCCTGACTTCACGCAGTTCCTAACCGATCTGGCCAAGACAGCGCCTGCGGTAAAGCTCGATATTCGCGACGCTCTTGTGCCGCAGCGTGATCTTGAGATTGCACTCGATGAATGCGACGGCGTGGTGCTGCCCTATCGCAGGATCCTCAACAGTGGCGCGGCGCTGTTTGCCCTTTCGCGTAACAGGCCGGTTATGGCGCCCCGTCTGGGGACGTTGCCGGAGCTACAGGACGAGATCGGGCGCGACTGGGTGAAGCTCTATTCCGGCGCCGACATCGCAGAAGACGATCTTCGCGCGTTCGGCGCGCAGCTCCGACAGTCCACAGCAACCACGGCCGATCTGTCGCTCTATGAATGGGCGCCAGTCGGGGAGTCGATCGGCGCGTTTTTTGATGAGCTTGCCATAAAGCCCGGCACAGAGCGCTCAAGCGAGCTCAAGCCGGAGGCGGAGAGAACTTGGCGCTGAAAAGGCTCGCCATAAGCGCCGTGGCGCTCTCAGCAGCAAGGGCGACGCAGACGCTTCTGACATTTCTGGCGCTGCCGCTGCTGGCGCGATTGCTGGAGCCACAGGAATTCGGACTTGTAGCGCTGGCGCTGTCGTTCGTGCTGTTCACAATCGCCTTCAGCGATGCGGGCATGGGCCAATCGCTGGTGCGGACACCACCGGAGCAGACAGAAGTTTGGTCAAGCGCCTTCTGGATGATTGTGATGCTCGGAGGCGGGCTTTCCCTTCTGCTGCTCGCGATTGCCTGGCCGGCTGCGTGGGTGTTCGACGAGCCTCGACTTGCGGTCCTCGTATGCGCGCTGGCTCCGCTTCCGCTACTTGTGGGAATGATGTCTCCAGCCGTGGCTGATCTTCAGCAACGCGAAAAATTCCTGACGCTGGCGGCGGCGGAAGTTTCGGGCGCGGTTGTCGGAACGACAGCGGCAGTCTGGGTTGCGTTGTCGGGCGGCGGAGCGTGGGCGCTTGTTGTACAACAGCTTGGCATGTGGGCCGGCAAAATGACGGTGCTGGTGTTCACCACGAAGTTCAGGCCTCGCTTCGTCATGCGCCTTGCGGGCCTCGGGCCGCACTTCCGCTTCGGGCGTGACACGGCCGGATGGAGCCTCGTCAACTTCTTCGCGCGACAGGTCGATCCTCTCGTTATCGCGAAGTTCATGGGAACGACCGCTTTGGGCTTCTACTCGGTGGCTTACAGGCTGATGACGTTGCCTGGGTTCCTTGTAAGCGGGCCGATCCAGAATACGCTCTATACGCGGATGGTGAGGCTGCGGGAGGATACGCCGGCGCTGCGATCGCTGGTGCTGATTGCTTCGCGCGCCATGGCGAGTTTTGTCTTTCCGCCGATGGCCGTACTTTGCGCAGCCAGCCCCGCATTCATTCACGTCTTCCTTTCAGAGCGATGGGCCCCCGCCGCGATCGTGTTCTCGATCCTCGCGCCGATCGGCGCGCTTCAGGCGGTGACCGCGCTGAACGGCGCTTTGTTGATGGCCACGGGGCGAACGGATTTACGCCTGCGGCTGACATTCGAGTTCACCCTGATCTGGGTGGTGGTAGCTCCATTCATGGCCATGATCAGCCTGACGGCGGTGGCGATCGGCTATGCGGTTGTCTTCATGCTCTACCTTCCGCGCACGCTTCAATTGTTCCTGAGACCGATCGAAGCCAGCATTCGTGAATACGTCGTGGCCATCTCGGCGCCATTGTTGGTCGCGTGTGGCCTGGTGCTTATGCACCTCGCGGCGAAAACCGTCCTGCCGTTGTCGCCATGGCTCGAGATCGGACTGGCCGCGAGCGAGATACTGATCGGATACGGCGTTACCGCATGGGTACTGCGGGGCCGTCTGCGGGATGACCTGCACACGATCCGGAAGCTGTTTTCGACGATCACGCCGCAGGCGCTTGCGCCGGATGCGTCCACCGTTTCGCAGAAATAGGAGAGTCAGGATGGCGCGGTCATTGGGTGCGGTCTTCCAGAAGCTCACTTCGCTTCGTCTTGTCGACAATCGGCGGCTGCATCTGTTGCCGGAACAGACGCACCTGCGACGGCTGCTGACTCACTTCAACATCGATTGCGTTTTCGACGTGGGAGCCAATACGGGGCAGTACGCGACCATGTTGCGCCGCAAGGTCGGATTTCCAGGCTGGATCATCTCCTTTGAGCCGATTCCTGAGGCCGCTGCGGACATCCGCCGGAAAGCTCAGAATGATCCGCTCTGGACGATCGAAGAAATCGCCTTGGCAGACAAGAAGGAGGCACGGCTGTTCCATGTGATGGCCGGCTCCGAGTTCAGTTCGCTTTCAACTCCGCGTAATGACGAGGCGAGCCGGTTTGCCAGCATGAACCGCCCGGTGCGCTCCATCCAGGTGCAGGCCGATACGCTGGCGAGCGTCTTCCCTCGCCTTCAGGCTGAGCACGGGTTCAAGCGGCCGTTCCTGAAAATGGATACGCAGGGCTTCGACATGTCTGTGCTGCGTGGCGCGGGCGATATCCTGTCGAACTTCGTGGGGTTCCAGAGCGAGCTTTCCATTCGCCGCATCTACGAGGACGCAGCTGATTTCCGCGAGGCGCTCACCTTCTACCAGTCACTAGGCTACGATCTGAGCGCGTTCGTTCCCAATAATGCGGGTCATTTTCCGGCCCTGATCGAGATCGACTGCATCATGGTGCGGCGGGACCTTATGGCCGAGGCGCTGCATTTCGACGGAAAGTCCGCGGGCAATGTCTTGTCACCAGCGCTCGCATCGAGCGATGCCGTCGCGGCCGAGAAGCATCACGCCAGGGCGCCCGCCGAACTATTGTCTTAGCCAAGAGGCATTTCTGCCGAACCTATCAGATGGCCCTGTTCGTATCTCCTCGCTGATCTAAGTCATTACAGCATCGTCAGACAACGCCACCGCTGGGCGGACCGATGTTCAAGTTTCGCGGTGCGATGTTCGGGAGAGGAGACCGTGCCTGACACCCTACCGAAAACGCCAAGGCCGTCTTCGTGGCCAGCCGCTATGGTAGGGAAGCCAGAGACGCAGCCTGGGCGGGCGATCTTCGACGAAGACTGGTGGCTGGATGCCTCCGCGCCGGGCGCGTGGGATCGCGCCCGTGTCGAGTGGGACGGCGTGATCGTCGCAGATATGGCATTCCATGTAACGCGGCGCTGGGGTTTGACCTACATCGCCATGCCGCACCTGACGCGAACGATGAGCCCGCGGTTATATCCACCCCCGGCGAAAGCCGTGACACGGGACATGCTTAACCAGGCAGCCGTCTCGGAGCTGATGCAGAAGCTTCCACGACACGATCGCTTCGAACGATCGCTGGAACCTGGGTGCCCCAGCGTTCAGGGCTTCGTTCACGCCAATCTGGCGGTCGCGCACATGTACACCTTCCGCTCGAAAGCAGGAGACGCGCCGGAAACCATACTTCAGCAGATGCACCAAGAAGCGCGCCGTGCCATCAACAAGGCCCAGCGGGAATGCTCAATCGAGCGCGGCATGGATCTCGACAGGTTCATTCGCCTTCACCGCCAGTCATACGGGAAAGGCACGCTCGTCCACTACGACGCTCTTGAGCGGATCTTCTCGGCGGCGGCGGCGCGTGGACAGGTCGAGATCGTATTCGCGCGCATGAACGGGTCAGCGGATGTGGCGGCCATGATCCTGCTCTGGGACAGCACAGCGATGTTCACGTGGCTTCTGGCGCGGGACCGCGTGCAGAACCACGTCGGAGCCACCAGCCTTCTTACCTTCGAGGCCATCAAAAGCGCCCATCGTATCGGGCGCATCCTGGACCTCGATGGCTACGTGACTCCTGCAGTGGGGGTGTTCCTCGCCAAGTTTGGCCTTCAGCCTGTAGTACGGCCGTATGTGAACGGCAGCAGCAGGGTGTGGCAGGCGCTCAGATGCGCGACCGGCATCGTCAAGCCGGCCCGAAAAGATCGTCATTTCCGAGTGGCGTGACCATTCAACACAGGGGCACAGATCTAATGCAAGCTGATTTTGCCAGCTGCTCGGCGATACCTCCCTTTCCTGGTGTCGCTTGGCGTACCGACTTGGGCGCGTTGAAAGCGCGTCGTCGAACCTTCCTCAGAAGGAGGGTGGGTCATGACCGCGAGCGCCAGAAGACCGCACGGGTTCAAGATTGCATCAATCTGGATCATAACAGGCAGTGCGCTTCTGATGCTGGCTGCCACCTCCCTGCTCTAGTCAGCCCCATGTGCGAGACACGCGGTGCGCACGCGGTTTCGGCGTGAGGACGCACCTGTTCACGCACAAGGAGGCACGACGTTTCGACGCCTCCAATGAACCGCTGGCACTGCTGTCTGCTTGGCTGACCGACTATGCGATGAGCCCCCACGCAGACCTGGGGCGGACAGGGACGGTCTGCCCTTTCGTCAAACAGGCATCGGGACTGGAAACGCTGCGCCTCGGTATCAATCTGGCAACGTCCAAGGACGAAGACTCTGTTTTTACGGAGATCCGCAGCAGCTTCAGTGAGCTCCGACGAATTCCAGCGCCACGAGGAAAAGAACGGCTCCGGACGATCGCTATCGGCTTTCCGAACTGCGCTGATCGGGACGGCATCGCCATGCTGGAAAGCATCTACAAGCGCCACAAGTACTACACGCTGCTGCGGTCGACGATGATCGCGTTCTTCCATCCGGGTGCAGACACGCATGGGCTGTGGAACGAGGCGTTCAGGCCGATGCGTTCCCCGATTCCAATACTTGCGGCGCGCTATCTTGTTGAGCAGGACGCGGTGTTTGCTGCGAAGCACAAGCTGATGACCGCGCCGTACCTCCTCCGCTTCGGACCCGCCGGAGCAAAACGGATCCTGGCGCACTGGCGGCGCAAGACCAACTTGAGGAAACTGTCACAGTAACAAAATGCGGCATTACAGGCAGAGCGGCTGACGACAGTCGCGCGTGTGGTGAGCGAACGCCAAAGCACAAGCGAGCGCGCCAGAATAACGTGCCTGGAAGCACAAGAGTTCTCGCCTTGTGCGCCAGCGCACGCGATGAAGCTGTCATACATGGTAGCCACGCGATGCGGCAGGCCATCCTCAGCGATGCCTCTTCCGCCAATCGCTGTCGCCCGCGGGGCTGTGGGCGGCGGCGATTGCTCGCGGCGTTACGGTGAAAGCCCAAATCACCGCTTGGAGGGCATCGAGGACGAGTTGAGCCGGGAGCACTTTGCCGGCCGCGTTTAATTAATGAGATTGTGGCCGACGGGCGGCTAGCTGGTCACGCACGTAGGTGCGCGGCGCACAGTGCAGTCTATCGCGACATGACCCGCTCGTGCCGCGCGAGAATATCCTCGTGATATTTGAGAATGGCGCGCACGAAGCCAGCACGACGCGAGTTCGGCCTCGTCGCGACGATCAAAGCTTTCAACCTTGCAATTTCCGAATGGTGATAGGCCAAGTCTCGGTCGCCAGAATCCACCATGACTCACATCCCGCCTGCATCACATACATATCCTGGCCGTGCGGCGGTTCGTGTGCGGTAGCTTACAGAGATCGCGCCGGATAAAAAAGATGCGGCCAACTATGGCTGGCCGCTGATCAGCTATGGCCGGTCATACATCTATGTCTTGGACGGCAAGCGGAGCGGCAACGGCGTGCCGCCACCGGTGCAACCGCCGACACACGCACCCGGTATGGAACAGCCCGTCCTGTTCTGGGCGCCATCTATATCGGCTTCGGGCATCACCGTTTACAATGGCGACAAGTTCCCTGCCTGGAGGAACAGCATCATTGTTGGCTCGCTCACGGACCAGCATGCCGAACGGATTACGCTTACGGAGCAAGGCTGGGAGAACCAACCCATATCAATGCTTGGAGAACTCGGCCGTCGCATTCGCGACGTGAAAGTGGGACCGGATGTCTTCCTCTACATGACGACCGACGACAAGGACGGCGCAGTGCTCAAGATCGAGCCTGCTGACGCGTCTGCACCGATTGCCATCGCTGCGACGTCGGCACTCTGATCCGGACGACCGTCGGCGCAGCGGCAGTCTCAGCTTGCGCAAGCCTACATGAACGCTCCCCGGTTGTGACGACCGGGGAGCGTTTGCGTTTCTACTATGTGCCTGTTGCCTGGAAAGCGCGTTTGAGCAGAGCGCGCGCCGGTGTCCGCCAACGAGAAGTGACTCGGCCGGTGTTCTGATCGGTTGCGCGCCTGGCTTCCTGACATTCGCGTGACGGCCGGCCGAAATCGGGCGGACGTCATAAAACTGACGCCGCGACACGGCAGGAAAAGCCGGGTTGCGATCCGTTGGGGCACGACATGGAGCCGGCAAGGATAGTTTGCGCTGTTCGCCTTGGCGCCGCTCTCGCCGGGGATGCATCGAGGCGGGTCGCCGCGCCCGGCCACAGCGCTGGACGTATATCAGCGTCATGATTCCATGCGCCGCGAGCTTCAAGGAAACGTCGTGGCCGATGCGTGAGCTGCCTGTGCGATCAGGCGGGCGCTGCTGATGTCGACGCCGAGGCTGGAGCAACGCCGGGGCGAGAGCCCCAAGGCGCCGCGTCGCAAGCCGGCGAGCCAGACGCAGGGCGGATCAGCAGCAATGTATCCGCC
>DAINAT010000118.1:0-10770 GCA_036733305.1 Hyphomonadaceae bacterium
GCGCTGTCATCGCGCGCCCCAACTCCCTATCGAGGGAGGGACGACACCAAGCATCCCGCAGGACATCGGTCCGTGCGAACGACCAATCGCGCCACGACGGGACGTAGGGTGCATCTTGATGCACCGCGACCAACCACAGGTGCATCAAGATGCACCCTACACGGCGCTCGCTGCGCCACGATGTTTGAAATTCGCGCTCTACTGCCGATTGCCCATTGCCGATTGCCCGGCGCTCGCTGCCCTAAACCTTCCGCCGCATCAGCTTCAGCCCAGACCAGTCCGCATCCACCGCGCAAACCTTCACGTCCACCAGCCCCATCGGCAGGCACACCTTCCGGATGCCATCCTCGGTCAGGTCGACAAACATCGCGGAAGACTTCTTCGGCCACGACACCCAGATCATGCCGCCCTGAGCCAACCGCGCCTCAACCTTCGGCAGATCGCGCACCAGCCCCGCCACATCCCGCACGAACAGATGCACGAAGTCGAAACTGCCGCCAGCAGGCGCAGTCTTCCGCGTCGCAATCGCGGCGCCATCCGTCAGTTCGGCATAATGCTCAGGCGGCGCAACGACGATGGCCTTCGAGCCCTCCTTCCAGCCAAGCTTGGCAATCAGGCTCTTGCCCGAATACCCCGCAGCGCTGGACGGCGGCTTTACCATCATCACACCCTCAGGTGCGCAGCAGATCGTTCACGCTCGTCTTCGAGCGCGTGCCCGCATCGACCTGCTTCACGATCACCGCGCAGTAGAGCGACGGCGACCAGTTCTGCCCCGGCATCTGCTTCGTCGACGGACGGTTGCCCGCAACCACGACGGAGTAGGGCGGCACTTCGCCGAACAGCGTCTCGCCCGTCTCGCGGTTCACGATCGGCGTCGACTGGCCGAGATAGACGCCCATGCCGATGACCGAGCCTTCGCGCACGATCACGCCCTCGGCCACTTCCGAACGCGCGCCGACAAAACAGTTGTCCTCGATGATCACCGGGTTCGCCTGCAGGGGCTCAAGCACGCCGCCAATGCCAACGCCGCCCGACAGGTGGCAATGCTTGCCGATCTGCGCGCACGAACCCACCGTCGTCCACGTATCCACCATCGTGCCTTCGCCGACATACGCGCCGATGTTCGTGAAGCTCGGCATCAGCACCGCGTCCTTCGCGACGAACGCCCCGCGACGCACCACAGCGCCGGGCACGGCGCGGAAACCAGCGGCGGCAAACTGCTGCGCCGTCCAGCCTTCGAACTTGGTCGGCACCTTGTCGAAATACGGGCCCGGTTGCGAGGACGACAGCGCGTCGGCCTCCGCGCCCATGATGCGGTTCGGGTTCAGGCGGAACGAGAGCAGCACGGCCTTTTTCAGCCACTGGTTCACGATCCACTGGCCCGAAGCATCCTTCTGCGCCACGCGCAGCGCGCCGCTGTCGAGCGCGCCAAGGGCTGCTTCCACCGCATCGCGAACCTGGCCGCGTGTGTCGATGGACAGAGAGGTGCGATCCTCCCAGGCGGCGTCGATAGTGGCGGCGAGGGCTTGGGTGTCGGTCACGCTGATCTCCGTCCGAATTATCAACGGCGGATTACAATGTCCGGCGGCCAGCGCCAAACAGAATCAGGGCTTCACAGTGGGGGCGACCTTGATGCTCCCCAGAAACAGCCCCAGATCCTCGATCACATGATGGACATGTGCCGGTTGGCCGGGCTCCTCGGGGTGGGCGCCCCAGTGCCGCCCCGCCTTCACAAGCACCGTGGTCATCCCCCGCTGGTGCGCCGGCAGCAGGTTTTTGGCGATGTCCTCGAACATGGCCGCCCGCCGCGGGTCCGCCCCGGTCCGCTCGAAGAACCGGTCGAACGCCGCCACCTGCGGCTTCGGCGCATAATCCGCCGCGACGATGTCGAACATGTCGTCGAACAGATGGTCGATCTTCAGCTTGCGCGTGATGTTCTCGGCGTGCTTGCGCGAGCCATTGGTGAACACATATCGCTTGCCAGGCAGTTTCGCGATCACGGTCCCAAGCTCAGGCAAGCCATCCAGCGGCGCCAGGTCGATGGCGTGGACGTAGTCGAGGAAATGCTCCGGCGGCACATTGTTGACCGTCATCAGCCCCGACAGCGTTGTCCCGTGCTCGATAAAATACTTCCGCTGCAGCGCTTTTGCTTCGAGTGGCGGAAGCGACAGGGTCTGCGAAACGAACTCCGTCATTTTCACATCGATCTGCGCAAACAGATCGCAGTGCGAAGGATACAGCGTGTTGTCGAGATCGAAGACCCACGCATCGACGTGAGAGAGGTCAGCCGTCATGACTTCGGGCGCGCCGGCGGAGCAAAGGCGCTATCGAAGAATTCGTACACCAGCTTGCCTTCCTCAGGCGCAGCCGACTCGACGAACTGCTCGGAGCGATAACGCCGCTGCTCGCAATTCTCGTTGCCGAGGATCGCAAACTGCGCACGCGATGTGCAGAACTTGGTCGCTGCGCCCTTGAGCAGGCGGATGCCCTGCGGCGTTTCCATCTCGGCGAACACATAGTGCGGCGCCGTGATCAGGCTCTCGTCCACCGTGCGCACGCACAGGTTCGCCTCTATCGTCCACCAACCGCGTGATTCCAGCCCGTCCGGTCGGTAGCGCGCTATGGCCGCCACGATCCGGTTGCCGGTCCGGTTGCACAGCATCATGCCCACCTGCATGGACCGCTTCCGGGCGACATCCTCCAGAATGTCGATCAGGTCGCCCATCGACGTATTCACCGGCTGCTTCCGCTCGACCAGGAAGTCCGCGATCGCAGCCCGTGTTTCGCGACCGAGATAGCCGTCCACCACGTCCTGGAAGATGCCGGCATCGTTGAGCAGGCGCTGCACGCCAGCATTCTCCGGCGACTGCCCGCCCTTGTTGTAGAGGTCGGTCTCCTTGAACGTCATCGACCCGTTGGACTTGTCAAACCGCACAGCCTGGAAGCCGCGCTGCTCAAGGCCCATCGAAGCGCAGGAAGAAGGGTTCTCGACCGCGAACGAGCCGTTGATGTCGACGCACAGCGGAATCTCGCCGCTCCAGTCACGCTGGCCGCCGCGGTGGGCCTTGGACGAGCGGGCGAACACGAAATAGACGCCGGGTTTCAGCGTGCCCTGGATCGCCGTGCGGCACTGGCCAGGGCGCAGGCGCGTCCAGCCCTCGACGATCACTTCCTCGCCATCCGGCCGGCCCGTAGCCGCCTCGATGACGTAGCTGGTTTGGTTGCAGAGCTCCCACCCGGACTTGCCCTGGGCGGACGAGGGCAGGCTCAGCGCAGCCGCGCCGAGCGCAATCAGCGCAGCAAGCTTGATCGATCCCTTAGCGAACCAGCGTGCCAGCACCATGCTCAGTGAACAGCTCCATGAGAAGGGCGTGTGGTTTGCGGCCATCCAGAATGACCGACGCCTCGACTCCCTTTTCCACTGCTTGCATCGCCGTTTCAAGCTTGGGAATCATCCCCCCTTTAGCAGTTCCGTCTGCGATCAATCCGCGCGCTTCTGCAACGGTGAGCTGCTTGATAAGATTGCCATTCTTGTCCAGCACGCCGGTAACATCCGTCAGGAACAGCACGCGCTTGGCGTTAAGGGCTGCGGCAACGGCTCCGGCGGCGGTATCCGCGTTGATATTGAAGCTGCGACCATCCGCGCCGACGCCCACCGGCGCCACGACCGGAATGAAATCATCCTCGGCCTGGCGGGCGAGGGCGTTCAGCACCGACGGGTCCACCTTGTCCGGTTCGCCAACGAAACCAAGATCGACCACCCGTTCGATATTCGAATCCGGGTCTTTCTTGGTTTTTGTCGCCTTCACGGCGGTAATCAGGTTCGCGTCCGAGCCCGACAGGCCGACAGCCTTGCCGCCCGCCGCGTTGATTGCCCGCACGATCGACTTGTTGATCCCGCCGGCCAGCACCATCTCGACGATTTCCATCGAGGCGGCGTCGGTCACCCGTAGGCCATCTTCGAAGGTCGAAACGATGCCGAGCTTCTCCAGCATCCGGCCGATCTGCGGGCCGCCCCCGTGCACCACCACCGGGTGGATGCCGAGCAGCTTCAGCAGCACCACATCTTTGGCGAACATGAGCGAAAGCTCTTCGTTCTCCATGGCGTGGCCGCCGTATTTGATCACGACAGTCTTGTTGTCGTAGCGCTGGATGTAGGGCAGCGCCTCGGACAGGGTTCGCGCGGTCACGAACGCATCACTCGCTTGCAGGGCACTCATCGCGGCGATCTCGTTATTCGTCATGCGCGGCGTCCTACAGGGTTTTGCCGCCCATATGAAGGGGCCTGTTTCAGGCCCCTTCAGGTGTGGCGGTTATTTAACCACGGGCAGGAAAACGGCGCTCGGCGTGGCGGCTGAGCGGTAAATGCTCTGGGTCGCCTTTTTGTAATCTCCGGCCTTCGCGTAGAAGATGTTCGGCACATAGGTCTGCGGGTTGCGGTCATAGAGCGGGAACAGGGTGGACTGCACCTGCACCATGATCTTGTGGCCCTTCCGGAACACGTGATCGACGTTCGGAAGCCCGAACTTGTATTCCTCGACCTTCCCGGCCTTCAGCGCCTGCGGGTTTGCGAAATCCTTCACATAGCGGCCGCGGAAGATTTCGAACCCGACGCCCATCTGAACGCCCGCCGTGTCGGGCGAATAGGTGTCGCCGTCCGGGTACACGTCGATCAGCTTCACGACCCAGTCACTGTCCGTGCCCGTCGTCGCGGCAAACAGACTGACCTTGGGCTCGCCCATGATGTGAACATCGCCGTCCAGCACGGGCGTCTCGTATTCCAGCACGTCCGGGCGGCCTGAGACGAAGCGTTGGTCGGCGACCAGCCATGTCGTCCACGATGTACGGTCGCGCATGTGCACTGGGCGCGGCACGAACGGCACGGGCTTGGCCGGATCGGACGTGTAGTCGTCATGCGCTTCCGCACCGCCAGCAGGTTTGGTCCAGCCCAGCTTGCCATCGGCCTGCAGATAGAGCGGCGTCGATGTTCCCGCCGGCCACGACTTCGACTCGTCCCACTTGTTGACGCCCGTCGCATAGGTCAGCGCCGACGGCGTCTTCGGATCGGGTCCGCCCTTGAGATAGTGGTCAAGGAACGGCTTCATGTAGCGTGAGCGGAACTCCAGCCCCGTATCGCCCGGCAGCTTGTAGAAGCCGAGCTCCGTCGCCGCATAGTTCACGCCCGAATGCCGCCACGGCCCGATGACGAGGTGCAGCTTGTCGTTGTTCACGTCCTTCGGCTTCAGCGTGTGATAGACTTTCGGCGCGCCATAGCTGTCTTCCTGGTCCCACTGACCCACGACCAGCATCGTCGGCACAGTCAGCGGCTTGTCCTTCAGCCAGCCATCCACCGCCTGTTTCGACCAGAAATCGGTGTACGCCGGATTCTGGAAGAGCTTCTGCACGAAGGGATAGGCCTCAAGCCCATACTTCTTCGCATAGTCGCCAGCCGAGCCGGCCTGCAGGAATTTGAGATAGTCGTCGCCCGAACCGTTCGCGACATCGCCATTGTCGCCGGCATTTGTCGTCATCGACGTCACATAGTCGAAGTTCGGCTGGCGGAACGCGCCGTTATGGAACCAGTCATCGCCCATCCAGCCATCGACCATCGGGCTTTGCGGCACAGACGCCTTCAGGGCAGGGTGCGGATTGATCGTCGCCACCAGCGCCGTGAACCCGACATAGGACGAGCCGGTAATGCCGACATTGCCGTTCGTCTCCGGCACGTTCTTCACCAGCCAGTCGATCGTGTCGTACGCATCGGTCGATTCATCGACCTTGGTATTGTTCAGCGGTCCAATGATCGGACGGTTCATCACGAAATCGCCTTCGGACTTCGTGCGCCCGCGAATGTCCTGATAGACGCGGATGTAGCCGTCGTTCACGAACTCGGCGTCCATCACCGGAAGGATGTCGACCAGCTTCTGGCTGCCCATCCGCGCTGTCGCCCGGCCCGCATTGTACGGCGTGCGCGACAACAGGATCGGCGCGTTCTTCGCGCCCTTGTACATCGCGATGACGGTGTAGAGCTTCGCGCCATCCCGCATCGGGATCATCACTTCGCGGCGGATGAAGTCTGCCTCCGGGCGCGTGAAGCTGTAGGCGGGGTTCATCTCAGGCGTCATCGGCGTGACCGCCGGAGGCTGCTGGGCCAACGCGATGGCCGACACGCCGAAAGCCAAAGCCAGACCGGCAGCAGCGAGAATTTTGCGTTTCATGCGGAGGGGTTCCTCAATGGTGTAACCCTCCTTACGCCTTTAGTTCTTGAGCCGGTAGCCTGTTTTGAAGATCCAGGCGACGACGCCCAGCAACACGGCAAGGAACACCGCCGTCACCCCAAGGCTGACTGCAACATTGTCGCCCTCAAGCCCGAAGAAGGCCCAGCGGAAGCCCGAGATCAGGTGCATCACAGGGTTCATCATCGCCACGCCGCGCCACGCCTCGGGCAGCATGTCGACCGTGTAGAACGCACCGCCAAGGAAGGTCAGCGGTGTCACGATCAGCATCGGAATGAAGTTGAGCTGTTCGAAGCTCTGCGCCCAGATGCCGATGATGAAGCCGAACAGGCTGAACGCGAACGACACCAGTATCAGGAACACCACCATCTCGATCGGATGCAGGATCGTGACGGGTACGAAGAGGTAGGCGGTTGCAAGGATCACGAGGCCGAGGATCACGGACTTAGTGGCCGCAGCGCCAACGAAGGCGATGACGATTTCCAGATATGAAATTGGCGCTGAGAGCAGTTCATAGATCGTGCCCGTGAATTTCGGGAAATAGATTCCGAAGCTCGCGTTGAAGATCGAGTTGGTGAAGATCGACAGCATGATCAGGCCCGGCACGAGGAACGAGCCGTACTCAAGCCCTTCCACCACGGGCTGCATCCGGCCGCCGATCGCGGAGCCGAACACGACAAAGTAAAGCGCCGTGGTGATCACGGGCGTTGCCAGGCTTTCGCCGGCCGTGCGGAAGAAACGCACCATCTGGAAGCGATACATCGCCCAGATGCTGTGTCCGTTGAGGCCGCCCGAACGGCGGCGATCTTCGGCGGCGGGCATGGCGGGGCGGGCTGCTGTTGCGTCGGTCATGGATCAGACCTTCTGCTTGTCAGTGGCCTTCGGCGCACCGTCATTGTGGACGAGACTGACGAAGATGTCTTCGAGTGAGGATGTCTTGGTGTCGAGATCGCTGAACGAGATACCAATCTCGCCCATGCGGCGCACCAGGGATGCGACGCCCGTGCGATCGGCCTGCGTATCGAACGTGTATTCGAGCACGGCGCCGCCATCCTTGAGCGCCAGATCCCATTCCTTGAGTTCGGCTGGAATGGCATCGAGCTTGTCGCGAAGATTGAAGGTCAGCAGTTTCTTGCCGAGCTTCTTCATCAGCGTGGCTTTTTCCTCGACAAGGATCAGTTCGCCCTTGGCGATGACGCCCACGCGGTCGGCCATCTCCTCGGCTTCCTCGATGTAGTGGGTGGTCAGGATCACGGTCACGCCACGATCGCGCATCTTGCGCACCAGCGCCCACATGTCGCGACGCAGTTCCACGTCGACGCCGGCCGTCGGCTCGTCGAGGAACAGGATTTCGGGTTCGTGCACCAGAGCCTTGGCGATCAGCACGCGGCGCTTCATGCCGCCGGAAAGCGCCTGCAGTTTCTCGTTGCGCTTCTCCCACAGCGACAGGTCGCGCAGCACTTGCTCGACCAGCGCATTGTTGGGCGGCAGGCCGAACAGCCCGCGCGAATAGGTCGTCACAGCCCATACCGTCTCGAAGATGTCGATATGCATCTCCTGCGGCACAAGGCCGATCAGCGCACGCGCCGAGCGATAGTCCTTGGCGGTGTCAAAGCCCGCCGCGGTGATCCGTCCGGTGGTCGGCGTGATGATTCCGCACACCGCGTTGATCAGCGTGCTCTTGCCCGCGCCATTGGGGCCGAGCAGGGCGAATATCTCGCCTTTCTCGATATCGAGGTCGACCGTCTTCAATGCCTGAAGCCCGCCCCTGTAGGACTTGCTGAGGCCTTTGATTGAAAGCACTGGCGCCATGCGATGGTGTCCCCGTGGCTTGGCTTTTCGTTATGTTCTTGTGAGCCTGCGGGCCATGTGGTGCCTTGGGACGCGTCTGTCCAGTATGACGCGCGACAAATCGGCAAACCGACATTGGGGATAGGAAATTTTCGTCAGGCGGGCGTGTCTGGCGCCTGAATTCCGCTACGCGAGTGAAAGAATCGTCGCGCGAAGCTCCGGCATGCCCACGCCTTTTTCGCTCGACGTGACGATGACGTGGGGGTGAGCGGCGGGTTGCTTCATGAGGGCGGCCTTGGTCGCGGCGACCAGCTCGACCACTTCAGATTTCTTGATCTTGTCGGCCTTGGTCAGAACGACCTGATACTGGATCGCGTCGGCATTCAGCTTGTCCATGACGCCCAGATCGACCTCGCCAATGCCGCGGCGGCTGTCGATCAGCGTGAAGACGCGCTTCATGTTGGCGCGCCGGCGAAGATAGGCGAGGTTGAACTGGCTCCACGCATCGACGTTCGTCTTGGGCGCATGGGCGAAGCCATAGCCCGGCATGTCGACCATCCAGAATTTGCCTTCGGCGACGTCGAAGAAGTTGATCTCCTGCGTGCGCCCCGGCGTGTTCGATGCTCGCGCCAGCGCCTTGCGGTTGCACAGCGCATTGATCAGGCTCGACTTGCCGACATTGGACCGGCCCGCAAACGCAAACTCCGGCCGATCGCCCGGCGGCAGCCCTTCGAGACGCACCACGCCCTTGGCAAACGTCACCGGTCCCGCAAACAGCTTGCGGCCAGCTTCGAGCTGTTCGTCGGTGAAGGCGCTGTCAGTCATTGGGGCTCGGCCCCTTCAGGCTAGGCCGGCTTCTTCTTGCCGAAGCGCTTGGCGATGAACTTGTCGAATTCGGTGTCGACGCCCGTGCGGCGCATGATGATGTACTGCTGGACGATCGAGATGATGTTCGACCAGACGTAGTAGATCACGAGGCCCGAAGCGAAGCCGGCGAACAGCACCATGAAGATCAGCGGGATGAAGCGCATGATGGCGCGCTGCATCTGATCTGCCGGCGGCGTCGACAGGCCCTGCAGCGCCACCATGGTCGCGCCATATGCCAGCGGCCACACGCCAACCATCAGCAGGCCGCCGATGAACGGCACGGCGCCGGGGTTCCACGGGATCAGGCCGAACAGGTTGAAGATGGTCGTCGGGTCCGGCGCAGACATGTCGCGAATCCAGCCGAAGAACGGCGTGTGACGCATCTCGATCGTGACGGCGAGCGTGTGGAAGAGGGCGTAGAACACGAACATCGTCGGGATCATCGGCAGGCAGCCGGCGACCGGGTTGATCTTCTCGCGCTGCCAGAGCTTGGCCTGTTCCTGGCGCATCCGCTGCGGGTCGGCGGCAAAGCGATCCTGGATCGATTTCATCTCGGGCTGCAGCAGCCGCATCTTCGACATCGATTTGTACATGCCGAGCTGCAGCGGGAAGAACACGGTCTTGATGACGACGGTCAGCGCAAGAATGGCGATGCCGAACGAGCCGAACCAGCCCTGGAAGATCTTCAGGAGCCAGAAGAACGGCTTGGTGATGAAGAACAGCCAGCTCCAGTCCACCGCATCGGTGAAGGACGGGATCTTGTCGACGTTCTCATAACGCTCCAGCACATCGACGCGCTTGGCGCCGGCGAAGATACGCGAGGTCTTGGTGACCGACTGGCCCGGCTGGACGACATACGGCGTCAGCGAGTAGCCGGCGGTGAATGTCGTCTCGCCATTCTGCTTCAGCGTGCCGCCGAGCATGGTGACTTCTTCGGTCTGTTCGGGGATCGTCGCGGCCATCCAGTATTTCGTGGTCAGCGAGTTCCAGCCGCCGGTGACGTGCTTGTTGACGGCCTTGCCCTGGTTCAGGTCGTGATAGTTGACCTGCTGGTTCTTCTCGGCGCCGTAGACGCCCAGAACGCCGCGGTGCGCTTGCTGTTCAGAGACCGGCGTGGTCGTGTGTTCCTGCAGCGCGCGCTGGCGCATCTGCGCCTGCTGCGTCAGCGTGATGGGAGCAGCGCCGGTGTTGGTCAGCACGTCGGAGACGAGGAACATGTAGTCCGCGTCGATCGTGATCGTGCGGTCGATCTTCACGGCATCGGTCGTGTAGGTGAGCTTGAGCGGGTTCTCGACCGTCAGCGGCCCGGTGTTGGTTTGCGTCCACACCACTTCATCGGTGGTGGAGGAGGGCGTCGTCCACGCGACGGTGGCGTAGAAGGCGCGGTCGGTGCCTTGCGGCGACAGAAGCTTGATCTCGCCTGCGGCGCGGGCGGCTTCCTTGTCCTGGATCGTCTCGTAGAAATTCTTGAGCGACACGTCGTCGATACGCGAGCCCTTGAGCGAGATCGAACCGTCGATCGCGGGGGCATCGATGACGACGCGCTGGTTTGCGGCCAGTTCGGCCTGCACGATCTCCGCACGCGGGCGAATCGCCGGGGTCGTCGACACAGACTGCTCGACGCGATTCTGCTGCGCCTGCTTGGCCTGTTCTTGAGCCGCCTTCTGCTGCGGTTCCAGCACGAACATGTTGTAAAGCATGAACAGGCCGAAACACAGGACGAGCGCGAGGATCAGATTGCGCTGGTCATCCTTTTCCATGGAATCAGGCCCTAGCCGGTGAGAGGGGATCAGATCCCGGTTGCGGTGCGCTATCGCCCGTAGAAAGGCGGCGGCGGAGGCTTATCAACGCCATTTCCATATCGTCAAGCAAACGC
>DAINAT010000119.1:0-10756 GCA_036733305.1 Hyphomonadaceae bacterium
CCGGAGGACCGCCGCCACCACCGCGACCACCGCCGCCGCCGCCGCTGCGCCCGCCACGCTGCCCGCCACCACTCGGCGCGCCACCGCCATCGCCGCCGCCCTGCATCCGTCCCGGCGCGTCCATCAGCAACTCTGCCCGCGTCAAAATCTTGTCGCCATTCACGTCGAGCCGCTCGAACTCATGCCGCAACGCCGTCGCAAACTCGATCGCCGTCACCGTGTAGTTGAGATCGGTATCCATCGCCCGCATGTCGGGCAGGGCCTCTGCATCGCCCAGCACAGCCTTGCCCCAGTCCATCATCTCGAAGCCGGTGATCACACCACTCCGGTCCACGTCAGCACGCGCGAACTCCACCTCGATGCCCGCTTCCAGCTCGTCGCGCGTCAGCAGCAGATCGCGGTTTGCATCCATGCTCGTGAACAGGATCGCCACCGGCCGCGCCACCTTCGCTTCCTGCAACCGCCCCGGCCCAGCCCCACCGCCCGGCCCACTCATACCGCCTCCCGGGCCTCCCCCCGGTCCACCCGGCGGCCCCGACGCACAAGCCGTAGCCATCAACCCCATCGCCAAAACAGCGATGCTCACGCCTCTGCGTTGCATGAAACTCTCCACGCCAATGTGCGTGGAGCTACGCGCGCCAACCGTCGCTGAGTTTTGCCGGAGTTGTCGCGAAGTGTCGCGAGCCACGCGCCGATCAGCGCAGGCTCACAGGCTTGCCCGCATTATCTGGAAGCGAACCTGCCGCTGATCATCGCCCAGGTCGGCTTCTCGCCATCCAGGCGCAGGCCGCGACGCCAGTCCCACGGCATGACGAACTCGCCCGCCCACACGCCCGCTTTTGCCTGACGCGCCTTCAGCTCAGCCTCGACATACGCCGTCGAATAGATGCGATAGGCGAGGGCATGGCCATTCTCCACCAGCCACTCCTGCACATCGGCGCCGCGCACAGAGCATTTGCCGATGAACCGGCCATAGCGGTCCCGATCCTCGATCTCGCAGCTCACCGGATTGCGGTTGATCCACGCATCCAGTGCGTTGGCGGCAATCGCTCCACACCGGATGAACTGGCCATTCGCATTGCGGCACTTCTGGTCCGACTCAGGCGCATCCACGCCCGTCAGGCGGATGCGCGTCCTGGCGATCTCCAGCGTGTCCGCATCGATCACGGAAGCCGTTCCCGAAATTGCCGGCGGCAGGCCCTTCCGCGCAGGTGCAGCTTCGCCCTCCAGCGGCGCCAGAGCGATGGCAAGGCCAAGCAGCGCCGGCGCCGCCCACAATACAGGGGCGTTCCAGCGGCTCTTCTGAAAGCGTTTCAGGGCGTTTCCCAACATACCGGCACGGTCGGCCCCAAACCTTGCGATTAGGTTGACCGGGCGGTGTTTACGTCGGCGGCTGCGGCCGATTGGCCCCCCACGGAAAGGGGTGCGGGACGGGGCACATTCTTGCTTGCCTATAGGGGGTCAATCGTGTCCTTTGCGCCCGGATTTCGTGCCAGAATTCCGGCCAATATCCGGGGAGAATCCGATGTCAGGCGTGGTTGTTGTCGGCGCTCAATGGGGCGACGAGGGGAAGGGCAAGATCGTTGATTGGCTGTCCAGCCGGGCAGACGTCATCGTACGCTTCCAGGGCGGCCATAACGCCGGCCACACGCTGGTCATCGATGGCAAGGTCTTCAAGCTGAACCTTTTGCCCTCCGGCGTCGTGCGCGGCGGCAAGCTCTCCATCATCGGCAACGGCGTCGTGGTTGATCCATGGCACCTGCTCAACGAGATTGCCTCGATCGGCCAGTCCGGCGTCCATCTCGGCCCGGATGATCTCATCCTCGCCGACAACGCCGTCCTCATCCTGCCCTGGCACAAGGATATCGACGCCGCCCGCGAAGAAGCCGCCGCCGGCGCACAGATCGGCACCACCCGCCGCGGCATCGGCCCGGCCTACGAAGACAAGGTCGGCCGCCGCGCCATCCGCGTCGCAGACCTCGCCGATCCCGCCGCCCTTGATCTCAAGCTCGATCGCCTGCTGGCCCACCACCGCCCGCTCCGCGCCGGCCTCAACCTGCCAGAGCCCGACGCCGAACAACTCAAGCGCGACCTGCTCGCCATCGCGCCGCAGATCCTCGCCTACGCCCAACCCGCATGGGAACGCCTCGACCAGGCCGTGCGCCTCGGCCGCCGCATCCTGTTCGAAGGCGCGCAGGGCGTGATGCTCGACGTCGACCACGGCACCTATCCGTTCGTCACCTCGTCCAACGTTGTCTCGGGTCAGGCATCAGCCGGCTCGGGCACAGGCCCCAACTCGATCAACTACGTGCTCGGCCTCGCCAAGGCCTACACCACCCGCGTCGGCGGCGGACCGTTCCCGACCGAGCAAGACAACGAGATCGGCCAGCGTCTCGGCACGATCGGCCACGAGTTCGGCACCAACACAGGCCGCGCCCGCCGCTGCGGCTGGTTCGACAGCGTGATGGTGCGCCAGGCCTGCGCCGTCTCCGGCGTCACCGGCCTCGCGCTCACCAAGCTCGACGTCCTCGACGGCTTCGACGAGATCCAGATCTGCACCCACTACAAGCTGGGCGACAAGATCATCAATCACTTCCCATCAGGCATGACCGATCAAGCCAATGTCACGCCGATCTACGAAACCGTCAAAGGCTGGAAAGGCTCCACCCGCGGCGCCCGCAGCTGGACCCAACTCCCCGGCGAAGCCGTGAAATACGTCCGCCGCCTCGAAGAACTCGTCGGCAAACCCGTCGCGCTCCTCTCAACGAGCCCGGAACGCGAAGACGTCATCCTGATGCGAGATCCGTTCGAAAAATAACTGACGATTGGGGGGGGCGAGGTATGGACTTCGGATCATTTAACTGGAGCGCGGCGATCGCGCTCATCGCTTTTCTGTTCGCGCTATACAGCTATCGCAAACAGTCCGGACGGGCGAACAAGCTCCGCAAGACCGAAATCTACCAAGGCATGGAATTCGCTTCGAACGAACTGTTCGGGTTCGAAGCGCAGAACAACAAGACGCTTGAACGCTTCCGCGACGCCCGCCCGGACCCGGACAAGTTCACGCCGCTCGAATGGAAAATTCTCAACCGATACGCGGAGATCGAAGAAAAGGGCGCGTCTGAGATCGACCCGTCTCCCGGCTTCCTGGAAGCGTTCCGCCGCCTGGAAGAGGACATCCGCATAACGCGGAAATACTACGAGAAGACGCTCAACATGTTCGAGGTCGCCACGCGCTTTCGAGAAGAGGGCATCGTCGAGGACAAGGTCTACGGCAGTTGGGTGATCTGGTACTATGATACTTGCCAGGAATGGGCGTTCCGGTGGATGTGGCCCAAGCTCCGCAAGAACTACCTGAAGGAGTTGCGCGGTATCTTCGACTTCCCGGTGGATTATTTCGACTTCGAATCGTCAAATCCCGAAACGCTCAACAAGCTGGAACACGACTTCTTTGTTCACGTCGCCCGCTTCCACTCGTGCAAGGTGGTTGCGAGTTGGCTCGAAGACGCCGAAACGGATTTGGTCGCTCTGCGAAAGCAGGCTGAACGTGACGGCTTTCCGAGATACGAGAAGGAATGGCCGTCGAAATACGGCAAACTGCCTGGTTTCTGGGCCACGCGGAAACAGCCCGCTCCGCGAACCGTGACGGCTGGATTTCCGGGCGGCGAGGCCTCGCCGGACAGACCGAACAAAGGTGCCTGATGAAGATTGCCTGGGAAACCAATGCCGGTGTTCGCGAAGCGGCCGCGAAGTTCTTCGTCGCCAATATCAAGGCGGACCCAGCTTACATCAGCCACGGAGAAGTCCAGTGCGGCTTGAGTGTCGATGGCGTCACGTGGGCGGATGATCTTGAAACGCGGTTCGTCGCAGATCTCGCCGACATCGATGCAGATCAGCATCTTGCAGTCATGCGTGACGATCAGGGCGCCATGATCGCTGTGGCGCTCGTCCAGTGGGTAGATACGCCGCGTGTGAAGTTTGGCGTGATTGAGGATCTGGCCGTCCCGGCGCAGAAGCGCTCATCAGGCCTTGGTCAGAAAATGATGCTCTGGATCGAGGATGAGGCCGCCAAGCGGCAATGCCGCTGGCTTTTCCTCGAAAGCGGCAAGAACAACCTGCGCGCCCATAGCTTCTTCGAACGCCATGGCTTCCGCGAGATGAGTCACGTCTTCATCAAGCCGGTCGGCGGCAAGTAGCGCCTGTGCGGGCCTCGCCCGCGCGTCACCCCTTCTTCGGCTTGAACGCGATCAGCACATTCCCCGGCGGCTCGCCAAAGCGAGCATAGCCCGACTGCACAAACAGCGTGCCATCGCCCGCCACGTACGGCGCGCTATCCAGACCGCCGCCATGACCTTCCACGCCGTTCACCGTGTTCGGGAAGTCGCGATTGGTCATGTACTCGAACAGCACGTCGCCATTCTTGCCGTCGAAGATGCGCAGCATGCCCTGCGTCGTGCCCGTCACCACCGCGCCATCCACCAGCAGCGGGGCAGGCGACATGCCCAACCGGCAAACCTGCGGCCGCGCAGGCGGAGCAGCAGCTGGCGCCGCAGCCGCGACCGGAACATCAGCCGCACCCGCAGCTCCCGCCGGAGCGGTCGGAGGCGCACCCACCACGGCTGCAGCAGCAGTCGGCGGACGCGGCACAACCGGCGCAGGCGTCACGCGCGGCGGCGGCGGCAGAACCGGCGCCATCACGCGCTGGATTTTCCACTGCGCATCGGGAACATACGCCTTCGCCACCGGAGCTTCCTGCCCGCAATCGCGCAGGTTGTTCTTGTACGACCACTCGATCTCGCCGCTCATCGCATTCACCGCGTGAATGCCCGGCCCCCACGCCGGGTTCTCATCCGGGCCAGCCGGACGGTTCGAGTCATTGTTCGGCACGAACACGCGCGTGCCGTCATACGCCATGCCCCAGTGCACGCCGCCATTGGCTGAGCCGCGCCCGACCTTGTTCGACCACACCAGCGCGCCATTGTCCGGGTTCAGCGCCCACACCACGCCGGATTTCTGCCCCGCAATCACCAGCTCCGAACCATCGCTGCGCTTGATCAGCATCGAGGTCGCGCCGAAATCGTGGTCAGGGCTGTGATACTCGCCCGGCCAGTCGCAGTTGGCTGAGCGGCGACCGCACGCATAGTTCCAGATATCCGCCTTCGTCGCCTGGAACACCCAGCGCTTCTCGCCCGTGTCCATGTCATAGGCGATGATCGCGTCAGACGTATCCGTCGCCGGCCACGAAGTGTTCTCACCCGTGCCCGCATAGATCACATTGCGCTTCGCATCGATCGTCGGCGTCGACCAGATGATCGCGCCAGATGGCCCCCATTGCTGCGTCCCCGTCCGCCCAAGACGAACAGGCGCGGCAGGCTCCATCGTCGTTCCGGTCCACAGCTTCTTGCCCGTCGCGAGATCGAACGTGATGATCGCGCCCTGGCCCTTGCAGCACTCGTAGTCGTCCTGCCCGGCATAGTTCACTTCGATCGCCGACACCGGCGCGAATACCTTGCCGCCATGCACCACAGGCGCGCCCGTGATCCGGTTGAGATCATTCAGCCGCGCCTCGCTCACCCAAAGCTTCTTGCCGGTCCGAGCATCAACAGCATGAACAAAGCCCGCCGCATCCCCCATCAGGATCGCCGCTGGCGACTTGTCCGTCGCCTCCGCAAACGTCAGCGACGAGCGCAGCGTCATGTCGGACACATAGTGCCACTTCACGCAGCCGGAGTTGGTATCCAGCGCATAGAGCCGCCCTGCATCCGTCGCCGCGATGAAGATCGTGTCGCCCACGATCACCGGCTGAGACCGCATCGTCGGCGTCTGCGGGAAGGCGGCCACCCACGCGACTTCCAGATCCTTCATCTGGTCGCGCGACAGCCCCGTCTCCTTCGCGCTCTGCGCGCGGTTGGCATCTCCCGTCACGCCGAACGTCGTCGACGTCCGCGTCTGGTCCGCCGCCAGCTTCACCTCACGCACTTTCACCGGGCACCGCGCCGCGCTGATCCAGCTATCGACAGACCCCTCATCCTTCGGCAGCCAGTCGATCAGCTGCGCCAGCTCCGGCTTGGGAACATCCTTCGCCTGGATCTTCATGTAGCCAAGCTCGAGCGCGTATTTCACCGTCGCGCGGGGCAGGGTGCGCAACGCCTCGAACGAGGGCGCGCCGCTCTGTCCGCCATTGTCATGGCACGAGGCGCACCACTGGTCGTAAACCGCCTTGCCCGGATGCTCGGCCCCCGCCTCGGCGGACGCATGCTCGCCCCCAATGGCTTCCCCGGCCCGCGGCGCACAGGCCGAAGCCCCTAGCGCAATAGCTGTCGCAAGCGCGAACGCGCGGAAATGGCTCATTGGATCTCCTCCCCGGAGTCGTCGACGTCTTCGGGGAGTCTCTGCTCCCGCTGCGAGAAGCGTAACGCCACCCAGCGCCGTTGCAAGGCGCGGCCAAGTCACCCCAGCGTGAGGAAGATCGGCTTGTTCCGCCGCCAGCTACTCGGCGGCTTGCGTTGTGCGGCGAGCCTGCGACGCCGCATGACTCGCCAGCGCCCAGGTCAGCAGGCGGTCCAGTCCGATATAGAACCCTGCCGGTTCCCAGCCCAGCTCCAGCTCGGCTTCCCGGGAATCCATCATCGGCCCCGCTGGTGCGCGCGCGCCGTCGCCTTCGATGACCAGCAGGCTCGACCACAGCGTCCCGTCCGCCATCGGCGCCCGCTCGTCCAGCAGCGAACAGATGGACTCGGCAATATCGATGTCCCGCCGCTCAGCTCCAACCGAAAGATCAAACCGGGACTGCGCAGGCGCAACTTCAGCGGCCTGCAGAAGCCCGGCCGCCAGATCCCGGATCGGCAGCCAGTCGCGCACCGTTTCGCCAGCCATCTCCAGCTTGAAAGGCTGCTGGTAAATCAGCGATGAGACGAGCCTCGCCATGAACGATGATTGCGCCTGCCACGGGCCGAACGCCTCGCCTGCAACGCACGTCACCAGCGGCAGATCATGCGCGCGCGCCCAACGGTCGAACAGGGCCGCCGCCGCGCTGCGCGCCGCCTGTGCCCGCGTCAGCTTCGCCGGAATGTCGCTCTCTGCCTGCTCAAGATGCACGATGCGGAACCGAGCCCGCTTCTCGCCCTCAAGCCGCTCGTAATACTGCCGCGCAGCTTCCAGCACCGCGAACGCTCCGCCGATCTCGGCGTCCACCACCGTATTCGGATCGTCATCGCTGCTTGCCGCCAGATGGATCACCGCCTCGGGCGCAAACTCGCGCATGATCGCACGGATCATCGCGCGGTCAGTCACATCGGCTTCAAGCCGCGCATAACCTTGATGTTGCGCAGCATTGCTCAACGCCGGAACAGCGATCGACTTCCTGCGGCGATCCAGGTTCAGGACGTTATCGCCCCGCTCGACAGCAAGCCGCACAACGGCCGCGCCGACAAACCCACACCCGCCTGTCACGAGGACGCGCATAAGGCTCCCCAGCCTTCCGAGCCAGACAAGGCTCCAACCGTTAACGGATGATCCTCTATGGTTAGCGGGTCGTTAACGGCTTGAGGCTGGCCACTGGACGGGTGATCCGCCGGCGCCGGGATCGCTGATCAATGCGGCGCAGCGGGCGCAGGCTCAGCCGGCGCCGTCGCGGGCGCTGCCGGATCAGCAGCAGGCGCAGCCGGAGCCGCCGCCGGAGCTGCGGCTGCTTCCGCCGCTGCCTTCGGACCGCGATCGAATTGATAGACGATGTCGCCCACCGCCACGATCATGCGATCCTTGCCGACCATGTTGTACGTCACCGGCGCCTTGCCAGCTTCAGAGCATGTCTGCACCAGAGCCGATACCTGATCCTGCTCCACGCCAAGCGAAGCGGTCGCCACATAGCGCTCCGGCACGCGGCCCTCGAACAGGCCTTCCGCCGGGACTGTCTTCGCCTCGAACGTAGCGCTCGCGCACGTCAGCGCGGCAGGACCCGCCGCCGATGCATCCGTCAGCGTCAGCGTCTGCCCCAGCACATCCGCATCCGCCTCAGGCACAAAATCCGGCCCCGTGAACCACGGCCCGACGATATGACCCGACACATGCCACTCGCCCGTGAACCCGGCTTCACCCGGAGCCACGGCTCCGCCGCCAGCGGCAGGCGCATTGGACGGTCCGCAGGCAGCAACGCCCACGCCCATCACCGCCACGAGAAGTCCGGTTTTCAGTTTCATCATATCAACCACGCGCCCGTTTGAAGGTGTAGATCACATTGTCCAACCCCAACATGATCGTGTCATCATCGATCATAGGGAAGTCCAGCGACACATCCTTGTCATTTTCACTACAGCTGAAATTCAGCGACGTAATTTCGCTAGACTTGAACCCGAGATCCGTCGCGTTCTTGCCCGGATCGGGCAGGTTACCCTCGAACAGGGTGCGCGGCGAAATGATATTCACCGCATATTTCGGCTTGTCGCAGTCGAGCAAGGCGGGGCCCGACGTTTTGTTTGCGCCCAGAACGATGTTGGCCGAAAACGCCGGATCAGCCGCCGGTTCCTCGCCCTTGCCAGTCCACCACGGCGCCACCTTGGCCGACGTCATCGTCCAGCCGCCAAAGAACGGGTTCTGCGGCGTGATCGCATCGGCGCCTGACGGGTTATCCGGCGTCACCTCGATCGGCGCGGTCGATGCCGCATCCACCGGCGCCTCGGCAGCCGGCTGATCACATCCGCCCAGCGCCAGTGCGCCAGCCGCCAACATCGCTACAAACCCGTTCAATCGCATCCGCTATTCCGCTGGCTACTGGCTGCCTGTCTGTATCGGTCCCGCCACTTGCCCATACAAACGCACGGAAGGGCGAGCGTCGATAGGATTTTGTTCCCGCCGCGGATCGCGCTAGGTAGACACCGACAATCTCCGCTGTGGCTTGCAGTACGGCCCTGATTGCGGATCATTTCGCTGCGCAGCAGCACTGACTGGGGACAAATCATGCTTCGCTCAACACTGCTCGCGCTCGCCTTTGGGGCCGCTTCACTGACCTTGTCCGCCTGCGGCGACAATTCCGCAGCATCGGGCGCGAACACTGAAAACCTCGCCGAAAAAACCAACTCCAACACCTACGTCGCGAAAAAATACGGCATCACGGCCACCGCGCCTGATGGCTGGTTCGTGATGGACAGCGACGTCACCAAGAAGCTGATGGATATCGGCCGCGACAGCGCCACTGCGAACGCAGACGCAAAAACCAAAGCCGAGTTCGACGCTTCGATCGCGCGCAGCGAAAACATCTTCGGCTTCCTCGAAACCGATCCCAAGGTATCGAGCGAGGGCGGCGCAGGCATTCTCGGTCTCGCTGAAGACCTCGCCGGCGCCCCTGACGTCAAAACCGGCCGCGACTACTTCCCGCATCTGCGCGCAGCCTTCGAACAGACCGCCGCCAACGTCACCGTCGATGACAACTACACGTCAGTCCAGATCGACGGCCAGACCTTCGATCGCATGAACATCGTCATGCACGGCACAAGCCCCACCGGCGCCTCGATCCAGGTCAACCAGCGCTATCTCGCCGCCCGCCACGACAACAGCATGATCGTCTTCATCCAGTCCTACATGGACGACGCAGACCTTGCCGCGCTCGATGGCATCGTCAGCTCGATCAAGCTCGACTGGAAGTAACGCCTACCGATGGCGGGCCGCGAACACATGCGACAACGCAATCGCGCCCGCCGTCGCCACGTTGAGACTGTCGATCCCCGGCGCCATCGCAATCGACACGCGCCGGCACTTCGCCATCAGCTCCGCCGGTAGACCCGGCCCCTCCGCTCCCAGCACGATCGCCAGCCGCTCCGGCGGCGCCAGCGTATGCAGCGGCTCGCCCTCGCTCGGGCTCAACGCCCACGCTTCAATGCCCGCCGCCTCCAGCGCCGCAATCATCGAAGCCCCATCGCCCGACCGCGCAAACGGCAGCGACAACGCCGTCCCCGCCGAAACCCGGATCGACTTGCGGTAAAGCGGATCGCAACTCTCCCCATCCAGCAGCACAGCCTCCGCCCCCAACGCCGCCGCATTCCTGAAACACGCGCCCACATTGTCATGGTTCGACAACCCGATCAGCGCGAGCAAGGTCAGAGATTTTGCTGCGGCGTCAGGGCAGGGTCCCTCCCCCTGCAAGGGGGAGGACAGGTGGGGGGCGGCCTGCACCATCCGCGAAATCAGTTGTTCGACGCTTTCGTCCTCGCCACGCCGCGCCATCGCCAGCACGCCGCGATGAATGTGAAATCCCGCAATTCCATCCATCACGGCTTGTGGCGCCACATACACCGGCACGTCACCGCCAAGCTTCGCCAGCACATCCGCCAACGGCTCAACCCGGCTCTCCGAAATCAGAACCGACTCCACCCCAAACCGCGACGCCTCCACCAGCCGGCCCAGCGTCACCTTCCCCTCAACAATAAACCGCTGCCCCCGCAACACATCCCGCTCCCGCACATCACGGTACCCCGCAACGCGCGGATCATCGGCGGAGGAGATGGCAATCATCATCCCCGCCTTGTGCCGCATCCCCAACCAGACACAAGCCACACCCACCACGTAGGCTGCATCACCGATGCACCCCACCCCACCCACCGCTCTCTCCGCCGTCATTCCCGCGAAAGCGGGAACCCAGAAGCCCCACCCACGAACGCCAGTTCCTTGTCCCGCTCCTCCCGGCGTAAGCCGGGCCCCAGAGCCACGCCCACCGTGTAGGGTGCATCTTGATGCACCGGAGTTCGGTCGCGGTGCATCAAGA
>DAINAT010000120.1:0-10636 GCA_036733305.1 Hyphomonadaceae bacterium
CAGCCATGCCGCCATGAGGCGGGGCGCCGAACTGGAACGCGCGATACATGCCGCCAAACTGCGCCTCGACATCGGCCTTGGTGAGGCCGGTGATCTCGAAGGCGCGAACCATGGTTTCCGGGCTCGCGTTACGGATCGAGCCAGATGCGATCTCGTAACCGTTGCAGACCATGTCGTACTGGAAGGCCTTCAGCGACAGCGGATCAACGTCGCTGTTCAGCGCCTCAAGTCCGCCTTGCGGCATTGAGAACGGGTTGTGTGCGAAGTCGACTTTCTTGTCGTCCTCGTTCCATTCGTAGAACGGGAAGTCGACAATCCAGCAGCAAGCAAACTGGTCCGGCTGCGTCAGGTTCAGCTCCGTGCCGACGCGATTACGCGCCTCGCCCGCGAACTTGTAGAACGCGCTGGGAGCGCCCGCCGTGAAGAATACGGCGTCACCGACCGCAAGGCCGAACTGCTGGCGGATGGCTTCAGTGCGCTCCGGTCCAATGTTCTTGGCGACCGGGCCCGCTCCGCCCTCTTCGCCTTCGCGCCAGAAGATGTAGCCGAGGCCCGGCTGGCCTTGCTGCTGGGCCCAGGAATTCATCTTGTCGCAGAACGCGCGCGAACCGCCGCCCTTGGCCGGAATGCCCCAGACTTCGTTCTTCGCGTCCTTCTCCAGCATGCCGGCGAAGACCTTAAAGCCCGAGCCACGGAAGGCGTCCGAGACGTTCCCCATCTCGATCGGGTTGCGCAGGTCCGGCTTGTCCGAGCCGTATTTGCGGATGGCCGTGTCGTACGGGATACGCGGGAATTTCTGGGTAACGGGTTTGCCGTTGCCGAATTCCTCGAACACACCGCGGAGCACGGGCTCCATCGTGTCCCACACGTCTTCCTGGGTGACGAAGCTCATCTCCAGATCGAGCTGGTAGAATTCGCCGGGCAGACGATCAGCACGCGGGTCTTCATCGCGGAAGCACGGTGCGATCTGGAAATAGCGGTCGAAGCCGGCCACCATCAGCAGCTGCTTGTACTGCTGCGGCGCCTGCGGAAGCGCGAAGAACTTGCCTTGGTGAATGCGGCTGGGCACGAGGAAGTCACGCGCGCCTTCCGGCGATGACGCCGTCAAAATCGGCGTCGAATATTCTGTGAAACCCGTATCCGCCATGCGACGGCGCATGGAGGCGATGACCTTTGTACGCGTCACAATGTTGGCATGCAGCGTCTCGCGGCGCAGGTCGAGGAAGCGATACTTAAGGCGCACGTCTTCCGGGTATTCCGGCTCGGCAAACACCGGCAGCGGCAGTTCTTCGGCCACTTCGGACAGGACAGTCAGGTCCTGAACCTTGAGGTCGATCTGGCCGGTTGCGAGGGTCGCGTTCACCGTACCCGCGTCACGCGCCACGACTTCACCCGACAATGAAACGACGGATTCGACCCGGATGCGCTCCAGACGGCCAAAATGCGGGTTGGAGGGCGTCACGACGCACTGGGTGATGCCGTAATGGTCGCGCAAATCGATGAACAAAAGACCGCCCAGGTCACGCTTGCGATGGACCCAACCGGACAGGCGGACATTATTTCCGACATGCTCCGCGCGCAGCTGGCCGCAGGTATGCGTCCTGTAAGCATGCATCGGGGCGAAACTCCTGTATTTCCGGCCAAAAAACCGGGGAAATGGCTTGATAGATCGGGCGGACAAGCGCATGTCGCCGTCGAGCTTGTCAATATCGGCTAATCGCCGAGTCGGGAGCCTGGAAATTTGAACGACGACGAGACCGGCGAGATCCGGCTTATTACCGATACAGACGCGCTGGTTGCCGCCTGCGAACGGCTCTCCGACGGCGATTTCCTGGCTGTAGACACTGAATTCCACCGCGAAACGACGTACTGGCCGCAGGTCTGCCTGATTCAGGTCGCCAATGCCGATTTCGACGTGCTGGTCGATCCGCTGGCCAAGGGCATCGATCTCTCCCCGCTCCTTAAGCTGCTGGCCGACACTTCCAAGGTGAAGGTGTTCCACGCGGCCCGTCAGGACCTTGAGATTTTCACCCGTCTGATTGGTCATACCCCTGCGCCGATCTTCGACACGCAGATTGCAGCCATGGCCTGTGGCCTTGGCGACTCGATCTCTTACGAGAACCTGGTCAGCCGCGTGCTCAAGGGTACGGTCGACAAGTCCTCGCAGTTCACCGATTGGGCCCGTCGCCCGCTATCGGAAAAACAACTCCGCTACGCCCGTGGCGACGTTGTGTACCTGCGCAAGATCTACCGCATCCTTAGCGAAAAACTGGCGAAGCAAAACCGCACCTCGTGGATCGCAGATGAACACGACGCCCTGCTCGATCCGGAAATCTACGCCTTCGAGCCGGAGCAGGCGTGGAAGCGCCACAAGATCCGCAAGTACAAGAGCGATTATCTTGCCGTGCTCGCAAACGTCTCGGCCTGGCGTGAGCGCGTGGCGCAGGAAACCGACAAGCCGCGTGGCCGCATCCTGAAGGACGACGCCATTCAGGAGATCGCTCAGCAGAAGCCGCGCACGGCTGATGCGCTTGAACGCATGCGCGCTGTGCCCAACGGCTTTGCCAAGTCCAAACACGGCCAGGGTCTAATCCACGCAATCAACCAGGCGCTGGATGATCCAGACAAATATGCGCCGGACGTAGAACGTCCGGAATCCTCGGGCCCACCGCCGGGCGCTGTGGGTGAGTTGCTCAAGGTGCTGCTGAAGCAGGTTTCGGATGATGCCGGTGTAGCGACGCGCCTGATCGCCAACGCAGCCGATCTCGAGAAGCTGGCGCGCGACAACAATCCCGACATTCCTGCGCTCAAAGGCTGGCGTCGCGAAATCTTCGGCGAAATGGCGCTGCGTTTAAAATCCGGCAAGGTCGCCCTCGCCGCTTCGCCCAAGGGCGTGAAGATCGTGGAAGTCTGAGCGGCCGTCAGGTCGTCAGCGAATAATCCATATCAAGTTCATCAGCCGCCTGCTCCAGGCGCCGCTCGACCGACTCCGACACCAGCGCGCGGTACGGACCAGCCACCTTCAGCGACAACGTATCGCCATCGCACGACAGTTTGGCGTGCTTGAGCAACGCGGCGGAACGGCCCGAGAAGTCAGCCGCCAGACGCATCAACGCGCCCAGCGCCCGCGCTCTGCCGGCCGTATGCACATCAAGCAGCTTTTCGCTGACATCGTTGCGCACGCCCCGCCTGAAGCGCGAAGCCACGGCCAGTGCCAGCGCAGCGCGGTCGCGGTGGCTGAGCCCCGGGAGCGGTGCACGCGCCACGAGGTCGAACGCCAGATCGGCGCGGTGATCGGGGTGTAACAGCGCGCCGATATCCACGAGCCGGCACGCAGCCGAAGAAAGCCGTGCATTGAGCGTGTAGGGCGCCGCCTCGCTGGCCCACTCCGCAAGCGCACGCCCGAACTCAGCCGCCTGCTCGTCCGCGATCAACGCTTCCAATCCGGCGTCGAGCGGATCTTCCAGACGCTCGACCTGGTCGAGGCTGTCGAAGATGATGCCTTCGCGCACGCCGTAGGACGAGATCATGACGCTTTTGAACTTGCCCAGATCGAGCACCGATTTCAGCACGGCGGCGGCGTAGGGAATGGTAAGCGCGCGACGTTTGGCGACTTCCAGCACCAGCTCCGTGTGCTTCTTGCCGCTCAGTATCTCGTTCAACAGTTTGGAGAGATCGGCCGCATCCATCTCATAGTTCTGCAGCATGTGCAGCGGCGCTCGCGTCAGCTCCATGTGCAGCGTGCCGATCGAACGCCACGCTCCCCCCACCGCAAAGAACGTATCACCCGCCTTCTTCAGCTCCGGCGCCTTGGACAACACGTCGGTCACACGCGCGAGGACCTTCTCCTCGTTAAACGCGCCGCCGCTATCCAGCGCTAGCGGCCCGAGTGGGTAGGTTGATCCGCCGTCGTAGCGCCCGTTGGCCAGCCGTGCGAGTTCGAGACTGGAGCCACCGAGGTCGCCGCATATGCCATCAATACCCGGCGTTCCAGCCAGAACACCCTCGGCTGCAAACTTCGCTTCGTCACCGCCGGAGAGGACACGCAGGACCAGCCCGGTTTCCTTCTTCACGCGCTCGACGAATTCTTTGCCATCTGCCGCCTCGCGAACCGCCGCGGTCGCGAATGGAAACAGCGCCTCGACCTTCTGAGCGCGTGTGATCGAGGCGAAGCGCGATAGCGCCGCCACAGCAACCTCGACACCATCCGGGTTCAGACGACCTGTCGCGGTAAGGCCACGACCAAGGCCGGCGAGCACCTTTTCGTTGAACCGCGGCTGCATGGCACGCCCACGTACGTCGTACACAACCAGGCGCACCGAGTTCGAACCCACGTCCATCACGCCAATCCGTTTCCAACGCACGGGCTTGCCGGCCGTCCTGGATCGGGTGGTGGAGGTTGCCGTCATGCGTAGGCCTCTGGTCCGTAACTGACCCTGAGGCGCATCCTACCGGATCAGCCCCTGGGTTTGAGCTGCGGCGGAGTGGTCGTCCGCAGCGCACTCCCCCGGCCGGAAAGACTGGGGTTCTCAAGGAAGTAGTCGTGCGCCGAGAAAGGCTGGCGGCCCTTGGTCGGCGCGTTCCGGACATAGCGCCCATCGGGGCGCAACGTCCAGCTTTGTGCGCGATCGTTCAGGTTGGCCAGCATGACTTGGTCAAGGACCTGGTTATGCACAGTCGGGTTCTTGATCGGCGTCAAAGTTTCAACGCGCCGGTCGAGGTTCCGCTGCATCCAGTCGGCCGAGGCAATGAACACCTTGGCTTCGTCTGACGGGAGGCCGTGGCCCGCGCCAAAACATACGATCCGCGAATGTTCGAGGAACCGGCCAACGATCGAACGGACTTCGATATTGTCAGACAAGCCCGGCACGCCAGGACGGAGGCAGCAGATACCGCGTACAACCAGCTGGATCTGAACGCCGGCCTGGCTCGCCTTGTAGAGCGCGTCGATGATCGTCTCGTCGACCAGCGCATTGAGCTTGGCCCAGATCTGCGCCGGGCGGCCCGCTTTCGCATGCTCGATCTCGGCCTCGATGAGGCCGATCAAAGTCGACTTCATCGTGAAGGGAGAGATGGCCATGGCCTCCATCTCCTTGGGTTTCGAGTAGCCCGTGACGTAGTTGAACACGCGGCCGGCATCGCGGCCGATGGCTTCGTCAGCCGTGAACAGCGACAGGTCGTCATAGATGCGTGCGGTCACCGGGTGATAATTACCCGTACCGACGTGCGTGTATGCGCGCAGCGTGCCCTGTTCGCGACGAATGACGAGGCTGACCTTGGCGTGTGTCTTGAGTTCGATGAAGCCGTAGACAACCTGCACGCCCGCGCGTTCAAGGTCACGCGCGAGGCGGAGGTTGGCTTCTTCGTCAAAGCGCGCCTTGAGCTCCACCAGCGCAGTGACGTTCTTGCCGGCTTCAGCCGCCTCGATCAGCGCGGCGACGATCGGCGAATTCTTGGACGTGCGGTAGAGCGTCTGCTTCACGGCGACCACATCCGGATCACGCGCGGCCTGCCGCAGGAACTGGGCAACCACGTCGAATGACTCGTAGGGGTGGTGGACGAGAATGTCCTTCACGCGGATCGCAGCGAAGATATCGCCGTGATGCTCGCGAATACGCTCCGGGAAACGCGATTCAAACGGCTTGAAGACAAGCTCTGGCCGGTTATCGACGATCAGCTCTTTGAGCTGGCCCAGGCCCATCAAACCTTCGATTTCGACGATATCGCTCGGCTCGGCTCCGATTTCCTCAATGAAGAAGGCCTTCAGATGCTCCGGCGCACTGCGCTCAATCTTGAGACGCACGATACGGCCGCGGCGGCGTTGCTTCAGCAAGATTTCGAATTCGCGGACAAGGTCTTCGGCCTCTTCCTCGATCTCGATATCGCTGTCGCGGATGATGCGCAGCACGCAACGGCCCTTGGAGACGCAATCCGGGAACAGCGTATCCAGGAACAACGTGATGACGTTCTCAAGCGCGATGAACCGACGGCCTTTCGGACCCGCCGGAAGTTCCATGAAGCGCTCGATATGGGTCGGAATCGGAACCAGCGCGCGAAGCTTCTCGCCGTCGCTGGAACGCTTCAGCGCGAAGCCGACTGCGAAGCCCTGGTTCGGCAGGAACGGGAACGGGTGAGACGGATCGATCGCGAGCGGCGTGAGCACCGGGAAGACGCGCTCGAGGAAGCGTGCGCGCAGCCATTCGGTGTCGGCGTCGTTGAGATCATCCTCATCGACGACCGCGAGGCCTGCCCGCTTCATCTCGGAGCGGATCTCATTCCAGATCCGCTGTTGTTCGGCCATCAGGATGCCGGCGTCGATGAAGACGCGGTCGAGCTGCTGCTGCGGCGTGAGGCCGTCCTGCGAGGTCTTGGTGATGCCGTTACGTGCTTGCTGGCGCAGGCCAGCGACGCGGACTGAATAAAATTCGTCGAGGTTGGTGGCCGAAATCGAGATGAAGCGTAGCCGCTCCAGCAGCGGATGGCGCTTGTTCTCGGCTTCTTCGAGCACGCGTGTGTTGAACTTCAACCATGAGAGTTCGCGGTTGAAGAAGCGCTCGGGCGATTGCGCGAGTTGACCTGCGATTGCGGTCACGGCGGCGGCTTCCTTGCCCTTGGGGGCTGGTTCGCGCGTACGTTCGCTGCGGTCGGCCATATCCGCTTGGTCCACTTCAACACCCAGGTTCTGCTGCCGGTCTGATGCCGGACGTGAAACCTGCATAACATCAATATATTACAGAACTTCTTCCGACACCGCAGGGATTAGCCAGGGTCCATGCCGAGAGCGGTCAGGACTGCGCGGGCCGATCGGAGGCTTTCCGCCCGTCCCGGCGTGCGCTCGATCTGGTCGGCTACCTGCCCCACTGCGGCCCACGACCGCTCCATCCGAGCTGCAAGGTAAACCACGGATTCATCAGGCAAAATCAGGTGACGCAGGGCTGCGGCCTCGCGCAGGCGGAAGGCTAGTGTTTCGTCGTCCGGCGGCTCGATCCGGGCTACTGGCATAGCGGTCAGGCGTGACTTCAGATCAAGCGGACGTGGATGCCAGCCGGCGGGATCAGTCCTGCCTGAGACCAGTACAGGGACGCCCCTGTCTCGGCAGAGGTTCAGGGCAGCCAGCAGGCCCAGGGCGGCTTCCGGATAGTCGGCGTCGTCGATTGCGAGGGCGGAGACTGTGAGCTTCGCGATCTCGTCGATCTCTGCCTTGGCGAGGGCTTGTCCTGTCACGAGGGCGGCCTGAGCGTCGGAGGCCCAGGCGTGTAGCAGGCGCGTCTTGCCGGCCAGGTGCTCGCCGACGACGGCCATCTGACCACCTGGCCAGTGCTTCCAGCGGCGCAGGGCGCCGACGGCTGCTGCATAGGAGCCGGTATCGATCAGCTCACGCTGGCCGGGATCAATGTGAGGGAAGTCGAGGAATAACTGGCCGCCGGACGGCGTCATTGCGGACCGGACACTCGCAGAAGCCAGTTGCCCTCGGAACCCGACAGATCCACGCCTTTGGAGCGCAGGTCGGACGCGAGCTGATCCGGGCGACCCGTGTAGGCGAAGCTGATGTCAGCGCCGACGGTGGTGATGGATTCAATGTTGAGCTGGCGAACGAGGCGCGAGGTCTCGAGGCTCTTGCGGATACGAACCCACTCGCTGATGTCCGCGAAAGCTGCTGTGAGCGTCAGGTTCGCCGTGCCGGTGCCACGCACGATCGAAGCTGTCTTCCAGGCGCGCTGCATCCGATCGACAGCGCCAGCCTGGGCCGACTGAAGACTCACGAACGGACCGGCCACGCCGAGATCGGGGTTCGGGATATTGGTGCGCATGTCGATCAGGCGGACATAGTACTGCGCGCCCTGCTGGTAGGCCTCAGCGATCACGCCGTGGTTGGCGCGGGTGCGGGTGAGTTCTTCCTGAACATCGGCCCATGTGGGGCGCTGGGCCCAGCTTCCGGCTGCGCCGATATACGGCGTCAGGACCGTGTCGTCGGTCTTGCCTGCCCACTGGGCGCCCCATTGGCCGCCGTCAACGCCACCTGCGGCGACGGGGACAACAAGAGCCAGACCAGCCTGGCTGTCGACATAGGGTACGCCGACGCTATCGAGGTACGAGCGGACTTCGTTCTCGCGATAGCTCCACGTCACAAGGCCAGTGGCGCGGATGCCTCCGGCGACTGAGGAAGACTTCTCGCCTTGCGATTGGACCGAGCGATAAGAGCGCGCCACCGTGGCTGCATCGATCGGCTGACGGGCGGCGGAGCGATCCTCCGGCAAAGTCAGGCGGTCAATCAGACGTTGTGCGCCGAGCACACGAGCTTCGGCCCTGCCCTGATTGGTGGCTTCGGCAGCTGAACCTGCCGTTTTATCAATCGGCAGATCTTTCACCGAATAGACCGGAGACTGCGCAAGCGCGGTCCCGGCGAGCGCCAGCGAAGCGGCGAAAACAGCTGCGAATCTGGTGATTTGTCTCATGGGGTCGGAAACTAGCAGTGGGGTCCGGCCTTTGTAAGGCAGGTTGTGCATGAACACTTGGCCACGCTGGCCCGACCTTCCTCAGCGTGTTAACTCCAACCCATGACCGGATCAAATTCTGACACTCCCCCTTCTGCTGGGCCCATGACCTACCGCGATGCGGGGGTAGACATCGATGCAGGCGAGGCGCTGGTCGATGCGATCAAGCCTCTGGCGGCTTCCACAAAGCGTTCTGGTGCGGATGGTTCGCTGGGCGGCTTTGGCGGCCTGTTTGATCTCAAGGCTGCTGGGTTCAAGGACCCGATCCTCGTTTCGGGTACGGACGGTGTTGGAACCAAGCTGATGCTGGCCTTCGCGACTGGCCGGCACGAGACGATCGGGATCGATCTCGTCGCCATGTGCGCGAACGATGTGCTGGCCCAGGGGGCTGAGCCGCTTTTCTTCCTCGATTATTTCGCGACCGGAAAGCTCGATACCGGCACGGCAACGAAAGTCGTGACGGGGATCGCCGAAGGCTGCCGTCAGGCGGGCTGCACGCTGGTCGGCGGAGAGACGGCGGAGATGCCGGGCATGTATGCGCCGGGGCATTACGATCTCGCGGGCTTCGTGGTTGGCGCGGTTGAGCGGACTGATGTTCTGCCGAAGACCGAAGACATGAAGGCTGGGGATGTTCTGATTGCCCTGCCCTCGTCGGGTCCTCATTCGAACGGGTATTCGCTGGTTCGTCGCATCGTCGAGCGCTCGGGGCTCAAGTGGGACGACAAGGCGCCGTTTGATGACAAGCTGACGCTGGGCGAGGCTTTGCTGGCGCCGACGCGGATCTATGTGAAGTCGGTGCTGCAACTGATCCGGCTGAAGCGGATCAAGGGTGTGGCGCACATCACGGGCGGCGGGCTGACCGAGAACGCGCCGCGCATGTGCCCGGATCATCTCGTGCCGAAGATCGACTACGGCGCATGGGACCTGCCGCCGGTGTTCAAGTGGTTGCAGGAGACGGGCGCGGTTTCGGACGAGGAGATGCGGCGCACGTTCAACTGCGGCGTCGGCATGGTTCTGGCGGTTGATCCGGCGGTGGCGGAACCGCTCATGGAACGCTTGATCAACCAAGGCGACGCGCCGTTCGTGATCGGTGAGCTTGCGGCGCGATGAGACCCGGCAAGTGAGCCGGAAGAAGCTCGGAATCCTGATTTCGGGGCGCGGTTCCAACATGGAGGCGCTGCTCAAGGCGGCGCAGGATTCGGCGTGGCCGTGCGAGCCCGTTCTGGTTCTGGCGAACAAACCTGATGCCGGGGGACTGGAAAAGGCGCGCGGGTTTGGGGTGAAGGCTGTTGCGGTTGATCACAAGCTGTTCGGCAAGGATCGTGAGGCGTTCGAGCGCGCGATGAATGTTGAACTGGAGGCGGCTGGGGTCGAGCTGATCGCGCTGGCCGGGTTCATGCGGGTGCTGACGCCTTACTTCGTGAACCATTGGGCGGGGCGGCTGATCAACATTCATCCGGCACTGCTGCCGAAGTATCCGGGGGTGGACACGCACAACCGGGCGCTGGCTGCCGGCGATCTGGTGCATGGTTGCACGGTGCATCAGGTGACGGCTGGGGTGGATGAAGGTCCGATCATTGGCTCGGCCGAAGTTGATGTGTTGCCGGGAGATGATGAGGCGCAGCTTGCGGCAAGGGTGCTGAAGGCGGAGCATGTTTTGTATCCGCGATGCCTGGCGGCTGTGGCGCGTAAGGGTGGGACCCGCGTGCGCGAGGATGTTGTGGTGGACGGCGTCACGGTGCGGGTGTTTGCGCCACGGGCGTGAGGGCGCGTTCCCGCTTGTGGCGGGGTTTTCTGAGTTGAGATTTTGGCCCTGAGCTAGGTCAGGGCGTCAGATCATGGGCGCTCTGCGCGCATTTTTCTGAAAATGGCTGGGTCCCGGCCTTCGCCGGGAATGCGTGAACGGAGTTCACGCTTCCAGATTGCGGAGTGCGGGGCGCGGCCCCCTCCGTCTCGATGCTGCGCATCGATCCACCTCCCCCAGTTTTCAACTGGTGGAGGCAAGTCCCCTTCGTCGCCGGCATTGGAGCACGGTTGCCTCCACCAATCGGAGATTGGGGGAGGTGGATCGCTTGGCGTGAGCCATGCGAGACGGAGGGGGTGGTGAGCACGCCCTCGTCCTTCGAGACGCGCAGCTTTGC
>DAINAT010000121.1:0-10377 GCA_036733305.1 Hyphomonadaceae bacterium
CGCGAAGAGATTCGCGACATCGTCATCGAGATCGTCTCGATCAAGAACGTGGTGATGAGTGTCGCCGAGCAGGAGACGCTGCTCGAGGACATCTGTAACGATGTTCTGGGCTATGGTCCGCTTGAGCCTCTGCTCGCGCGCGACGATATCGCCGACATCATGGTCAACGGCGCGGGCACGACCTACATCGAGGTCGCCGGCAAGATTCAACGCACCAACATCCGCTTCCGCGACAACGCGCAGCTGATGAACATCTGCCAAAGGATCGTGAGCCAGGTCGGCCGTCGCGTCGACGAAGCTTCGCCGATCTGCGATGCGCGTCTGGCTGACGGTTCACGTGTTAACGTCATTGCGCCGCCGCTGGCCATCGACGGTCCAACGCTCACCATTCGTAAGTTCAAGAAGGACAAGCTGAAGATCACGGATCTCGTGGGCTTCGGTTCGATTTCGGAGCCGGGCGCTGAAATTCTGCGCATCATCGGCGCGTCGCGTTGCAATACGCTGATCTCGGGCGGTACGGGTTCGGGCAAGACGACGCTGCTGAACACGCTGACGGCGTTCATCGCACCGGGCGAACGCGTCATCACCTGCGAAGACGCCGCCGAACTTCAGTTGCAACAGCCGCACGTTGTGCGTCTCGAAACGCGCCCGCCAAACCTCGAAGGCACGGGCCGCGTGACGATGACCGACCTCGTCAAGAACTGCCTGCGTATGCGTCCTGACCGGATCATCGTGGGCGAGGTGCGCGGACCGGAAGCGTTCGACCTTCTGCAGGCAATGAACACGGGCCACGATGGCTCGATGGGTACGCTGCACGCCAACACGCCGCGCGAGGCTCTTTCGCGTCTCGAATCGATGATCACCATGGGCGGTTTTACGCTGCCCCAGCGTACGATCCGCGAAATGATCGTGGGCTCGATCGATGTCGTCATCCAGGCTTCGCGTCTGCGCGACGGCTCCCGGAAAATCGTGTCGATCACCGAAGTCATGGGCCTCGAGGGCGACGTGATCGTCACGCAGGACGTGATGCGCTTCGAGATCGATGGCGAAGACAAGGACGGCAAGCTCAAGGGCACCCACCGCGGCACCGGCATTGGCCGCCCGCGGTTCTGGGAACGCGCCAAGTACTTCAACATGGAAGCCGATCTGGGTCGCGCCCTGGACGCGCTGGAAGAGGGTGGAAGCAAGTGACGCCCGACCTGATTACCTACGCAATTGCGGGCCTCGCCTTCGTTGCAATCGCCGGCCTCGGAATGGCCTTTGCCGGCGCGGATCGCGGCAAGCAGTCCAAGCGTCTCAAGGCGATCAGCGACGGCACGCGCCGCAGCGGTAACGCCACGGAGGCAGCTGGCCTCGCGCGCCGCAAGCAGATGGACGCCACGACCAAGGCGCTGCGCGACCGCGAAGAGGCGAACCGCAAGAAGAAAGTCGGCAAGTCGCTCGAAGACAAGATCAAGCAATCCGGCATGAACATCACCATTCCGGTGTTCTACATGGCGTCGGTTGCGGCTGGCATCGCAACCTTCATTGCACTGTTCCTCGGACCGCAGCTCAACTCCGACATGATGCTGCTTGCGAACGTCGGTATTTCGTTCGCGGCAGCTTTTGGCGCGCCCCGCTGGTTCCTCGGCATGAAGATCGCGGGCCGTCAGAAGAAGTTCATCAGCCAGTTCGCCGACGCGATCGACGTTATCGTGCGCGGTGTGAAGTCGGGCTTGCCGCTGCATGAGTGTCTCAAGATGATCGCCAAGGAGAGTCCGCAACCACTCGGCGGCGAGTTCCAGATCGTCTGCGATGCGATCGCGATGGGTGTGGATGTCCCGCAGGCTCTGGACAAGATGTACCAACGTACGCCGATCCAGGAAGTGAACTTCTTCAACATCGTGCTGAACATCCAACAGAAGGCCGGCGGCAACCTCTCGGAAGCCCTGGGCAACCTGTCGAACGTGCTCCGTTCGCGCAAACTGCTACGTGAGAAGATCAAGGCGCTGTCGTCAGAAGCGAAAGCCTCGGCGATGATCATCGGCTCGTTGCCGATCATCGTGATGCTGCTCGTCTATTTCACAACCCCGTCCTACATCATGTCGCTGTTCGTGACGGATCTGGGTCACCTGATCCTACTGATCGCTGCGGCGCTCATGGGCATAGGGATCTACATCATGCGCTCCATGATCAACTTCGCGATCTAGGGGAGCGAGCCAGATGGATTGGGTTTCATTCCTCACAGATCCGGTAACGCTGGCCTCGGCCGTCGCCGCCGTGGGAACGTTTGCAACGATCATGACGATCGCGGCGCCAGCTTTCTCAAGCGACAAGCTGGCGACACGCCTCAAGGCCGTTTCCAACCGCCGTGAAGAGCTGCGCAAGCGGAGCAGGGCGGCACTAGAAGGCGACGCTAAAAAGTCGATCCGCGTTCAAGACACCAGCAACATGAAGAAGGTCGTCGACAAGCTCGACCTTGCGAAGATGCTGGAAGACCCGGGCGTACTGAAGAAACTCACGCAGGCGGGCCTGCGCGGTCCTAGGCCGGTGTCGATCTTCTACTTCTGCCGCTTTGCCCTACCGATTGTCTTCGGCCTCGCGGCCTTCGTGTACATTTGGTTCATCAACGACCACGAACTGCAGCCGATGATGAAGGTCGGCGTGGTCGTTGTCGGATTTGCCGCCGGCTTCTATGGGCCGAACGTTTACCTGGAAAACATGATCGGCAAGCGCCGCACGTCGATCATGCGCGCCTTCCCTGACTCGCTGGATATGATGCTGATCTGCGTCGAGTCTGGCATGTCGATCGAACAGGCTTTCGCCCGCGTCGGTGAAGAGATCGGAACGGCGTCCGCCGAACTGGCTGAAGAGCTGGCGCTGACGACGGCTGAACTGTCCTATCTCGCTGATCGACGTCAGGCCTATTACAACCTCGCCGAGCGCACCAACCATCCGGGCGTCAAAGGCGTTGCGATGGCGCTGGTGCAGGCCGAGAAGTACGGTACGCCGATGGGGTCCGCCCTGCGTGTTATGGCCAAGGAAAACCGCGAGATGCGGATCACCGAAGCGGAAAAGAAAGCAGCGGCTCTGCCGGCCAAGCTGACCGTTCCGATGATCGTGTTCTTCCTGCCGGTTCTGTTCCTTGTTATTCTCGGACCGGCCTTCATCAAGATCGATGCGATGGGCTTGGGCAAGTAAGCCGCCTCAAAGCTCCAGAACAACAAAGCCCGCGGCGCAAACCGCGGGCTTTGCATTTGGTGGATCTGCCTGAGCCTATTTCTTCGGCTTGTAGGCGATAAGGACATTGCCGGGCGTCTGGCTGAACGAGCCATAGCCAGAGTTGATGAACAGCATTCCCGCGCCTGCCGAGATGGCGTGGCTGTCAATCGAGCCGCCTGCGCCGGCGATGTCCTTGTTGATTGTCGCAATCGGGCCGACCGTGTCGAGCTTGTTCGTCACGGCGCCGGTCTTGGCGTCGAAGACGAACACCTGACCGCCGAGCGTTGCGCCGACGATGGCGCCATCAATGATCAGCGGCGCAGCCGAGAAGCCGAACTTGGTTTCGCAGTTGGCGACCAGTGTTTTGCGTTCGCCCGCGCAGTCAGGTTGCGCCGCATAGGACCAGGCGGGTTTACCGGTCTTGAGGTCGAACGCGAACACGCCGGGCTTGGCGATGAAGGCCTTGTTGGCCGACATGCCGAGCGGGTCGTTGATCGGCACGATGAAGTTTGCGCCGTCCGTCGCGATACCCCAGTGCACGCCGCCGAGCGCTGTGCCTTCGCCGACGCGCTGGCTCCAGACGACCTTGCCGGTTGCTGCATCAAGCGCCCAGGCATGGCCCGATTTCTGGCCGGCCAGCACGAGATCCTTGCCGCCTGCCGTGACGATGACAGCGCCAGCGCCGAAGTCGTAGTCGCGGCCATCGCCGCCGAACAGGACAGGGCAGTTGGGGCCATTCGTGCCCGAACCCGTATCGCACGCCATGTTCCAGACATCGGCCGCCATGGCCTGGTATTGCCATGAGACTTTGCCGGTATCGGCGTTGATTGCGATCACTGCATCCGACGTGTCCGTGCCGGGGTGCGAGGTGTTCTCGCCTGTGGTGACGATGATGTTGTTGCGCTTGGCGTCATAGACCGGCACCGACCAGATCGGTGCGCCGGACGGACCCTTCTGCTTCACGCCCAACGAGCTGACCTGTCCGTTGTACTCCGGTTCAGGCATGGTGTGGTATTCCCATGCATGGCTGCCGTCCTTGGCGTTGAGCGCCACGACGGAGCCATGACCCGAGCAGCATTCAGCGCGCGGGTTTGCAGCGGTGGCCACGCCCGAGTTGGATAGCGGCACGATGACCTTGTCCTTGGCGAAGATGACGCCGCCGCGGACATTGCCGCCCGTACCGGTCACCGGCTGGCCAGAGGCTTTCCAGATCAGATTGCCCGTCGCTGCGTCGAGGAGGTGGATGTCGCGGCCAACCGACAGACCGACAACTTTCTTGCCACCGATTTCGCCGATGGCCGGCGTGTTGCGCGATTGGCCGGAGTAAACCCATTTGGCGCAGCCGGTCTTGGCGTCGAGCGCGAGAACCTTCTGGCCGCCCGTGACATAAATCGTGCCGTCGCTGAGCACGGAAGCGCCCGTGCCGCCACCCTGACCAGGGAAGGCCAGAGCCCATGCGACTTCGAGGTTCGCCAGATCTGCTTTCTTGATGCCAGCGGTCGCGGCGGAGAGGCTGCGCGTCTGGTTACCGTCAATGCCGAAGCCTGCAGACACGATGGTTGCTGCGCTATCGACCGTGCGCTTGTCGGCCGTGCACATGATTGCGTCGGTCCATGCCGCAGAAGTGGCGGCCTGACCGGCGGTGAGGAAGGCGATGACGTCGGTCATTTCCTGCGGAGTGAGGCCGGCTGCCATCGGCTGCATCACGCCGGTTGTCATCACTTCACGCAGGCGGGCAGGCGTCTGCTGCTGCATCGAGGCGAGCGTGGCCGCGCGTGTCGCGCCCGGGTTGTCGTGGCACATGGCGCAGGACTTGTTGTAGACGGCGCGGCCGGGATGATCGGGCGCGACCTGTGCAGCGGCGGGAAGCGCCAGCATGCCGAGGCTAATACCAAGCGCCGCGAGACGCATCGTGGTGCGCAAATTCATAGGCATTCCTCCCGCGCGAATGGCTCGCAGCCAGTCGCATTGCTTTGGCCGCAACCTCGCGCCAGTCGGCGGAGATTTCAACTGCCTTGGGCTGCTCATTCCGTCGTGGTGAAGCGAGTTATTTTCTTGTCGATCGCGCGTCCGTCTGACCAACTTCATATGTTCGCGCGAGCAGGCCTTCGAAGGCCGCCATGGCGCGTTTCCAGTCGGCTTCCGTTTTGAGTGGCAAGCCGGAGAAGCCGCCCATCGTTGCGCCGCGGAGCGTGAGATAGTGCAGGCCTGCGAGCAGGATGGCGTTCACCGCCGGTGCATCGACGCCGGCGGGTGGTTTCTCGTCGCCGCGCAGCTTGGGGACCATGGCGTACATGGCTTTCGAACGCGCAGCATCGATACGGCGGAGCGTGTCGGAGGGTTCGGCGAGTTCCCAGGCGAGCAATTTCTGCAGCACGGGATCGCTGCGCAGGTTGGCGGCATAGGCGGCGAACACGGCGGCCATGCGTTGCGCGTAGTCGCCTTTCGAGGCTGCGAGCGCGTCGCCAATCCAGAGCGCGGTGTTGGCGCCCATCGCTTCGAGCAGGCCGTCGAGGCCGCCGAAATAGCGGTAGATCAGTTTTTTATCGGCGCCGGCTTCGGTCGCGATGGCGTTGATGCCGAGACCCGCAGCGCCATCGCGCGCGATGACGCGGGCTGCGGCTTCGATGAACTTCTGCTCCGTCGCTTCGCGGTCACGCGTCGCTTTTGCAGGGGCGGCTTTCTTGGCGGGCATCGCGAATCTCCGAGCAGAAGCTAGCCGGATAACAAGGCGTTGTCACCATTTGGGGACAAGCTGTTGACTTGGTTGCCTCTGTATGTCACCAATCGGTGACAAATAGGAAGGCGCTGCCATGATCACCGAAGACCTGAACCGTCCTGCACTCATCAAAGCCGGCATCGCGCTGAGCGTTGTCGCGGTGCTCGCCAACATTCCGTATGGCGCGCTGATCGTGCTGTTCGACTATGACGATGTGCTGCGCCGCCCCGCCGGGGAGGTGCTGGAGCTTTTCCACGCGGGCGGATCGCCGCTGGTGCTGGCGTGGTGGACGTTTGCGTTGAGCGCGCTTGGCTTTGCGATCGCCGCCATGCTGTTGGGCGAAGCGCTTAGGGACGGTAAGGCGAAGCTCGCGAGTGGCTTTACGCTGTTTGGTGTACTCTCCGGCATCTTCCAGGCGGCTGCGCTGTTGCGCTGGACATTCGCGATACCGAACGTCGCCACGGCCTATGTGAATGCGGCCGAGGGTTCAGCCGAGCGCGCGGCGGCTGTGTCGGTGTACGAGTCGCTCAACACCTTTGCGGGCGTCGGCATGGGCGAGCACCTTGGCCAGTTGTTGCTGATGGTGTGGACGTTCGGCGCTGGCCTCGCCCTTATGCGCATGGGCGGCGAAATGAAGTGGATCGGTGCGGCAGGCCTTGCGACGTTGCCGCTCTGGCTTGTGGGGCAGACAGAGCTGCTGTCGCTCTCCATGCCGGAGCTGCCCGTGATCGAGTTGCTGCCTTACGCCTTCATAGGCTGGGAGCTGTGGTTGCTTGTGGTTGGCGTTGCGTTGATTGTGAAGGCCGTCGGTAAGCCTGCGCGTAGCGCCGCGATATTGGCGCATGCCTGACACGTCAGGGCGTGCGGCCGAAGCGTGCGAGCACCCTTAGCTGCGCCAGCGCAGCGTGCGCGGCTCGATCGGGTTGACGAAGGGGCGGCCATCAGTGCGTGAGGCGGCCCACTCCTTCTTCAGCGTGCGATACCATTTGGCCTGCACGTCGATGTCGTCGATCCAGAGCATGTTCTGCTGATAGGCCAGACCCTGGTTCTGCAGGTTCACCATGCGGCCGTCCTGACTCAGGAACTTCTCGGCGGCCGGGATCAGGATCGGCAGGGCAAAGTCGAGCAGGGGCGCGTTCTGCCAGAAGGTGATCTGCGTGATGCGCGTCTTCTTCAGCGTGATCGGCGTGAGGCAGGTGAGCGTAAAGATGCGCGCCTGCTTCGCCTCGATGATCTCCCACCGGAAGCCGGGGATCTGGAAGACAATCTCGGTCGTCACTTCCGAACCCATCAGCGCCTTGTAGGCCAGCGAGTTACCCGACGGCTTGTGCCGCGCCAGCGACCAGCCGCGTGTTGAAGGTTCGAAAGGCTTTTCCTTGAGGCGCAGGCCGGTGCTCGGTGGGCGCCACCACCATTGGTTATGTACGAACGGAACGTGCGCGGGGTCCATCAGGCCAACGACGGCGTCGTCCATGTGCGCGTTGAAGATCTGTGCGACGAAGAATTTCGGCTTGAGATTGCCGAGGTTGAAGTCAGGCGCGGGCACGGCGGGCACATCGTCGCCGCGCGGATTGTCCGCGATGTAGACGAAGATCATCCCGTTGATTTCGTGTACCGGATAGCGGCGCACCTTCACGCGGTCGCTTGCGAAGTCTTCGGTCTTCACCAGCGAGGGCATGTGCTTGCAGCCGCCGTCTGTGCCGAAGCGCCAGCCATGGTAGGGACATTCGATCGTCGGCTGGCCGTCCGTCTCGACCTGTTTGCCGGCTGACAGGGGGACGAGCCGGTGGGGGCAGATGTCGCGCAGGGCGAACGCCTGCCCTTGTTCGGTGCGCGCCAGCATCACCGGCTGGCCCAGGATCACGCGCCGGAATTGCGTTCCCGGGGCGAGCGATTTCGAGGCGCACGCGTAATACCAGCTGTCGGTCAGCCATCCTTCGGCGGTAACCCCGGCCGATTTTGTGAGAGTTCCGTCTGCCATGCGCGTCTATAGCCTTGATCGGCCGACATTATCCAATGTTTGCTGCCACACGTCGAGATGTTGGAACAAATCGTCATGGCAACGCCCCGAAAGCCAGCAAAAGAGAAGCCGAGGAAGGCAGCGGACGCCGGGCGGACGAAGTGCGGGCGGTGGAGATCGAGACGGAGATGTTCGGCGCGTAGCGCTATGCTGAGCGCAGGTCGCTATGGCTCAGGAAGATGTCGTCGCCATCATCCAGCTGGATGAGATAGGCGGGATTCTTCTTGCTGGCATCGCGCGTGACCGTCGCGCCCTTCATTGTGCGCTCGATACGGTGCGTGAAGACTTTCTGGACGATGCCGTGGAGGATCTGTTCGCCCCATTTCCAGGTGACGTGGGCTCCCGGCGGAAATTTACTGTCGTGTTTCATGGCCTGCCAAAACGAAAGCGTCCCACCACATCTTCCCGTCTAAATCGGAGTTGTGGCGAAGATGGGACGGGCGCGACACGCATACGAAAAGGTGAAGGGCGCGGATCGATCCGCGCCCTTTTCCTTTTGTCCGACTGTCAGGTGGTCCTAGTGAACCATGAAGATGATGTTGCGCGTCTCGATAACGGGCGTCGTCGCATCGCCCTGGCGCTTCTCGAATTTCACAACGGCGCTGGCGGTCGACTTCAGCGGCGTGACCTTCACGATGTGATGGGTAGAGCCATCCGGCATCGTTTCGTCGGTGGCTTCGCCGATCTGGACAAACTCGCCGTCGGTCGTGGAGGCGGTCCAGGTCACGCCGGCGGTCGTGGGCAGGTGAACGCTTTCGACCTTGCCGCCGATGGTGTGGAAGGTGAAGCCATCCGTTGTTTCGGCCACGTTGGCGTCGTCAGCGGAGTCTGCCGACTTCATGGTGTCGTCCATGGTCGACATGTCGTGCGCGGGCGCAGCGGGTGTTTCGGCGGCCGGGGTCTCGGCGGCGGGGGCGGCAGCGGGGGTCGATTCGCTGCAGGCGGCGAAGGCCAAAGCAGAAACAGCAAGCAGGGTCAGGCGCATAGGTCGTCTCCTCGGTCTTTTGTTGGCGCACTCATATCGCGTTGCCGGTCAAGCGGGTAGGGCCTCGTGAAACCGTGCTTACACGTGATCGGGGCCGGGTGCGGCGAGCGTGGAACCTGCGGGATGCGGGCATCGGTTGCTGTTAGATCGAATTGGCGCCTATCCTTGGCCAATCCCCACGGAGCGCCTGTGGCAATCGACACTGGTAAACGCCATTCGGACCATGTCCTCGCCGTGCTGCGCGATGGTTCGGCTCCTGCGCGTTCGGCGCTGGCCGCATCATGGCGGCGGTCGATGACGGTGCACGGGCTCAATCCGGATACCGCTGCGCCGCCTGAAACGGTCACTGACGTTCGCCTGCGCGATGCGCGCGAGGGGATGGGACCGTTGCTGTCGGCGGCGCAGGGTGCGCTGGACCGGCTCTACCATGCAGTCGGCGGTACGGGATGCTGCGTGCTGCTGACGGATCGCAATGGCGTGGCTGTCGATCGCCGTGGCGCTGTCGCGGATGATGCGATGTTCCATGCGTGGCGGCTGTGGCCGGGCGCGGTGTGGAGCGAGGCGTCGGAGGGCACGAACGGGATCGGGACATGCCTTGCCGAGAAGCGCGCGGTGACCATCCATCGCGATCAGCATTTCCACACGCGCAATATCGGGTTGTCGTGCATCGATGCGCCGGTGTTCGATCATCGCGGCGAACTTGCGGGCGCGCTCGACGTGTCGTCGGCAAAAGGCGACATCACCGAGGGTTTCATGGGGCTGATCTTCGCAGCGGTGCAGGATGCGGCGCGGGCGATCGAGGCGCAGGCCTTCCGCGAGGCGTTTCCGCAGGCGCGTATCATGCTGGCGCCCTCGGGCGATGGTTCGGCGCTGCTGGCGCTGGATCGTGATGATCTGGTGATCGGCGCAACGCGTGCGGCGCGAGCAGCTTTCGGCATCACGGACGAGCGCATCGATGGCGCGCTGCCGGCGTCCGAGATCCTGCATGGCGAAGCGCCGGGCGCGGACTTTGCCGAAGCAGAGCGGGGCGCGATCCGCCGGGCGCTTGCCAGCGCTGACGGTAACGTGTCGGCGGCGGCGCGGAATCTCGGCGTGAGCCGCGCGACGCTGTATCGCAAGATGGAAAAGCTCGGGGTGGTTTGAGCGCTGCGCGCCGGGGAATCGGCAATCGAGCGGTGATTTCAAACATCATAGCGCAGGGAGCGCCGTGTAGGGTGCATCTTGATGCACCGCGACCAAACCCCGGTGCATCAAGATGCACCCTACGTCCCGTCGTGGCGCGATTGGTCGTTGGGACCAGCTTTCGCTGTCCGTGATGCTTGGATTCGTTCCTCCCGAACAGGGAGTTGGGGCGCGCGATGACAGCGCCGTGGGTCGTGCCAGTGCCTGCTTACGCAGGCGGTTGCGCGTGATCATCACGCGCCCCGGCATTGGCCGTTCTTCCCGGTGATG
>DAINAT010000122.1:0-10040 GCA_036733305.1 Hyphomonadaceae bacterium
CCGAAGCCTGGGCGATCGAGCGCACAGGACGGTAGCCGACGCCGGTGTAGTATTCGGTGATCCAGATGATGAGGCCCGTGACGACAAGACCGGCGATACCGCACCAGAACAGGTTCATGGCGGTGAGCGTGGTCGAGAGGTCGTCAGCCATCGTGACCGTTGCGGTCATCGGATCGCCGAGCGTCATGTAGATGGCGGCGTAAAGCGCCGGAACCGAAAGCACGGCGGAGGCGATGAAGCCCTTGTACAGGGCGCCCATCACGTTGCGCGAGTCTTTCGAGAGACGGACGAAGAACGTGCCGATGATCGAGGTGAAGATACAGACGCCCGCAATGGCGAGCGGAAGCATCATCATGCCGGCTTCGGCGGCGCCATTGAACGAGATCGAGGCGAGAACCATCGTGGCGACGATCGTCACCGCGTAGGTTTCGAACAGGTCGGCCGCCATGCCGGCGCAGTCGCCGACGTTGTCGCCGACGTTGTCAGCGATCGTGGCCGGGTTACGCGGGTCATCTTCCGGAATGCCGGCTTCGACCTTGCCCACCATGTCGCCGCCGACGTCAGCGCCTTTGGTGAAGATGCCGCCGCCGAGACGGGCGAAGATGGAGATCAGCGAAGCGCCGAGGCCCAGCGAGACCATCGCGTCGATGACCGTGCGGTCGCCCGGCTCAAGACCGAGACCAACCGTGAGCAGCGCGTAATAGCCGCCGAGGCCGATGATCGCGAGACCAACGACGAGCATGCCGGTGACCGCGCCCGACTGGAACGCAACCGACAGGCCCTGACCGAGGCCTTTGGACGAGGCTTCCGTGGTGCGGACGTTGGCCTGCACCGAGATTTTCATGCCGATGAAGCCGGCGGCGCCTGACAGAACAGCGCCGAGCACGAAGCCGAGCGGCGCCTGCCAGTTCTTGAAGAAGATGGCGAGCACGATTGTGACGACCACCCCGATCATCGCGATCGTGCGGTATTGACGGTTGAGGTAGGCGTTGGCGCCTTCCTGAATTGCTTTTGCGATTTCCTGCATGCGGGCGCTGCCAGTCGGCAGAGCCATGAGACGTTGGGTCGTGATGACCCCGTACGCTATTGCGATAAAGCCTGCCACGATGGGCAGCCACAGCGACAAGTCGCTCATGTGTCGTCCTCTCAACGGGTTTTGAATTTGGACGACTTCCCCGCAATCCCGTGGGATCGCGCTTGGCCCGCCCGGCAAGATGAGCGAAACATGCCCAAATTGTCGCATGCAGGCAAGTTTGTTGATTCCAATTTAGCTTCCGTTGCGGAATGGGTCATCAAACCGCCGTTGAGATTGCGATCGCTCCGTGATGGGTGGGCGCATGACTGACGTGCCCGTTCTTCCCCGCCCTCTTCCCGTGCCGCCGCTCGCGCTTGCGATGATCGGCGTCATGATGGGTTGCCTGCTGGATGCGCTGATCAAACATCTGGGGGCAGCTTATTCCGCCGTTCTGATCGCAGAGATGCGGTATCTCTTTGGAACCATCTTTTCCGGCATGACCGTGCTGGCGATGAAACGGAAGCTGCCCAACGCGGCAGGCCTACGCCGGCATGCGATCCGAACCGTCGCGGTGACGGGATCGGCCGTGCTGTTCTTCCACGCGCTGACCATTCTCCCGATCACCGAAGCAACGGTGCTGATCTTCTGCGCCCCGTTGATGATCGCCCCACTGGCCTGGTGGATACTGGGCGAGAAGATGCAGCCGATCGCGGCGATATCGCTGGTGATCGGTTTCATTGGCGTGATCGTGACGGTGCAAGGCGCACCGGAAGCTGCGGACACCGCAAGGCGCATGGAGGGCGTCATCTCCGGCTTTGCAGCCTCAGTGCTCTATGCGCTCTCGATCGTCCTGTTGCGACAGGTGGCGCAGAAGGACGACGCGATCGTCACGGCCTTCCTCGGGAATGTGTTTCCCGCGCTCTACCTGCTCGTGCCCGCCCTGCTGATGGGCGCGGCCCCTGTCGCGACCGATCTGCCGCTATTCGCCATGGCTGGGATGACAGGTTTCCTGCTGTGGTTCCTGCTGACGCAGGCCTATGCGCGGGCCCCGGCGCAGAGCCTTGCCGCAGCCGAGTATACCGCACTGATCTGGAGCGCCCTGCTCGGCTATTTCTTCTTCGCTGAAGTTCCACGCTGGCAGGTATGGATCGGGGCGCTGGTGATTGTGTTTGCCGTCATGCTGTCGGCCTGGCACAGCCGCCGCACCCGCACGCAACCGGCGCCTCTGCCGGATTAACCCGGACTTAGGCCAACCCCTCCAGTTTGCTGTACGACCTTCAAACAGCAAGGATGGGGATTTCCTCATGAAACGTGCAATGACGCTGGCCGCCCTCGCCGTTGGCGCAGGATGGGGAGCCCAGGCGGCGCAAGCCCAGCAGATCGCAGTCGGCGGCAGCATCGGCACCACCGGCGGAACGATCGAGGCGCAGACGCAGATCACGCCGACGATCCAGCTGCGCGGCAGCTACAACTATTTCGAATATGGTGTGGACGATACGTATGACGGCATCGCCTATGACGGCGACCTCGATCTCACGACGTGGGGCGCGTTTGTCGATTTCCGCCCGTTCTCGAACAGCTTCATCGTGTCGGCCGGCGCCTACTTCGGCGACAAGGGCGTGAAGTTGAACGCGATGCCGACGACGAATGTCGAGATCGGCAACCAGACCTTCACGCCGGCTCAGGTCGGCAAGCTGAATGCGGATGCGGCCCTGAAGGATACGGCGCCGTTCGTCGGCATTGGCTGGGACACGACGTTCCAGAACTCCACACCGGGCCTGGGCTTCAAGTTCATCGTCGGCGCGATGTTCACGGGCTCACCTGACGTCTCCATGACATCGACCGGTGGTACGCTGTCGAATGACGCGAACTTCCAGACGCAGCTTCGGATCGAAGAACAGAAGCTGCAGGACGACATCGACGACTACGAGGTTTATCCGGTCGTGCAGGCTGGCGTGACCTGGTCGTTCTGATTTCCAGAGCCTGAAATGACAAACGCCCCGGAGTGATGCTCCGGGGCGTTTTCGTTTCTGGTCAGCTCGGACTTACTGCTGCGGAACGCCGCCGGGATTTTTCTCAAGCCAGCGCTTTTTCTCTTTCGCAGCTTCTTCGGCCGAGCATTCGCCCATGTAAGTCGCATCGGCATTCATCGAGAACCCGGCCGGGATCGGGCCGAGATTGGCCGAGCCCTTGGCGCGGATCTGCATCGAGGTCGGCGTGTGCGTCAGCGTGGCGTCGGCCTTGCCGGTCGTCTTGCCTTCGCAGATCAGCTTGAACGAGTAGCCGCCCGAGATCGGGATGACGTTGTCGACCTTGCAGCCCTTCTGGAGGTCGCTGGCCAGCTTGGACAGCGTGATGCGTGATTTCTCAGGAATGAGGCATTCAAGGTTTTCTTCCTTGATCGGGATCGCCAGCACGCTGGTGTCCTGCTTCCATTTCCACTTGCCAGGCTTCACCTGGATCGCGCCGTCCTTCAGCGTATCCGCGCCAGCAGCGCAGACAGCCAGCAGCGCCGTCGCGGCGATTGCCAGAAGCCTCATGTCCAGTCTCCTCAAGCGCGGGCCCCAACCAAACGGCCCAACTCTACCCGGCGATATAGTGCGTTCTCACATGAACGCGGCCCGAATGAGGCGGGCGCCAAAACGCCACGATTCCCGCCTGTTAGAACGCAGACGTCCGGTAACCTTTGACAGGCAGCACGGTCATCAGGATCGCCCCTGCAATATAGCCCCCCAGATGCGCTTCCCAAGCTATTCCCATTCCGAGCAGCTGTGGACCGGCCAAAGTCAGCACAGCGTTCGCGATGCCGAAGGCCACCGTCATGCCCAGGAATTCTCGAGACCACGGCGTCCGTTTCATCCCATAGGGATCGAGCAGGAAGGCGGCCGCAACCAGCCCTGACGTTCCCCCGGATGCGCCGACAGCGAAGGGCGTCTCGACCGTCGCCATCGCCAGATAGAGGGCGGAGCCGCCGATGACGGAGCCGACGAAGATGAGCATCCAGAGGCCCCAGGCGGCGGGGCCTTGCCCCAGGGTGCGGGCCACGGGCGTACCGAAGGCGACCAGCATCAGCGCGTTGACGATGACGTGCATCCAGTCGCCATGCAGCAGCGCGGTGGAGGCGAGCGTCAGCAGGCCGGAAAAGACATCGGGATAGACGCGGGGCGAGCCAGCAGGCGCCCAGAAGCGTTCGGGCGCGAGGGCAAAGTCATACAGCGCATATTGCTGCTCCTGATACGGCGCAAACGCGTAGATCGCGTAGAGCCCAACCAGCAGGATCGCCATGACGACGACAATGATCGGCGCGTTGAAGATCGGCTGCCGGGCCGGCTGCTGGGGTGTTTCTGAAGCGTCGTAAGGCATGGATACAAGATGGAGGCTGCGCGCGTTCTGGGCAACAGGCCTATCCTGAACGACGTTAGATGGCCTTGCCCATTCGTACGCCCGGCACATCGACGCCGTCTTTTGAGGCGGCGATGATGCGCTGGATGTCCTGATAGCCGCAGGCCCGGTAAAGTGGTTCGCCCGACATGGTGGCCATCAGCTCCACCGATTTGAACCCCGCCTCGCGGGCGGCGCCTTCGCAGATTTCCAGAATCAGCCGGCCCACGCCCCGGCGCTTGAAATCGGGGTGGGTGTACATCGCCCGGATGCGGGCAGCGTCCTTCGCCATGTCCAACAGGGCCGCATTGCGCTGCGAAGTGGAGTGATCGCCGCCATAGAGCGTTGCGCGGCGAGACCAGCCGCCGCAACCGACAAGCCGGCCGTCTTCCTCCACCAGGAAATAGGTGCGGTCGGCGATCAGCTGGGTGTCCAACCCCATGATCGACTTCGACAGATCGACCTGCGCGGGATCGAGGAAATCCTTGAGATGCTCGGCGATCGCCACGTCCATCAGGGCCCTGATGGCAGGCAGATCAGCTTCTGTGGCGAGGCGGTGCGTAAACATTCGTACCCACAACTGTAAACCGGCGTACCCAGCCTGATCCCGATAGCATCATTTGCCCGCTTAAATACCGTGAGAGGCCATTGCGAGCATACAAAATGAGATTGGCGCTAAAGCAGGCAATCGTGGGGCTGGCGGCTCTGGCAGCGTTAAGCGCAGGCCCGGCCATGGCGCAGGATGCGGGCGCGACCTACACGCGGGCGGTAGACATGATCGAGTCCGATCCGAAAACGGCGTGGGCATTGCTCAAGCCGCTGGCCGATAGCGGACATGCGCCTTCGATGGCGGCAGTGGGGTCCTTGCTGTCCAACGGCGCTGGCGTGGTGCAGGATCTGGCGGCGGGACGCGACTGGTACAGGCGGGCGGCGGAAGCCGGTTCGGTGACCGGCATCCGCGCGTATGGCGGAATGCTGCTGCAGGGCGAAGGTGGGCCAAAGGATGCCGCGCTGGGCATCGGCCTGCTGCTGATCGCCATCGACGCAGGCGATGCGAATGCAGAGATGCTGCTGTCGCTTGTTCGCGAGGAAGAGTTTCCGGGCGAAGACGCCGTAATACAGGCGCGCAACGCCTGGCTGAAGGAGCGCGCAGCCAAGTAGAGATCAAACAAAAGGGCCAGCCGCTGCCGGCTGGCCCTTGCGCTTTATTCACCGCGTTCGCGGCAGTGGCCCGGCGGGCCAGAGCTAGTTGCGGTTGCGGTCGACCAGGCGGTTCGACTTCGACCACTGCATCATGCCGCGTAGTTTCTCACCGACGTCTTCGATCGGGTGGCTGCTCATCTTGTGACGCATGGCCTGGAAGGACGGCGCGCCAGCCTGGTTCTCGAGCACCCAGTCACGGGCGAAGCGGCCCTGCTGAATGTCTTCCAGAACCTTCTTCATCGCTGCCTTAGTTTCCGACGTCACGATGCGCGGGCCGGTGACGTATTCGCCGTACTCGGCCGTGTTCGAGATCGAGTAGTTCATGTTGGCGATGCCGCCTTCGTAGATCAGGTCCACGATCAGCTTCACTTCGTGCAGGCATTCGAAGTAGGCCATCTCCGGCGCGTAGCCGGCTTCGACCAGCGTTTCGTAGCCGGCCTTGATGAGCTCGACGAGGCCGCCGCAGAGCACGGCCTGTTCGCCGAAGAGGTCTGTCTCGGTCTCTTCACGGAAGGTCGTCTCGATGACGCCGGCGCGGGTGTTGCCGATCGCGCGCGAGTACGAGAGGGCGCAAGCCTGGGCCGTGCCCGAGGCGTCCTGAGCGATGGCGATCAGGCCCGGCAGGCCGCGGCCTTGCTGGTACTGGTTGCGCAGCGTGTGGCCCGGGCCTTTAGGAGCCGAGAGCGACACGTCCATGTCCTTGCGCGGCTTGATCAGGCCGTAGTGGATGTTGAAGCCGTGGCCGAACATCAGGTGCTGGCCCTTGCGCGTGTGCGGCTCGATCTCGTTGGCGTACATCACGGCCTGCTTCTCGTCCGGCGTGAGGATCATCATCACATCGGCCCACTTTGCCGCTTCGGTCGGCGTCACGACCTTGAGGCCTTCCTGCTCGGCCTTCGGCTTCGACGCCGAGTTCGGCTGGAGGCCGACGACGAGATCCTTCACGCCGCTTTCGCGGAGGTTGAGCGCATGGGCGTGGCCCTGGCTGCCATAGCCAATAACGGCGACCTTCTTGGACTGGATAATGCCGAGGTCGGCGTCGTTCTCGTAATAGACTTTCATGTCACTCACCTTGGGATGTTGGCGGGTCCATACGCGAACCGGCCGTAGTCGGAAACTGAAAACGTGGTTTAGGCCGGTACTAGCCAGGACGGCCGTTTGGGTCGGGCTCTGGCGGGAAGTTGGAAGCGGGCGGATCGGCGATGGTGGCGTCCATGACGACTTTCCAGGCGCCGGTTTCGTTCTTGCGCCAGGAGGTCATGTAGCGGCCTTCCTGAATGGTCTGTGCGCCCATCTTCACGGCGTAGCGGCCGGTGGTGGTTGCGAAATCGCCCGATGCTGAGGCGACGCCGCTGTCGGGCGTCCATGCCAGCGTGAACTCCGGCGGCGCCTGCTCGAACGGCGCGACGATCGCATCGACGCCCTTGAAGTGATGGCCTGCGTCGATGAACTGGCTGTCGGTCGGATGGAGCCAGGCGCGGAAGGCTGCCGTCGGCCCATCCTTCGCAACAGCGGCTGCGAAGTCGCGATCGGCCTGCAACGCGCTGTCGAGCGTCGCCTGCGTCGTCGGCGCTTCGACTTTCACGCCGCCGCCGCCCATGGGACCCGAGCAGGCTACGGCCAGCGCCGCAACCATGGCGACGAAAGCGTAACGATACGGCGCCTTCTTGCGTAAGGTGATCATCCCGCCTTTTCCTTCCCCCGTTGGATGCTGAGAACGCCGGTGCGTGAGACTTCGACGAGGCCGAGCGGGCGCATCAGTTCGACGAACTGGTCGATCTTCTGGCTGGCGCCGGTGACTTCGAAGATGAAGCTCTCGTTTGTCGTATCGATGACGCGGGCCCGGAAGATTTCCGAGATACGCAGCGATTCAACGCGCGCGTCGCCCTTGCCCGCCACTTTCACCAGCGCGAGTTCGCGCTCGATGCCGCCCGACGAGTTCGTCACGTCGATGACTTTCGCCACGGGGACAAGACGCAGAAGCTGCTGCTCGATCTGTTCGAGCACATGGTTGGTGCCCGACGTGACGATTGTGATGCGCGACTGATGCGCGTTGCGGTCGATCTCGGCGACCGTGAGAGATTCGATGTTGTAGCCGCGGGCCGAGAACAGACCGACGACGCGGGCGAGGACGCCGGGCTCGTTGTCGACGATGCAGGCCAGCGTGCGCTGCTCGATGCCTTCGTCCGACGGGGTCATGTCGTAGGCGGAGGCGGGATCTTCGCGGACGCCGCTCTTGATCGGTGCGCGGGGGCGTGTGGGGCGGTTCATGCCGCAAGCTCCTTGATTGTCTCGCCGCGGCGGACAGGGTCGATTGTCTTGAAAATCTTGGCGACGAAGAGGCGGCGCTGTTTGGCCGGCGCATCTACCGCGCGCTTGTCGGCAACGTGCCTGGCGTCAGTGCGGTTCGAGGAAAACTCTTGCATGTTCCCTCCCCTTATTCCGGCTTCATGCGGTCGGCGCCGCATGTTTCGCGCGTGGCGGCCGAGATTGCGTAAGCTTGCCAGGCGCTGTTGAGCGGAGACTCGCTGGCCTTCGCGGCCTTGACGATGCTTTCGAGCGGAATGCCTTCGAGGACGCTGACGGCCGCAAGATCGGCGCAGTCTGTTCCGGCCTTGGCGCGCTCGTAATAGCGTTCTGCGCCTGTGGCGCGGACGAAGGTCCAGCCGGCGGATTTCATCGCGCGATTGAAGCCCGAGTCCGTGCCGCCCGATTGCGCAGACGGCGCCGGGGCGTCGACCAGGAACAACAGGCAGGTCATGGCGGGCGGCGCGTCATAATCCGGCGCGACGATCTTCTCGCAATCCGGAACCACTTCAGCGCCTGCAGGCGTCGAGAGGTTGATCGTGCCCGGCAAGATGGACTGCCGTGCAGGCGGGCCACCGGCCAGTTCGCCGCTATCTCCCTTGGATGGGTCACCCTTGGGCGCGCCGTCGAGCTCTTCTTCCTTCGGCGTGCAGGCCGAAAGAGCGAGGAGGATGGCGGCCGCTGCGAGGGCGTGTTTGGCGATCATCAGACGAGCATCTTTCCTGCGTCGCTGATCTCGTCGCCCGTGATCTTGCCGAGGATCATCTCGTTGTGGGCGGCGCCCGACGGGATCATCGGGAAGCAGTTCTCGGCCTTCTCGACGCGACAGTCGAACAGGACGGGCTTGGGCGTGTCGATCATTTCCATGATGGCAGCGTCGAGATTGGCCGGGTCTTCGCAGCGGATGCCGTGGCAACCGAAGGCTTCCGCCATCTTCACGAAATCGGGCAGCGCGTCGGAATAGGAGTGCGAGTAGCGCTCGCCGTGCAGCAGCTGCTGCCACTGGCGGACCATGCCCATCCATTCATTGTTGAGGATGAAGATCTTCACCGGCAGGTTGTGCTGAATGGCGCAGGACATTTCCTGCATCGTCATCTGCACCGAAGCATCGCCCGCGATGTCGATGACGAGTGCTTTGGGATGTGCTGCCTGCACGCCGATGGCTGCCGGCAGACCGTAGCCCATCGTGCCGAGGCCGCCCGACGTCATCCAGCGGTTCGGCTTGTCGAAGTGGAAGAACTGAGCAGCCCACATCTGGTGCTGGCCGACTTCGGTCGTGACATAGACGTCGCGATCCTTGGTCAGCTCGTAGAGGCGTTCGATCGCGTATTGCGGCTTGATGAGCTTTTTCGAGTTCGGATAGGCGAAGCCCTTGCGGGCGCGCCAGGCGTCGATCTGGCTCCACCAGGCTTTCAGGTCGGGCGATTTGCCGGACTTCTTCGCCCAGCCCTGGCTCAAGGCTTCCAGCGCCTTGCCGGCATCGGCGACGATCGGAACATCGACGCGGACGTTCTTGTTGATCGAGGACGGGTCGATGTCGATGTGGATCTTCTTCGAGCCGGGCGAGAAGGCGTCGAGGCGGCCAGTCACGCGGTCGTCAAAACGGGCGCCGACGCAGATCATCACGTCGCAATCATGCATGGCGTTGTTCGCTTCGAACGAGCCGTGCATGCCGACCATGCCGAGCCACTGCTTGTCCGACGCCGGGAAGGCGCCGAGGCCCATCAGGGTGGACGTAACCGGGAAGCCGGTTGCCTTCGCGAACGCGCGCAGCGCCTCAGACGCGCCCGGACCCGAATTGATCACGCCGCCGCCCGAATAGATGATCGGGCGTTGGGCGGTGGAGATCAGGGCGACGGCTTCTTCGATGCGGCGGTCCTGGGGCTCGGTGCGGGGGCGGTAGGTGCGGTGCTCGATGGCGCCGGGGCCAACATATGTGCCTTTGGCGAACTGGACGCTTTTGGGGATGTCGATCAGGACGGGGCCCGGCCGGCCCTGAGTGGCGACGTAGAAGGCTTCGTGGATGACGCGGGCCAGGTCGTTCACATCGCGGACCAGATAATTGTGCTTGGTGCAGGCGCGGGTGATGCCGACGGTGTCGGCTTCCTGGAAGGCGTCCGAGCCGATGAGGTGG
>DAINAT010000123.1:0-9925 GCA_036733305.1 Hyphomonadaceae bacterium
TCTCCGGCCGGGACAAACGGACCCGATCAGGGGCGCGTGCAAACGCGCATCGCTGCAGCAATGCAGCACAGGACTACCCACGGCGCGCCTGCATGCGCCCCGCTCCCTCTTGAGGGGGAGAGACGAAACCACGCATCCCGGACAGCGAAAGCTGGTCCCAATGAGAGATCGCGTCACGACGGGACGTAGGGTGCATCTTGATGCACCGCGACCGACCACAGGTGCATCAAGATGCACCCTACACAGCGCTCGCCGCGCCACGATGTTTGAAATCCGCGCCCGACCGCCGACTGCCCAACTCCCCGCGACATTTCGGTCCGCTCACCCAACATCACGCAGCGTCAAAACCCCCGACTCCAACAGACTCAACCACTTGGCGGATTGCCCGCTCACTCTGCCATCAGGCTGACGTGAATTGCGCCCGGAAATGTCCACATTCACAAGGCAGAAGGAGCCTATTCCGCCGCCGAGTTAATGTTCGGGACAGACCCGTTTCATGTTCGCGGCGTTCCCTTGGACCAACAACAGCCTGCACCCTATTTCCACTCCCAGAAACGCGTGCAGGCACGGAGACAAAAATGAAGCGTGGAACGGTAATTGGCGCGACGGGCGGGCTGATTGCGGGTGTTAGCCTCGGTGCGATCGCCCTCGCGGCCCCGGCTTTTGGCCTCTTCAACCAAAACGCGTCCTCCTCGGCCGCTACCGCGGCGGCGCAACTCGCCCTCCCGGCCATCAGCCAGCAAGCGCGCTGGGGCAATCTCCCGAACCTCGCCGATCTCGTGCAGGCGGTCTCGCCCTCGGTTGTGCAGATCCAGGTCCGCTCTGCCAGCCCGGTGCGCCAATCCCAGTTCCAGGGCCGCAACCCGTTCGAAGGCACGCCCTTCGAGGATTACTTCGGCGCGCCCGGCCAGGGCGGGCAGGGCGGCCAAGGCGGCCAGCAGCAAGACGAGGCGCCGGACCGCATGGGTTCGGGCTCGGGCTTCTTCATTGAAGGCGGCTACATCGTCACCAACAACCACGTCGTGAACGACGCCAAGAAAATGACCGTCGTGTTCGAAGATGGACGCGAAATGGAAGGCACGCTGGTCGGCACCGACCCGAAGACCGACCTCGCCGTCCTGAAAGTCAGCGGCACGAACCTCCCGCGCGGCTTGCCGTGGGGCGCCAGCGCCAACGCCCGCCCGGGCGACAGCGTCTTCGCCGTCGGCTCACCCTTCGGTCTCGGCAACACCGTGACGGCAGGCATCGTCTCGGCGCGTGGCCGCAACATCAACTCCGGCCAGTATGACGACTTCATCCAGGTCGACGCCCCGATCAACCAGGGCAATAGCGGCGGCCCGCTGTTCGACCAGTCGGGCTCGGTCATCGGCGTCAACTCGGCGATCTACTCGCCGACCGGCGGTAACGTCGGCATCGGCTTCTCGATCCCGTCCGACATGGCCAAGGGCATCGTCGCACAGCTTATCGCGCACGGCTCGGTCGAGCGTGGCTGGCTGGGCGTGAGCATCGGTCCGGTCACGCCGGACATCGCCTCCAGCCTCAACCTCGCTTCCTCCAAGGGCGCGATGGTGCAGGGCGTGACCGATGGCTCCCCGGCCGCCAAGGCGGGCGTCAAGGAAGGCGACGTCATCCTGCACTATGGCGATCGCGAGATCGGCCATGTGCAAGACCTGACCCGCGCCGTTGCCGACACCAAGGCAGGCACGACGCGCGATCTCAAGATCATGCGCGATGGCCGGGCCCAGACGCTGAAAGTGAATATCGACGCGCTGAAGGACGATACGGCCAAGCCGCAGCTCGCCAGCGCCTCGCCGACACCGGGGCCGTCCACGACGCTTGATCTGGCCGATCTCGGCCTCGGTCTGGCCTCGCGTGATGGCGCGCTGGTGGTGTCGTCGGTGAAGACCAATTCGGCTGCGGCTGACGCCGGCATCCGGGTTGGCGACAAGCTGGTGAAGGTCAACCAAACCAATGTGACGTCGGCTGATGTGGCCAAGAAGGCCGTCGACGACGCCAAGAAGCAGAACCGCAACGCAGTTCTTCTGCAGCTGCAGCGGAACGACACGAGGTTCTTTGTTGGAGTTCCTTTCTCGGGCAATTAGCGCCCGGGGAAGTGCAGGCGCGGCCGTTCCGTCGTCCGTCCCCCAAGTGAGCGGAACGACCGCGCCTGTTCCTACAAAGCAGCTTCCGTAAACAGGCTTCCAAGCAGGCCCGGGAGCGCCTAAATCATGACAATGCGCATCCTGGTTATCGAGGACGAGGCCCGAACCGCCGACTTCATCGAGCGGGGCCTCAAGGAAAAGGGCCACGCGGTCGATGTCTGCCGCACCGGGCCTGAGGGCCTAAGCTTCGCGCTTGGCGGCGAACACGACGCCATCATCCTCGATCGGATGCTGCCGCAGATGGACGGTCTCACCATCCTGAAGCGCCTCCGCGCCGAAGACCGCCAGACCCCCGCCATCATCCTCTCCGCCCTCGGCCAGATCGACCACCGCGTCGAAGGCCTCAAAGCCGGCAGCGACGATTATCTCGTCAAACCCTTCGCCTTCTCCGAACTCCTCGCTCGCCTCGAAGCCATCGTCCGCCGCCGCGATCCCCGCGCAGCGGAGCAGACCGAGCTGAAGGTCGATGACCTGCGCCTCGACCTCGAACGCCGCCGCGCCTTCCGGGCCTCGCGTGAGATCGACCTGCTGCCCCGCGAGTTCGCAATCCTCGAATACCTGATGCGCAATGCCGGCCGCCCGGTCACGCGCACCATGCTGCTGAACCACGTCTGGGACTATCAGTTCGAACCCCAGGCCAACGTCGTCGACGTCCACATCTCGCGCCTTCGCCGGAAGATCGACGGGGCAGGCGAGCGTCCACTGATCGAGACGCTGCGCGGCGAAGGCTACCGTGTCCGATCAGTCAACTGATGGCCGCCACCTGATGCCAGGACGGCTGGGGCTGGGGACGCTCAGCGCGCGGGTGATCGGACTGTCAGCGCTGATGACGCTGGCGATCATTGGCGCAGCGTTCTCGCTCACCTATGTCGCCGCGACCCGCATCATCGAGCAGGAAACAGCCGAAGTCGTCGAAGCCGAACTACGCGGCATTGTCGATTCCAGCGATGGCGGGCGCGATCTGCCGGCGCTGGTGGCCACGATCCGCGACCGCGCCGTGGGCGAGTCCGAAGCGATCTACCTGCTCACTGACGGCAATGGCGCGAAGATCGTCGGCAACCTCTCGGGCTGGCCCGAGAATGTGCGTACCGACGGCAAATGGACCAGCGTGCGCGGTGTTCGAGCGCCCAACGGCAAGGTGATCGAGATTGGTGCGGTTGCCTATGTCGCGCCATTCGGTACGCGGCTGCTGGTTGGCCGCGATCTAAGGGCCGAGCGGAATTTCCAGGCGGCGCTGATCGAATCCGGCGCCGTGGCCTTGCTGGCGGCCGTGTTGCTCGCAGGCGTGTCGGGATTCCTGCTGAACCGCCTCGTCATGCGCCGCATAGGCGATATCGACCGCACCTCGCGCGCCATCGTGGCCGGCGATCTGTCGACGCGCATTCCGGTGCGGTCAACAGGCGATGAGTTCGGGCGGCTGGCAATCACGCTCAACGGCATGCTCGAGCGGATCGAGACGCTGGTGACCGAACTACGCACCGTGACCGACAGTCTGGCGCACGATCTGCGCACGCCGCTGACCCGCCTGAAGACGCAGATCCAGCGCGGTAATGATACGGAACTCTCCGGGCCAGCTCGCCGCGAAGCGCTGGGTCAGGCAGCCGACGAGGCGGATCGCATTCTCGCGTCATTCTCGGCGATGATCGACATCGTGCGCGCTGAAGCCGGCGCTGCCCGCGACCAGTTTACTGAGGTCGATCTCAGCGCCGTGGTGCGCGACGTGTTCGAACTCCACCAGCCGCTGGCCGAAGAGATGGGCGTAACGCTGACCTATTCGGAAGAGGCAAGTCCGCTGAAGGTCAGCGGCCACGCGCAGTTCCTGGCGCAGCTGATCTCCAACCTCGTCGACAACGCCCTGAAACATGGCGCCAGCGGGCTGGCAGTCGCCATGACCGTCAGGCGCGACGGCGCCATGGCCGAGGTCGATGTCGCTGACCGCGGGCAGGGCATCCCAGCAGACCAGCGAGACGGCGCCCTCAAGCGCTTCGGCCGCCTCGACACGGCGCGGACAACCCCCGGCTCAGGCCTCGGCCTCTCCCTGGCAGCAACCCTCGCCCGCATGCACGACGGCGAACTTCTGCTGGAAGACAACGCCCCCGGCCTGAAGGTCCGGGTCCGCATCCCGCTTGTAACTTAGTTGGCCAACTTCGTTGGAACTCCAGAATCTCGCATGGTAATATAGCAGCTGCGGGAGTTGCTATGGTCAAAGCACGCAGGTCAATTGAGCGCACACTTGGTCCGATCGATGGACCACTAAAGATCTTCTATTCTCATCCGTTCTACATGATTGACGATTGGCAGCGTGTACACCGCCAACTCGATATTGGCTGGGCTGATTGTTACGTAAAACTTGCACCGAACAAGTTCAGTATTCTTGAGGCATCGAGAAATCTACATGCCGACATTCAAGTGCGCGTGCTTGAAGCCGACGTCTTACTCGTTCCCGCGAGACCTTTGCGTGAAGAGCGAAGGGGATGGATACGATTTGAACTAGCGACCGCCCAATCGTTCGGAATTCCAATTCTCCCGATTTCTTTTGAGTATGGCGGCAAAACTGCAAAATGGATCATTGAACGTGCTGGGCGGCCACAAATTCCCATCGCGAATCTCCGCGCCGAGATTTTGAAAGCACTGCCGATCGAGCGAAAATATGCTTTCGAAGCGCTGGTTTTTCGCGAGCGCAAACTGCTCAATACGAAGCGTGTATCGGCCTAAAGCTATTTGCGCCTGTCGCGGAGCTCCGGGAGTTATCGTTCCGGATTGAGGAATTAAATCGCCGCACCCCTCAAAACCCCAGAAAAACGCCGATCTGGCCCCCAGACCGGCAGGTTTTGCCTACCCTTTCTTAACCACTCTTTTGCGAGAGTTAACGGCCGCAAACCATAACTCCTAAGGAGAAACAGGCATGAATGGCCTGGAGGTTCTCGACTTTGGCCGTGACGCCCTCTGGACGACCGTCTGGATGTGCGCGCCCGCTATGATCGCGGGTCTGGTCGTCGGTCTGGTCATCGCCTTCTTCCAGGCGCTCACCCAGATCCAGGAAATGACGCTGGTTTTCGTGCCGAAGATCATCGCGATCTTCGCCGCCCTGCTGATCTTCCTGCCGCTGATGGGCGCGCTGCTCGCCAATTTCGCCAACGAAGTCTTCGCCCGCATAGCCGAGTTCTAGGGAGTTCGCTTTAGTTGGACTGGCTCACCCAATACGCATGGATCGGAGCGCTCCTCTTCGCGCGCCTCGGCGCCGTGATGATGGTTGCGCCGGCCTGGGGCGAGCAGGCAACGCCGCCGATGATGCGGCTTGGCGTGGCAGTCCTGATCACCGCGACGCTTGCGCCGACGCTAGCCGGAAACGCGCCGCGCATGCCGGTTCAGTTCACGGGCGCGATCCCGATGATCATGAGCGAAGTGATCATCGGTCTGATCCTCGGCCTCGGCGCGCGCTTGATGATGAGCGCGCTGCAGGTTGCTGGCGCCACAGTGGGTATCGCCTCGGGCCTCGGCTTTGCGCAGCAGGTCGACCCGATCGCCAGCCAGCCGGCGGCAATCTTTTCAGGCTTCTTCTCGCTGATGGGTGTCGTGCTCATCATGTCAGCCGGTCTCCACCGGGTGATGATCGAGGCGGCGGCTGATAGCTATACAATCTTCCCGCCCGGCGCTTTCCCGCCGATCGGGGACGCTTCGAGCTTCGTGATCGATGCGGTCTCGAACTCCTTCCGGCTGGGCATCCAGATTGCCGCGCCGGTGCTGATCTTCTCTCTGGTCTTCAACGTGGCGCTGGGCCTGATCTCGCGCCTCATTCCGCAAGTGCAGATCTTCATGACCGCAATGCCGCTGTCCGTGATGATGTCGCTTGCGGTGCTCGCGCTCGGTATCGGCGGCGGGATGATGATCTGGCTCCAGGCGATGGAAGCCCAGATGCGCATCTTCACGGTGAGGTAGCGCACCGTGGCAGATGAACAGGACAAGAGTCAGAAGACAGAAGATCCGACACAGAAGCGGCTGGAAGAAGCGCGCAAGAAGGGTGATGTCGCCAAGAGCCAGGACGTTCCAATCTGGTTCCTGATGATGGCGACGGCGGGCATCATGGCCGCCGCCGGACCGCTGGCTGCAATGATCGCCGATCCGCTGGTGCGGATCATGGACCATCCCCATGCTTTCCGCCTCTCCGATGGCGGCGCACAGAAATTGGTGGCCAGCCTGCTGGCGTCTTTGGCGACGCCGATGCTGGTGATCTTTGCGATAATCTCGATCGCGGGCGTGCTTGGCCACGTCGTGCAGTCGCGGCCATTGTGGACCGGCGAGAAGATCAAGCCGGAGCTTTCCAAGCTGTCGCCCATGAAGGGCCTGCAGCGCATGTTCGGCATGCAGGGTTGGGTGAACCTTCTGAAGTCGATCGCCAAGATGGCGGCGATCGCCGGCGCGATGATGTATGCCGTGTGGCCCGAGGCGACGGCGATTTCCGAAGCCGGTCGGCTTGATCCCTCCGGCCTGCTCGCGATGACGCAAGTGATTGCCGGGCGTCTCTTGCTGGCGGCGGTCGTGGTCGTTGGCGTGATTGCCGCGATGGACTTCATCTATCAGCGCTGGAGCTTCATGCAGCGCATGCGCATGTCCCGCCAGGACGTGAAGGACGAAGTGAAGCAACAGGAAGGCGACCCGCACGTCCGTGCCCGCCTGCGCCAGATCCGGCTCGAACGGTCGCGCAAGCGCATGATGCAGAACGTGCCGAAGTCGACCGTCGTCATCACAAACCCGACCCACTACTCGGTCGCGCTGCGCTACGATCCGGAGAAGGACGCGGCCCCCGTCTGTATGGCGAAGGGCGCCGACGAGGTCGCGTTGCGTATCCGGGAGCTGGCGAAAGAACACAACATCCCGATCGTCGAGAACGTGCCGCTTGCGCGCGCGCTGTTCGCGTCGGTCGAGATCGAGGAGAGCGTGCCGCGTGAGCACTTCGAGGCGGTGGCTAAAGTCATCGGCTTCGTCATGAACACGGCCAAGGGGAGGAAGCGATGAGCGTCTCCGCCATGCTGCTCCACCGCATGCTGATCAAGGCCGAAGGCCGGGGCTGGAAAGCCTCTTCGACAACGTGTGGTGACCCCGGCCGCGAACTGACTCAGACTGCACAGCAAGGGGTTGGGCCCTTGGGCTGTAATTTACTGTCAAATCAAATCGTTAATGCCGATTCGCGGGGTAACCCGAATGCGCACGAATCACCCCACTACTCGCCGACCGGACACCAGAAAGACCACCATGGCTGACGCAAACGATCCTCTCGTCTACGAAACGATCGAAACTCCGGCCCCCGTGGCGCGGAAGGGGTTCGATTTCATCCAGCTCGGCTTCTGGGCGGCGCTGGCCGTCGCAGGCGGCGCGGCGGGCATGGCGCTGACATGGAGCGACGCGGTCGGTCCTGCCGGAGCGGTGCTTGTGATCGCGCTGGGGGCGATGGCGCTGGTCCTGGTTCTGTGGGTGATGCGCGGGGCGGGCCGGAAGCTCGGCATGTTCCCCGAACGCGGGGCCGCCGAAGCGGCGGTTCAGTCAACCAAGCGGCATATCTGGCTTGAAGCGCTGCAGGAGCCTGCGCTGATTTCGGATCGTGGTGGCGCGACCGTGGCGGCGAACGAAGCCTATCTCGGCGTGGCGCAGTTGGCGCACATCGCGGGCGATAGCGCGCATGCGCCTTCGGTCGATCGTCTGTTCTCGTCGAACCCCGGCATGGCAGCGCCGATCTATCGTCTGTCGAAGGCTGTGAAGCTGGGCGTTGCCAAGACGGAAATACTGCCGGCGCTGCTGTTCGGCGACAGCCATATGCCGGTGCAGTTCGAAGCGAGCGTCTCGCCGCTGGGCAAGACCCGCGCGCTGTGGCGTCTGCGCCGTGTCGAGGCCGGCTCGCAGATCGCGGGTTCGGGCTCGGTCGATCCGCGGGCGCTGTACGTTGAAGATGCGCCGGTTGGCTTCTTCTCGGCGCGCCGCGATGGCCGCGTCGTCTACATCAACCAGACCCTGCGCCAGATGCTGGGTCTGCCCGATGGCGACAATGCGCTGCGCCTTGAAGACATCATGCGCCCTGAAGGCCTCAAGCTGATGAAGCGCGAAGTGCGCGGCGCAACGAGCCAGCGCGCTGAAGTCGTTCTGCGCGCCCGCGATGGCGTTGAGACGACGGCGACGATGATCACGACATGGGCGGGCAAGGGCGCAGAAGCCCTGACGCGTTCGATCGTCTATGTGGCGAGCGCTGCGGAACAGGCGGTTCGCCGCGCGCCCGCGCCGGCGACAACCAACGTTGCAGACAACAAGGGTGGCGTGCGTGTCGACGACACGATGTTCACCGATGCACCGTTCGGCGTTGTGCGCCTCGATGGCGAAGGCGTTGAAAGCGCAGTCATGATGGATGCCAACCGCACGCTGGTCGAGATGACCGACGGGCGGGCGCAACCCGGCGCGCGTTTTGCGGATCTGTTCGTGGCGGATCATGGCGCTGCTGCACTGGCGGAAGAGCTCGGCAAGGCGCTGGACGGCGCACGCAACTTCAAGCTGGCAGGGCAGAAGGATCGCTCGGCCGACGTGTTCGTGACGCTGGATCGTCAAGGCCGTCCGTCGGCGGCTTATGTCATCGATACGACCGAGCGCACACACCTTGAACAGCGCGCGGCACAGGGCGCCAAGCTGCAGGCCATCGGCCAGCTAGCGGGCGAACTCGCGCACGACTTCAACAACTTGCTGACGGTCATCATCCTCAACGTCGATCGCCTGCTTGTGCGCCACCCTCCGGGCGACCCGTCATTCTTCGAGCTGCGTTCGATCAACGAAGCATCCTCGCGCGGCGCCGAGCTGGTTCGCACGCTGCTGGCCTATTCGCGCAAGCAGGTGTTCCGCCCCGAAGTGCTCGATATCTCGGACGCGCTGGCAGATTACTACGTGCTGCTGCGCGACATCATCGACGAGCGCATCAAGCTCGACATCGTGCACGGCCGCGACCTCCCGCGCGTCAAAGTGGACAAGGGGCAGATCGAAACCGCGGTCACCAACCTCTGCACCAACGCCCGAGACGCCATGATCGAGAAGAATGGCGGCGGTCGTCTCACCATTCGCACGTCGCGCGCCGATGCGGCTGCGGCCCGGAAGGACGGCTTCACGCTGGTCACCGAGGGCGACTATGTGATGATCGAAGTGGTCGATGATGGCGCGGGCATCCCGCCGGAGATCATGGAGAAGATCTTCCAGCCCTTCTACACGACCAAAGATCCGGGCAAGGGCACGGGCCTCGGCCTCGCGACCGTCTACGGCATCGTGAAACAGTCGAACGGCTACATCTATCCCGTCTCGAAAGTTGGCCGTGGTACGACGTTCAAGATCTTCCTGCCGGCATGGACGGAAGAAGCATCGGCTGCCACTGAAGCTCTGTCGGAAGCGCCTACGGCTCTGCCACCGGTTCAAGCTCCGGCACAGCCGGCCAAGAGCGGCGATCTCGCTGGTCGCGGCTCGATCCTGCTGGTCGAGGACGAAGACGGCGTGCGCGGCATCGCTGCGCAATTGCTGGCGGCGTGCGGCTATCAGGTCATCGAGGCGAGCGACGGCGAGAAGGCTCTGGAGATCATCAAGGAGCATTCGGGTTCCATCGATCTCCTCATCTCGGATGTCGTCATGCCGGGCATGGACGGACCTGCGCTGCTCAAGGAGGCCCGTCCGTGGCTGACGAAAACGCGCGTGATGTTCATCTCGGGCTATGCCGAGCGTGATCTCGCCAAGACGCTGGAAGA
>DAINAT010000124.1:0-9149 GCA_036733305.1 Hyphomonadaceae bacterium
GACGCGTTCCAAGACCTCCCGTTTGTCAGGTGCGGGGGCAGTATAGGCCGGTTTTAGAGGGGGTGGATTCTGGGAGGGAGTATCCCCCAACTTGGGCGCGCAAGTTGTTGAATGCAGACGAGATGGAATTTCTCCGTCCTACAGTTCTGCACCACGTCCATCCTACACTTCAGCCCATCACCGCTCCTCCCGACGTAAGTCGGGAGCCAGGGCTACGTGCGCCGGAACAAGCCGCCCCTGGGTCCCGGCTTTCGCCGGGAGGAGCGGGACAAGGAGCTGGCGTTCGTGGGTGGGGCCTCTGGGTTCCCGCTTTCGCGGGAATGACGATGGAGGGGGTGGTGGGTGGTGGGTGGGGCGGTTTGGGGGTGTTCGCTGGTGGGGTGGGCTTTTGTGTTGGGAAAATTCCTTTGGTGACAGGGGTTTTCACCAGTCCGAAGGGGTGGCCCACATCTTATGTTCGTGTGTGGAATTAGGTCGCTTCCGTTCCGCCACTTTTCGGGTATAAGCCGCGCACATCGGAGTGTGGCGCAGTCTGGTAGCGCATCTGGTTTGGGACCAGAGGGTCGTTGGTTCGAATCCAGCCACTCCGACCATCCTTCGCCTGCCGCTCCCTTGTCGGGTTGGGGCAGGCTTCGGCTCGGTGAGCCGGTTCCGGGTACAATCGTTCAATGTCAGAGCGGCCTGTCATTCTCCTTGCGGCGCATGGGGAGCGGGGCGGGGCTGCGAACAATGCGCGGCTGGCGGGGATTGTGGACGCTGTGGCGGCGCTGGTTCCCGAGGCGGATGTCGGCTCGGTTCTCGTCAATGTCGAAGGGCTGGCCGAGAAGACGCTGGCGGCTTGCGGGGACAGGCCGGTGCTGTGCCTGCCTTTGCTGTTCTCGGACGGGTATTTCTACGAAAAGCGGTTGAAGCCGGCGTTTGTGGGGGAGCGGCATGTGCTTGCGCCGCCGCTGGCGCTGTGGCGGTCGTTTGCGCCGTTCCTGGCGGACAATCTGGCGTTGCGGACGATCAGCCATGCAGCGGACCCGCGTGTCGTGCTGGTGGCGCATGGTTCGAAGCAGACGGGGCGGTCAGCGGTTTGCGCGCGGCAGGTCGCGGCGTTGATGCAGGCGCGCTATGGCCGGGTCGAGGCGGGGTTTCTGGAAGAGGCGCCGTTTGCCGCCGAAGTGGTGGCCGCGATAGAGGCGCCGTGGTCGGCGGTCGGGCTGTTTCTGGGCGAGGGAATGCACGGGGGCGAGGATTTCGACGTGCTGGTCTCGACCGCGCCAAACCGGCCCGTGGCGGCCTTTACAGCCGGCGAATTGCCCGGTTTGCCGGGGCTAATCGCGGCTGAAACCCGCGACCGCCTGGGCAGTTGAATTTTCACTGTTTTGGGGGCAGATGGGGACTGTTACGGAGTCGCCCTGATGCTTGCGAAAATCTACCGCCCCGCCCGGAACGCCATGCAGTCCGGCACGGCCAAATCGCAGGAATGGATGCTGGAGTTCGACAGCGAGACGCCGCGCACGGTGGACCCGCTGATGGGCTGGATTTCCAGTGGCGACACCAACACGCAGATCCGCATGACGTTCGAGACGCGCGATGAGGCGATCGAGTTCGCCAAGCGCAACGGCATCCCGTTCCAGGTGACCGAGCCGCGCGAAGCCAAGCGCGTGATCAAGGCTTATGCCGACAACTTCTCGGCCGTGCGCCGCAGACAGTGGACGCACTAGTCTGGGGACGCGCTTATTCGCGTCTGGTGTTCGCGTCTGGCCTCCAGACTGGAACCCGCATAAGACGCCTCTCTGCTGCGCCAGAGATCCCGTAGCTCAACTGGATAGAGCACCCGCCTTCTAAGCGGGTGGTTGCAGGTTCAAGTCCTGCCGGGATCGCCAGTGGTTTTGTTGGGATTTTCGCTCTCAATCTGCTCTAGACCGAGAGATATTTACCGGGTCTTTTACAGCCATCATCAGTTCCGGGTGGGGAAGTGAACGATGCGGTTCGGAGCTTTTTTGGTTGCGGCGCTTTTGGTTGGCTGTTCAGGAGGCGACGACCCGACACCGCCGAAGAGTGACAAGCCCGCTGCCTGGTTGGAACTCTTCAACGCCATGGGTGAGTGGGAGCGCGTCGCGCTGATTTACGGGTACTGGGACGACTACGAAGGTTGCATGGACATACGAAACGCGCTCACAGCGAAATTTGAGCGTCAATATCGGTGTGTCCCAACTAGCTAGCAGGTTTGTTCCCGCGTCGGTGCATTCGCTCGATAGGGCTGATCACAACGGCCTTACGGCTGATGTAGCGACTGCGAATACGCGCCAACTTGTCAGTTTTCCAATCGAGGATTTCGTCAATCTCGCTGACTTCGTATCCAGTGCGCATAAGTGGTCTTTGCGCGTGTATTGGTTACGGTGCTGGATCTGGAGTGTGGGGCGAATGTTCAGACAGTGCAGGTCTGTGGTGGTTGGCGCTCTGCTGCTGTTGGCGGCGTGTGGGGGCGGCGGTGGCGGCGGGGGTGGCGCTGCGGTTGTGACGCCGGCGCCAAGCGGGCCGACATGGACGCAGGGCGCGTTTCAGGCATCGAGCACGTTCGAGAACCGGTGCGCGACGCCGCGTTCGGGCGTGGATGCGCAGGGGCGGGCGTTCGTGGATCAGGCGGGATCGCTGACGCAGGAATTGTTCTGGCTGCGCTCGTGGACCAACGAGACGTATCTCTGGAATACCGAGGTGGCGGATCAGAATCCGGCGACGTTCACGGATCGGGTCGCCTACTTCAATGTGCTGAAGACCAACGCGACGACGCCTTCGGGGCTGGCGAAGGATCGCTTCCACTTCACGAGCAACACGGCGGAGTATCTGGCGGAGGTGACGTCGGCGCCGTCGGCAAGTTATGGCGCGGAGCTGCGGGTGCTGGCCAACACGCCGCCGCGTGATGTGCGTGTGCTGTACACGACGCCGGGTACGCCGGGGACGGAGTTGTTGAACGGGACGCCGAAGCTGGCGCGGGGCACGCGGATTCTCAGTGTCGATGGCGTTGATCTGGTGAATGGCGGCTCGACGCAGGCGCAGGTCGATACGCTGAACAATGGCCTGTTCCCGCGCAATGCTGGCGAGAGCCACACTTTCAATGTGCGGTATGCAGACGGGACGGAGCGGTCGGTGACGCTGGTGTCGGCGGCGCTGGTCGAGGCGCCGGTGAATCGGCGGAGCGTGATCACCACGCCGACGGGCAAGGTGGGATATATCCTGCTGAACACGTTCAGCCCTTACAGCGCCGAGCGTGGGCTGGTTGATGCGATCGCGGCGCTGAAGGCGGACGGCGTCAGCGATGTGGTGCTGGATCTGCGCTACAATGGCGGCGGCCTGCTCGCGATTGCTTCGCAGCTCAGCTACATGGTGGCGGGGCCAGCGCGCACGAACGGGCATGTGTTCGAGCGGTTGCGGTTCAATACGGGGCTTGGGGGTACCAACCCGGTGACGGGGTCCGCGAACTCTCCGACGCCTTATTATACGACCGGGCTTGGCTTTTCGGTTACGAACGGCGCGCCGATCAGCACGCTCGACCTGCCGCGCGTGTTTGTGCTGAGCACGTCGCGGACGTGCAGCGCCAGCGAGTCGGTGATCAACGGGCTGCGCGGGATCGATGTCGAGGTGATCCTGATCGGGAGCACGAGTTGCGGCAAGCCGTACGGCTTCTATCCCGAAGACAATTGTGGCCAGACCTATTTCTCGGTTCAGTTCCAGGGCGTGAACGACAAGGGCTTTGGCGATTATGCCGATGGCTTCACGCCGTCGAATTCGTCGTCGGCGAATGCGGTGAAGGTGACGGGTTGCGCGGTGGCGGATGATTACAGCCGCGATCTGGGCGACAACAGCGAGGCGATGCTGGCGGCGGCGCTGAACTTCAGGGCGACGGGGACGTGTCCGTTGCCGCCTGCGAGCAGCATCGGGACGGCGCGTGTGGCGATCGAGGGCGAGCCGATTGCGACGACGGGACGATCGGAAGCGGCGGAGTTCCTGCGGAACAATCGCGATATGTCGATGCCGGGTGTGCGATGAGGCTGGCTTGGGTGTGTGTGGCGGGGGTGCTGGCGGGTGCGTGCCAGTCGATGGTTGGCGCGCCGCAGCCGGCCTTGCTGATGCAGGGGGATGCGGTGGCGATGGATCGGGTTCGGGCTGCGCTGGCGAAGGAGATGGGGCGGTCGCCGGTTGATCTTGGGCCCAGCGATCCGACGCGGAGTTCTGTCATCTCCGTGCTGCCGGTTCCGGCGGGGCCGCTCAACGACCGTGACATGGCGCTGCCGACAGTGTTCCGGCTGGAGTCCGATGGAAAGACCTGCGCGCTGGTTCGCGAGGGTACGGGCGCGCGCGTTGTGCTGGATGGCGTGACGTGCCGGGCGGCTCCGTAGTCGGCGCTTCAACTGCGTCAGATTGTTTTCGCATCGGTAACCAAATGTGTGGTCGCGCGTTTATGGCTGGTGGCAGCGTTTGACGCGAGCCTCCTCTTTGAACGCTAACCTGCAGGAGCGCACGATGGCGGACAGAACACCCTCAGATAGCCCGATGGCGAGCGATCGTGTCGGCGATCACAACTGGACCGAAGGCCTTCCGCACAATTTCAAGGGCTGGGGTCCGCAGACGCCGGACCCTGATGCGGAAGCGACGGCTGAAATCTACGCGGGCGATGAAGGCCTGCACTTCAATGGCGGCGATGACGATCACAAACACATCGTCTGGCGCTTTGACCGGCGCAGGCATCATTGAAGCGAGCTTCGGCTGGCGTCGTCAGCCCTGAGTATCCGGCGGCCTTCGGGCCGCCGGTTTCGTTTCCGTGGCCGAGCAAGAAGGACTTTTGGACCTTCCGGGCCTCATCAATTGTGGCGGGGGTGCTGCAAGATGCTGTGAAGGACGACAGCTGTACGCGCGGGGCGGTGTTCAAGCAGTCGGCAGCGGAGAGCGCCAGTTTCTCTTGAACGCGCCCACAGTGTGTAAGGCTAGCTAGGTACATCCTGACATGCGGGATGCGTTCGCGGACGAAGACTTCGACCCCACACGGCTGTTCATGGGGCTGCAAAGGGCAGGTTTGACCCGTGGTGAGAGTGCGCTGCCGCGTTTGCTGAAGCCAAATGCGGAAAAGTGGTCGGGGCGTATTGTGACGCTGACACTTTAGCAGCGCTGCACAGTTGCAGCGCAGAAGTGTGTGACGCCTGCATCACGTCAGCTGAAGAGCAGCATTAGTTCGTTCAAATGTTGCCCGGGCTGGTTCACGCCGCGAATTCCTCTACTATTCTGAATCAAGCGCCGGGGCGGTTTAGCACATCACCCTCTTACATTCGTCCTGATGGCGCCGACATTTGAGGAGAGACTTTCTTCTCGCACCACCGGGGTAGCGTCAGCCGCAGCCCACTACGTGGCCCCCGCTACCGCCGTCAGGTGCAACCTGCGAGGCGCACGCTCGGCTACACAGCAGGCCGATGCGACAGGCCTCCAGGTAAGACACTGGATCGTGCTGCTTTCGAGATGGGAGCTACGATGTCGCGCGACTTGTTCGACAGTTACACCAAGGCCTTCGAGAACCGTCGCGAGACGGTGATGACGATCCAGGAGTATCTGGAGGGCTGCAAGAAAGACCCGCTGATGTATGCGGGTCCACATGAGCGGCTGCTGGCGGCTATCGGCGAGCCGGAGATGGTCGACACGTCGCGGGACTCGCGGCTGGGGCGCATCCACGCCAACCGCACGATCCGCGTCTATCCGAAGTTCACCGAGTTCTACGGGATGGAAGAGACGATCGAGCGGATCGTCGCCTTCTTCCGGCAGGGCGCGCAGGGCTTGGAGGAGCGCAAGCAGATCCTCTACCTTCTGGGACCTGTTGGCGGTGGCAAGTCTTCGCTGGCCGAGCGGATCAAGGCGCTGATCGAGGATCAGCCGATCTATGTGCTGAAGGCGGGGAATGATCTGAGCCCCGTGTTCGAGAGCCCGCTGTCGCTGTTCGATCCGGATACGCAGGCGGCGCAGTTGCAGAAGGAGTACGGCATCCCGCGCCGGCGGCTGACCGGGCTGATGAGCCCGTGGGCGTTGAAGCGGCTGGATGAGTTCGGCGGCGATATCACCAAGTTCAAGGTGGCGAAGGTGAAGCCCTCGCGCATCCGCCAGATCGGCGTGGCGAAGGTGGAGCCGGGTGACGAGAACAATCAGGACGTCTCCTCGCTGGTCGGCAAGGTGGATATCCGCAAGCTGGAGATGCACTCGCAGAACGATCCGGATGCGTACTCGTATTCGGGCGGCCTGAACCGCGCGAACCAGGGCGTTCTTGAGTTCGTCGAGATGTTCAAGGCGCCGATCAAGATGTTGCACCCCCTGCTGACGGCGACGCAGGAGGGGAACTATGTCGGCTCGGAGAATATCGGGGCGATCCCGTTCACCGGCATCGTGCTGGCGCACTCGAACGAGAGCGAATGGCGCACGTTCAAGAACAACAAGACCAATGAAGCCTTCATCGACCGTATCTACGTCATCAAGGTGCCGTATGCGCTGCGGGTGATTGAGGAGACGAAGATCTACGACAAGCTGGTGCGGAGTTCGGAGCTGGCGTCTGCGCCGCTGGCGCCGGGAACGTTGGAGATGCTGGCGCGGTTCTCGGTGCTGTCGCGCCTGAAGCCGCACGAGAACTCCAACCTGTTCGCCAAGATGCGTGTCTATGACGGGGAGAGCCTGAAGGAGGTCGATCCCAAGGCGCGCACGCTGCAGGAATATCGTGATGCGGCGGGTGTGGATGAGGGCATGGAGGGTATCTCCACGCGCTTCGCCTTCAAGACGCTGTCGGCGACGTTCAACCACGACACCGAAGAAGTCGCGGCTGATCCGGTTCACCTCATGTATGTGCTGGAACAGGCGATCAAGCGCGAGCAATACCCGGACGACACGGAGGGCGCGTATCTGGAATTCATCAAGGCTGATCTGGCGCCGCGCTATGCCGAGTTCATCGGCCACGAGATCCAGAAGGCGTATCTGGAGAGCTATCACGACTACGGGCAGAACCTGTTCGATCGCTATGTCGACTATGCCGACGCGTGGATCGAGGATCAGGACTTCAAGGACCCGGACACGGGCCAGATGATGGACCGTGAGCTTCTGAACCAGGAGCTGTCGAAGATCGAGAAGCCGGCTGGGATCGCCAACCCGAAGGACTTCCGCAACGAGGTGGTGAAGTTCACGCTTCGCCAGCGGGCCAACAACAAGGGCAAGAATCCGAGCTGGACGTCTTACGAGAAGATCCGTGAGGTGATCGAGCGGCGGATGTTCAGCCAGGTTGAAGACCTGCTGCCGGTGATTTCGTTCGGATCGAAGAAGGACTCGGAGAGCGAGAAGAAGCACGACGAGTTCGTGCAGCGCATGGTGGAGCGGGGCTACACCGAGCGGCAGGTTCGCCGTCTGGTGGAATGGTACATGCGGGTGAAGCAGGCCAGCTAGGGCAGCCCCTCATGAACATCATCGACCGCAGGCGGGAAGGGGGAAAGTCGCTGGCGAACCGCCAGCGATTCATCAGGCGGGCGCGTGCACTGGTGAAGCGCGCCGTGCGCGAGGCTTCGGCTGGGCGATCTATCAAGGACGTTGAAAAAGGCGGGGACATTGTGGTTCCCGCCGATGGCGTGCGTGAGCCGGTGCTGCGCAAGGGTTCGCAGGGCGGGCAGCGCGAGTACGTGCTGCCGGGCAACAAGAAGTACATTCAGGGCGATACGATTGCGCGGCCTGAGGAAGAGGGCGGCGGCTCCGGCGCATCCGATGGCGGCGAGGGGGAGGATGATTTCCGGTTCGCCCTGTCGGACGAGGAGTTCCTCGATCTGTTTCTCGAGGATCTGGAGTTGCCGGATCTTGCGAAGCGTCAGGTGCTGGGCGTGGAAGAGACGCAGCCGGTGAGGGCTGGGTACAAGTCGTCGGGGCCGCCGGCGGCGCTGTCTGTGTCGCGGACGATGCGGAACTCCCTGTCGCGGCGGACTGCGCTGGGGCGGCCGCGGCCTCAGGATGTTGAGGCGCTGGAAGCGGAGATCGAGCGGCTGGACGATATTGGCGGCAATGAGAGCAAGGTCGCCGAGCTGCGCGAGGAGCTGGAGCGCAAGAAGAAGCGGATGCGGCTGGTGCCGTTTATTGATCCGCTGGATGTTCGGTTCAGGCGGTTCGATCAGGTGCCCAAGCCAGTCGCGCGGGCGGTGATGTTCTGCCTGATGGATGTATCCGGCTCGATGGACGAGCACATGAAGGACCTCGCGAAGAGGTTCTACTCGCTGCTCTATCTGTTCCTGAAGCGGCGCTATGGGCGCGTGGATGTGGTGTTCATCCGCCATACGCACGAGGCCAAGGAAGTGGACGAAGAGACGTTCTTCCATTCGCGCGAGAGCGGGGGCACGGTCGTGTCGACGGCGCTGGAGGAGATGGCGAAGGTCATTCAGGCGCGTTACCCGGCGAACCAGTGGAACATCTATGGTGCGCAGGCTTCCGACGGCGACAACCTGCCGATGGACAATTCGACGACGATCAATCTGCTGAGGAATGCGATCCTGCCGTTGTGCCAGTACTATGCGTATCTGGAAGTGGGGCACGCCAAGGATGATGGTGCGGACGCGACTTCGCTGTGGCGGGCATATGAGCTGGTGGCTGGGTCTGACGATCGCATGGCGATGCGCAAGGTTAGCCATCGCAGGGACATCTATCCTGTGTTCCGCGAACTGTTTGCCAAGGGTGGGGCGAAAGCGGAGGCGTCATGACCGACGAAGCCATCACGAAATCCAAGCGCAAGTCGCGGATCGTCTCGGCGCCAGCGGCTGCATCGTCGAACCTGCTGTTCACTGGGGCGGACTGGAATTTCGAAACGCTGGGCCGGATATTCGATGCGGTGCGCGAGATTGGCGAGGGCGAGATCGGGCTTGATCCATATCGCACGCAGATCGAGGTGATCACGTCGGAGCAGATGCTGGATGCTTATTCCAGTGTGGGTATGCCGCTGTTCTACAAACACTGGAGCTTCGGCAAGGATTTCGCGCGCAACGAGACGCTGTATCGCAAGGGCTGGCAGGGGCTGGCCTATGAGATCGTCATCAATAGCGATCCGTGCGTTTGCTACATCATGGAGGAGAACTCCGCGACGATGCAGACGCTGGTGCTGGCGCACG
>DAINAT010000125.1:0-9127 GCA_036733305.1 Hyphomonadaceae bacterium
GATCCAAAAAACCGGAGCGTTCATCCGGTGGGCCGCGAAGAATAAAAACGTCCTGCACGGTCGGGCGCTTCTCTTCATCGCCCTCCGAGAATTCGGCCGACGCCATCGTCGCGCCATGGATGCCATCGCGACCCGTCTTGGAGCCGACATAGAAGATCGCATTCCCCGGCTCGGCGCCGCGCGAATAGAAGATGTTATCTGTCTGCGCGAGACCCACCGCCATCGCGTTGACCAGGATGTTGCCGTTATAGCCTTTGTGGAACTGCGTCTCGCCCGCCACCGTCGGCACGCCCACGCAATTGCCATAGCCGCCAATGCCGCTCACCACGCCCGCCACCAGCGAACGCGTCTTCGGGTGAGACGGATCGCCAAAGCGCAGCGCGTTCACCAGCGCGATCGGACGCGCGCCCATCGTGAACACATCGCGCAGAATGCCGCCCACGCCCGTGCCCGCGCCCTGACGCGGCTCGATGTAGGACGGGTGGTTGTGGCTCTCCATCTTGAAGATGCACGCCTGACCGTCGCCGATGTCGACAACGCCAGCATTCTCGCCCGGCCCCTGAATGACCTTCGGTCCCTTGGTCGGGAACTTGCCCAGATGGCGGCGCGTGGATTTGTAGGAGCAGTGCTCCGACCACATCACCGAGAAGATGCCGAGCTCCACCTTGTTCGGCGCCCGACCCAGCCGATCGAGCAGGATGGCAAACTCATCCGCCTTGATGCCCTGCGATGCCGCATCAGCAGCCGTCTGTTGCGCCAGCAGTGGGGAAAGGTCGATCATCGTCATCCTCGCCAACGGGGCTGCGTCCCCGCATCTCGCGGGTCATTTACGCGACCCCGCCGATTCTGCAATGTGGCGCGGAAAACTTGGCCGAAACCGGCGCAAAACATTCGATTGCAAGGCATTTGACGTGCAGATCACAGCAGTGCAGGGCGACATCACGCGGGTGGCCGTGGATGCCATCGTGAATGCCGCCAATTCCAGCCTGCTCGGCGGCGGCGGGGTCGATGGTGCGATCCACCGCGCGGCGGGTCCGGGATTGCTTGCCGAATGTCGCACCCTGGGCGGTTGTCCCACCGGCGAGGCGCGTATCACCGGCGCCTATAATCTGCCCCAGCGCTTCGTCATCCATACGGTCGGCCCGGTCTGGTATGGCGGCGGCGTGGGCGAGGCGGAACAGCTCGCAAGCTGCTATCGCAATTCTCTTCTGCTTGGCGTCGCCAACGGCTGCCAGTCAGTGGCTTTCCCGTCGATCTCGACCGGCGTCTATGGCTACCCGATCCCCGCCGCCACCGAGATCGCCATCCGTACAGTGCGCGCGTTTATCGACGCAGAGCCCGCCGCGCCCGACGTAATCTTCTGCTGCTTCAGCCCCGAAGCACTCGCGCTCTACCAGGCAGCGCTGACGCCCTAGACGCTCGCCGCCACCAGAGCATTCCGCTCCTCAGGCGTAATGTGCCGCCACTTGCCCTCGCGCAGATCGCCCAGCTGCAGCGTCCCTATCCGCACACGAACCAGATCGACAACCTCAAGCTCTACCAGTTCGCACATCCGCCGGATCTGGCGGTTGCGCCCCTCGGTCAACACAAAGCGCAACACCTGCACATCATCCAGCGTCACCTTCGCCGGCTTCAGCTGACGCCCGTCCAGCTCCAGCCCGTGGCGCAGCTTCTGGATCTTCGCGCGATCCGCCTTGCCCTTCACCGTGACGACATACTCCTTGTCGATCTGGCTCTCGGGTCCGATGATCGCCTTGGCGAGCACGCCGTCTTCCGACAACAGCAATAGACCGCGCGAATCCATGTCGAGCCGTCCCAGCGGCGCAAAGCTCGTGCGCGAGTTCGGCGCGATGCCCGGCCCCACCTGGTTCTCCGCCGTCAGCAGCCGCGCCGCCGGAACCTGCCCCGGATCAGGCTGCGCCGACACAATGCCCACGGGCTTGTGTACGATCACCGACACCTGCGCGCCAAGCCCCAGCTCGGCGCGATCATTCAGCACCAGTGTTTGCCCCGGCTCGATCTTGCGGCCCGCATCGCTCACGCGCTCGCCATCGATCAGCACGGCGCCCGCCGCGATCAGTTCATCCGCCTCCCGCCGCGAACACACGCCGGATTGCGCCAGCCACTTGTTCACGCGCACGGGCTCGGCCCCGTCATATATACGAGAAAAACTCAACCGGCCTGCTCCCGCCCGCGCGCCATCGCCGTCTTGCGCGATTCTTCTGCTGCGGCCGGTGTCACCGCCGAATTGTTCTTCGAGCCGCGCTCGATCTCCATCTTCAGCGCTTCAGGCAAGGGCAGGGCGAGACCATCGTCAATCGCCGCCTTCATCCGCTTCAACAGCCCGCCCTCAACGCCAGCCATTTCGCTCGCCAGCTTGATCGCCGCCGGCAGCAGCTCGTCTGGCGCATAAACACGGTTCACCAGCCCCCAGCGTTCCGCTGTCTCCGCATCAAGATAGTTCCCCGTCAGCGACAGCTCTTTCGCGCGGCTAGCTCCGATAATCCGCGGCAGCTTCTGCGACAGCCCCCACACCGGCATTAGGCCAACACGGCTATGTGTATCCGCAAACTTCGCCTCGCTCGAAGCGAGCAGTACATCGCACATCAGGGCAAGCTCAAACCCGCCCGTGATCGCAAAGCCGTTGATCGCCCCGATCACCGGCCACGGGCAATCGGCAAAAGCCGCCGCCAGATCCATGTCCGCAACCGGCTCGGCTGATTTCTGATCGCCCACGCCCAGCGAGAAACCCTTTTGTCCCGCTTCCTTCAGATCCACGCCCGCCGAGAACGCACGCCCCGATCCCGTCAGTACGATCGCGCGCACATTATCCGCCGCCGAAATCTCGCGCACCGTCTTCACGATCTGCGTCCGCAGCGCCACCGACAGCGCGTTCAACTGCTTTGGCCGGTTCAGCTGCAACACAGCCACCGCGCCCTCGCGCGTCACCAGCAGCTGCTCTTCCACAGACTCGCTCATCGCTCAGTCCTTCTTCGGATCAATCTCGGGTTTCACACCCTGCGCCTTCACGATCTCCACCAGCGCATCAAGGCTGGTCGCGATCAAATCCGGGTCGCGGCTGCGCGCCACCAGGTTCACGCCGAACTCGGTATTCTTCCCGTTTAACCGCATGAACGGATACGAGCCAAAGCTTACCTCCGGCCGCGCCTTGGCCAGATCGCCCAGCGGTCCCGCAATGTCACCTTCGCGCAAACCAATGCCGCGCACCGTATGCGCATGCACCACCAGTCCGCCCTTGATGCGATGCCCCACATCCTGAAGCATCCCGCGCGTAACGGAGGGGATGCCCGCCATCACGAACACATTCTTCAGCATGAAGCCCGGCGCCGCCGAAACCGGATTGTGGATCAGCTCCGCTCCCTGAGGGATGCGCGCCATGCGCAGCCGCCCCTCATTCATCTCCTGGCCGCGCGCCTCGTACCAGGGCCTGAGGATCGCCACGGCATCCGCCCGCACGTCGATGGTGCGGTCAAACGCCGCCGCCACCGCGTCGGCGGTAATGTCATCGTGCGTCGGCCCGATCCCGCCGGTCGTAAAAACATAGTCATGTTGCGCGCTCAAGACCTGCACCGTGTTCACGATGGTGGCGTGCACATCAGGGATCACCCGTGCTTCCCGCACCTCCACACCCAGAGGATTAAGGAACTCGGCGATCGTCTTCAGGTTTGAATCCTGCGTTCGCCCGGAGAGGATCTCATCTCCGATCAGAATTACTGCAGCAGTTACGGTGTCGGCCATCCGCTCAGTTAACGCCGGGTTGAGATCACGTCCAGCGATGAACGGCGTGTAAATTTCCCACGCCGATTTCCCGCGAAATCCAACGTCCCTTTGAGCGGATAATTAAGCCTGATCAGCCATAACATACGTTGCGATAGAAGGCGGGGATTCCCATGCGATCGGCAAATCGCCTCTCCGGAGAGGAGGGCGGCAACGTGATGATCGAGTTCGCGTTGCTCGCGCCAGTCTTTTTCATGCTCATCATGGGCCTCGTGGAATTTGTGCTCTTCCAGTACAAATCCTACGCTCTGAACCACATCGTCTACGAAGCGACTCGCAACCTGCAGACCGGCGAGGTCCAGGCTGAACCGAACGCGATGCGCCAGAAGTTCGACGAGATGTGCGCGGAAAGCGCCGGCCCGCTGATGAACTGCAATGACATCTCGTGGGATGTCCGTGCGTACGACGAGCTCAACGAGATCGAATATCCGCCTGTCGAGTACGACGCGAACGGCCTCCCGACAAACTTCGTGTTTCAGCCCGGCGGCGCGAACCAGTATTCCGTCGTGCGCGCTACGATCCGCCACTCCTTTGTCACGCCCTTCATGGAAAAACTGTTCCAGATGGGTCCTGACCAGCCGGCGATCGCCAACGCGTTCTGCATCGTCAAGAATGAGCCGTGGACCTGACCATGCGCATCCGTTCCATGATCCCCCGTATCTTCAAAGACAGCCGCGGCGTCGCCGCTACGGAGTTCGCGCTTATCGCGCCCGCACTGATCTTGATGGTCATGGGCGTTTTTGAGGTGTCGTTCCGCTTCCGCGCCGCGGAAGAGGCCACGCGCTACGTCCACCAGATCGCCGACCTTGTCTCGCGTGATCCCACGTTGACGACGGCCTCACTCACCGAGATGCGCAAGGCTTCAGTGTTCATGATGAAGCCTGTCGACACCAGCAACAAGATTGACCTCGACGTCTCGTCGATTGGCTTCGTTGGTACGGATGCTGATCCCCAGATGCTGTGGCGTCGCGTCGCGGGTACTGCAATCACTTACAACATCGCTGAATCCGACGGCATGGGACTCACAAACGAATCCGTCGTCCGCGTCGGCGTCCGCTATTCATACAAATCTATACTCACCGATCTTTTCGGCGGCAGCACCATGACGGTCGAGCGTTCGGCCTATGCGCGCCCACGAGTCGAGCGCCTCGTGGCGCTCGACGGGAAGACGAATGATGGCGGTGCGATCGTGTATTTCGACGGCAATTGATTGGGTAAGGGGGGCGTGCTCCGGCGCGTCCAGAAAAAGCGAGAGCAGTTATGTTCCGGTCTATCGGCAAGCTGATGAGCAACACGCGTGGCGCCTTCGCCATGCAGTTCGCCCTCATGGCGGTTCCTCTCACGATCTGCACCGGCCTCGCCGTCGATGGCGGCCGCGCCTTCCTCGCTCGTTTCGAGCTCGCATCGGCGCTCGATGCCGCGGCGCTTGCTGTCGGCTCTACGCTGCAAAACCAGGGCACGGATTTGGATGCCGTCGCCGCCAGGTTCGTCGAGAAGAACTTCCGTACCGAACACTCCGGTCCGATCGTCCTAACCATGACGTCGGTCGACGACACGATTGTCCTCAGTGGTTCAGTCAAGATCAATACCTACTTCATGCCGATCGTGGGTCAGCCTACCGTGACTGTGAATGCCGAAAGCGAAGTCAGGCGCGGCGGTAGCAACATCGAAGTCGCGCTGGCGCTCGACATCACGGGCTCGATGAGCACATCGCGCATGAACGGCCTGAAAAACGCGGCGAAGATTCTGGTCTCTGAAGTCGTCAACGACGTCCAGACGCCGTTCTTCTCCAAGGTGGCCATCGTTCCCTGGTCACAGGCGATCAACCTCGATCTTGCCTCCAATCCCAAGGGCTACGTGCCCGCTGCGGCGCTGAACCAGCTGCGTGGTGCGCTCATCGGCGCCAAGCCGGTCTCTGGCGCCTCGTGGCGCGCCGCCAGCACGACGAACAAGACGATCACGCAAGCCGGCTGGCGCACGACCGCAGGCGCGAAAACGATCTCCAGTGTCGACTGGCGTTGGGGCAGCTCGCAATCGGCGACCCTGTCGGTCGACAGCGGCCGAATCCGCGCCACGACCGGCAACAACCACGGCTATTCCGACGGTCAGTTCGTGCGCCTCACGGGCACGAGCGGCAACTACTCGTCGCAAAACAACACGATCTATATGATCAGCTATCTCGGCAGCAAAACCTTCCAGCTGAAGGATCGCACGTCCGGCAGCTTCATCTCCGCGCCATCCAGCGGCACATCCAGCGTCACCCTGCAGCGCTGCTACGACAAGGATTGTAACGTCGCCGTCACGACGTCGGCCGACCTGGGCGAAGCGACAGGCAGTTTCGTCAACCTCACCGGCATCTCAGGCACGTTCAACTCGCTCAACAATTCGGCGACGACCACTTGGACCGTGACGCCGGTTCCGAGCTCCAACACATTCATCCTCGCCAACTCGAACGGCCCGAGCTTCACCGGCTCGGCCAGCACGAACGGCTCGGCATCCGAATGCCTCGTGGATAACTGCCGCTACCGCGTCACCACCAGCTCGGATCATGGCTTCAGCACCAATGACACGATCGCGATGTGGAACCTCTCGGAAGCGAACTCGGGCACCTCCGCGATCAACGCAGTTAACACGTCCTGGAGCGTGCAATACCCCGCCGGCACGCCGAGCACGGTATTCTACCTTCCGGGCAACGGCAAAACTTACAAGGACTGGACCTCGTCCTCGACCGGTCTCACTGCAAAGTGCGCCCTGTCCAGCTGCAACACGCGCATCACAGTCGCCGACAACAACATGAACGTCGGTGAGTCCGTGGAGCTGGCTAGCATCGTTGGCCCAACCGGCCTCAACAACGCCTCTTCGTCGCCTTCGAAGGTCCTGTGGAAGATCAACGACAAGAACGGCGCCGTTCTCACGTTGACCGACACCGGCCCCAGCATCTCGAACCAGGCCGCTGATTACACCTCGGGCGGCACGATGCAGTGCCTCAACTATGGCTGCGCCAAGATCGGCTATACGCTTTCCGGTTCCAGCCGCGTCTGGCCGGCCAGCCCCTGCATCGTCGAGCGCTACGGCGACGATCGTTACACCGATGTCTCGCCGGCCACCGCGCCGCTCGGCATCAACTACACGTCCAACGGCAACTGCACGCGCACCAACTACGTGCAGCCGATGACGTCCAACAAGGCTAACCTCAACGCGCATATCAACGCGCTGTCGACCGGCGGCAACACGGCCGGCCAACTCGGCATCGGCTGGGCGTGGTACATGCTCTCGCCCGACTTCGCGAGCGTCTGGAGCGGCAACGCCGAGAATGCGGCGAAGCCCTACGGCACGCGCGAACTCGCCAAGATCGCGATCCTGATGACCGATGGTGAGTTCAACGCGCAGACGTGCGACGGCCTCTATAGCTCCAGCGATTGTTCGCCGCATATGCCCAACGATGTTCCGGGACCAAGCGCCTCGTTCCGCCAGGCCCGCAAGATCTGCGACGCCATGAAAGCGAAGAACATCATCATCTATACGGTGGGCCTCGAGATCAACACGGCGCAATACAGCGACGACTTCCTCTCGGCTTGCGCCACCGGCCCGCAATACGCCTTCCTCGCCAACAGCAGCGCGGAACTTGAACAGGCGTTCAAGGACATCGCAGTGTCGATCAACCGCCTGCGTATCTCTCGCTAATACCCACGCGGCCAATCAACTGGCCTCGCTTTGAAGATAGACTGGTGAAGTCGGACGTGGCCGGACTGGAAACAGTCCGGCCATTTTTCGTCCAATCTCGCAGGAGCTTCAGCCCGCCACCCGCAGACTCTCCGCCACCGCTTGAGCTGCCGGCGCATCCATTGCGCCCAGCTCGCTGAACCGCTTCAGCGCCAGCCGCCACAGCCACTTCGCATTGCTTGCGCGCCCTGCCGCCGCCGCATGATCGCCCGCGAGCCCGGTCAGTTCCGCCAGCGCCAGCCCTTGTGCGCTGTCGCGCTGCGCATTCAGCATCTTCTCCGCATCGTCCAGCTTGCCGCTGGCGATCGCCGTGCGTATCGCGCCGAACCCGCCGACGGACGTAGCCGCGCCAGTTTCAGCCACGACGATTTGCTCAGCCGCTGGCTTCGCAACAGGCGTTTCCACCGGCGTCTTGCGCACGATTTCTTTCGGCTTCTCAGCGACCCTCTCAGCAGCGGGCGCCGGCTCGCTCGCCGCCGGTATCGGCGCAAGTGTAGCCGTCGCGGGGAAGAGCGGCGGCAATATGGGCTCGGGCGGCGTGGATGTCGCCACCGGCTTGGCCGACGGAGCAGGCGACGCAACAGGAGCTGGAGCAGGCGGCGCCACAACCGTCTCAACCACTTTCGGCTTCTCGGGTGCGGCTGGCGCAACGGGCATCGCAACCCGCACCGGCTCCACCATTTTCACCGCTTCGGGCGTTGGCGGCGGCATGGGCGCTGCCGGCGGCGCGATATCTCCAGACCGCCAGTCGCTGTCCGCAGCGCGATCCCGCCGCGATTCTTTCGACGAATAGTAAGCTTCCGCCGCGCCCAGCGTCTCGTCGCGCCGCTTCGCCTTCGCCTCGGCCAGCGCCCGCGTCTTCGGCCGCGGATGCACCGCGCTCACCAGGAACACCACGCCCGCGCACAGGCCAAACACGCCCGCAATCACCAGCCAGGGCATTCCCGCTTCCGGCGGAAACACGTTCATTCCCGCCGTGCGATGCGTCCAGGCGAGATACCCGCCCCCGCCGGCCAGCAAAGCGCCGATCACGAACTGAAGAATGCGTACCAACATCTCGCCATCCCAAGCGGGCACACCATCCCAAGTGGGCACATAGGTGTGCGAAGTCTCGTGTGTATGCGGTCCCGATCCGGCCGGGCTGCGGGGGCCCGCATCGGCAAAGGCTTAGCCCCTTCCTCGTCCGCCCGAAACCTCAAACTGGCGCCTCGTGCAGTGCGACCTTTTTCCGCCGGATGGTTCCGCTGTCCTGCAACGACTTGGCGCCGTCATTTGACGCCACGTCTGCGCGGCGCCCCGGACCGGGGCGAGACGACCCGCCCGCCGCACGAAAAGCGCACGCGTCGAAACGACGGGAAGCAGGGTGCATCTTGATGCACCGGGGTTGGTCGCGTGCATCTTGATGCATCGTACGATGCCGGAATTGGGGGATAGAGCCGTGTCGAAACTGTAGGACAGTTTTTGCGCCTCCCAAACAAACTCAGCGCGTTAGCGCGAAAGTTTGGGGGATACTCAGCGCCAGAATCTACGGCGCCCCGTGCCGGGGTATTCTCCTCCCCATGACACGCGCACGAAACCACGCAAACGGGGTACGATCCCCATCGCT
>DAINAT010000126.1:0-8819 GCA_036733305.1 Hyphomonadaceae bacterium
GCGCGTATCAGGGTCTTGAGGGGACGGCGGTGCGGTTTTTCGCAAAGGACAGCCCCGAGCATACAAGCTGGACACGGGCGCTATTGATCGCTGTCCCGTGTGTTCTGCTTGGCTATGTCGCTCGATTGTTGGTGGACCTGTTGATCCAGGGGCAGGTTCCTTTCGTCACATTCTACCCGGCTGTGATGGCGGCCTCGCTGATCGCTGGATTTCGTGCGGGCCTGATTGTTGTTGTCCTGTCGACGCCGCTCGTCGTCTTTGCATTCGGCGTTCAGTATCCTTACGCGACAACCATTGTGTGGGTGGTGCTGGCTTCTGTCGTCGCCGTTGGCTGTGGCCTTGCACAGGAGCTTCGCGCACGGATCAGAGTGGAGCGGGACGAACTAGCCCAGACCAAGCAGAAGCTGGAGTTGGTAGTCCGAGAGCAAACGCATCGCGCCCGCAACACTTTCGCCATTCTCAGTGCACTTGCGCAGCAGTCGGCTCAAGGCGCGACCAATGTGGAGGAATTTCGCGATCGGTTGACCGAGCGTGTGCGTGCGCTGTCATCCGCATACAGCCTCATGTCGACGTCAGAGCCAGAGGGACCCGTTCTTCTGGACAGCCTTGTTCGGCTCGCGCTTGCGCCATTCACGGGTAGCTACGGCACACGTCTCAATGTGTCGGGCGGGCCGGTTGTTCAGTTCGCCCCGTCCGCAGCTATCCCGCTCGCGCTTTGCCTGCACGAACTTGCAACCAACGCCGTGAAGTACGGGGCCTTATCGAACGAGAGCGGGCAAGTCGATTGCAGCTGGTTCGAACGAGCGCCGGGCGCCTATACGCTTGTATGGGTCGAGAGCGGCGGACCGATGGTCGAGAATCCCCGGTCCACAGGATTTGGTACGCGGATGATCGGGGCTGCGCTCAACGGCGTGCCGGGCGGTGGCGCGATACTGAAGTTCAATCCCGATGGCGTTCGCTGCGAACTGGCATTCAACAGCCACTGAGCGGCGACTACTTCTTCGGATACGAAGCCACGTTTGCGGGCGCGCCGCTCCAGATCGTCGAGCTGTCCAGCGCGTAGGAGGCCAGTACTTGCGCCTCCAGATTCACGTGCTTCTGTCCCTTGACCTCGAACAGGGCTTCGAAATCGGTCTTGTCGCCGGTCTTCTTCTCGACCTTCGCGAGTCGGTCCATCTGCGTCAGCGCTTCCGCCACGCCCATGACGGCCGTGTCGCGCGAGCCTGAAAGGATCGCAATCCGGTTCCCCGCCGGGCCCTCGAATGTCGAGAAAAATCCGTAGTCCCGATACATCTGATCGCCCGGCGCGGCGCGGAACGCCTCGCTGTTGTAGTGCTTCCCGGTCTTGCGATCGATAATCTGGTCATAGCTTTCGCCGATCGCGAACCGCGACTGCGAAAACACCGGATCAAGCAGCGCGCCCATGCCGCTGAGCAGGCCGACATAGATGATGTCGTCCGATTTCAGCCGGTTCGGCGTCAGCTCGGAAGACAGGGCCACCTGAACCTGCCGTCCTTCGCGCAGCAGCGGCGCAAGGTCTGCCAGGGCGTAGGCGGCGGAGGCGGGCAGGTACTGCATCGCCACGTCGGAATACTTGTCGAAGCCTTGCGGGTTATCGCGCTGGCTGTGAACCAGATCTTCCTTTGAGTTGATGGCGAAGTCGCGCACCAGTCGCTTCAGCGTAACGCGCTCCTCGTATTCGCCGAACATGTAATAGTCGCCGACCACGATCAGCAGCGGCCGCGTGCTGTTGGCGATCTCGGTCCATATGCCGGCGTCCGCGAGCTGCTTTTGAGCCGGCTTGGCGCCCAGCAGGGCCCACGCAGCGATGTTGCCGCCAAGCATGACGGCGACGAAGGCAGCTGCAATCAATCCCCAGCGCCTGCGCCCGGCCGGCTTCGCGTGGCTGTCGTCCGCGCCGGCGGCCTGCGCGGTATCCGCCGCGCCCGCCTCATCGCTCGCCTCGCCGGACGGCGCGCTGACGATCCGGTAGTCGCCCTTTGGAATATCGAGCCGTACCCCGGACGGTGCGCCATGGCGCAGGTAGAAATCGTCGAGCCGTTTGCGGAGGCGGTGGATATAGACCCGCGCCACAGGGTCGTCGCGAAGCGCTTCCGAGTCGGCCTTGCCGAAGACGGCGAGGGCAATTTCTGCCTCTTTCGGCGGCCTGCTGTCGCCAGACCGGGAAGCGAGAAAATCAAAAAGCTCCACGAGCCTGCCGGTGGCCCCGAGAACGCCAGATGCCCGAACGCGCGCGATCTCCGCCAGCGTCGTGGCGTCGAGAAGGTTCGTCGGTTCGGTAGGCGTAACGGTCATGTAACGTCCAGAACAGAAGGCGTATATACTAGTGCAGCAGGGCGGTCCGAGTCTCGACCACTCGCCTTCACGGAGTCGCGAAACCCTCGTGCTTTCGAGCCTTCACATGGGGGTAGCCTCTGCGTCAACCATTGCAGCGCAGCCTTGGAGGGCGTTCACGCCGGTTCACGGGTGCATTTCGTGTCTGCGCCCGAAAGGGAAATTTCTTGCCGGGGTTGTTCTAGCGGGAGGCCGCTGCCGGGCGGGCTCCAAGCCGGCTGTTCATTATGGCGCAGGTCTCGTCCAGTACGGGACGGATCGTGGCTATCCGCGCTGCGGCCTCTGTTACTCGTCCGGCTTTGCTGTCCTGTTCGATTTCCTCGCAGGCAATCCCAAGCGGGCGGCTCCCGCCGATATCGCCATGGACTTGAGGAAGTGGGCCTGTTTGGCCAGGGAGCCGGGGTCGCCGGCTGTCGCCAGCGTTTCGAGTTTGAACGCCGCATCCGGCCCTTGGCCGATAAAGAGCTTCCAGACCTTTGCGAGGACGTCCCGCCCGGAACGAGCGCCAACCGCCTCCATGGTTGCGATCGCTTCCTCGTCAATCAGCGGTGCTTCGTCGACGGGGTCCGCTACGGGCGGTGCGGCGGTTTCCGAGGTGCTGGAGATCGTCCTGAGGCCCGTGCTGGCTGCCTTGAGGGCGTCGGTCAATCGCGCGGATGTGAAGGGTTTGGTCATATGCCGGTCTGCGCCAGCTGCTGCCCATGCGTCGGCATCCGCTCCGCGGACCTGCGCCGTCAGCGCCACTACGATAGTCCGTTTGCCCGGCTGATGCGCCTCGGCTTCGCGGGTCAGCCTGGTTGCCGCCTGCAGATGTATCCGTTCACTGAACTTAGGATCGACCAGCCATTCACACGGAGCGCGCTGACGGACGGTTTTGCGCGAGCAAGCGTCGAGATGAGCGTGAGGCTCGCCAGGGAAATGGGCCTCAAGATCGTCGCCGAAGGCGTGGAGACCATCGAGATGTGGAATTTCCTGGCCGATCTCGGCATCGACGAAGCCCAGGGTTACCTGATGGCCAAGCCGATGGCGCCGACGGACTTTATGAAACTGCTTGAGCGGGGCGTGCCGGCCGTGCCGGTCGCGCGTCGGGCCTGATCAGGCCTTCGTCTCGCGCGGCTTTGAATGCGGACGCGTTTCGGGCAGGGGCTGCGGTCGCTCTGCGAGTTTTTCGCCGAGTTGCCGCGCGATAATATCTTCGCGGATATTGCGGATCATCCAGATCACGCTCTCGTCGATATTGGCGCGCGGGTAGGTGAATGTGTTGATCGCCAGGGCTCGTGCGGCCATCGCCATTGTCGCAGTCAGCGACTGTACTTCGCGGTTGGGTTGAAGGCCGGCGCCGCGTGCAAGGCTCGCGACCAGCCTGCCATACTCGTCCGATATGAAGCTCATCGTCGGCGTCACCGCTGCGCGGATTTCCGGATCGCTGCGCGAGCCGATGCGAACCTCGTTGCAGGCCATGCCCTCCGGCGTCATCTGCGTGACGACCGACATGTCGACGATTGCTCGGAAGCGAGGCAAGCCGGGCTCATACTTTTCCAGCTCGCTGCTGCGAAACTCCGAGAGCTTTTCGTGCGCGTATTCGACGGTCGCCACGATCAGCGCCTGACGGGTCGGAAAGTGGTGCATCATCGCACCGCGGCTCACGCCAGCTTCGTCCGCAACTTTTATATTTGTGACGGCGCCATAACCCCACGCATCGAGACAGCGTACCGTGGCTTCGAGAATCTGCCTGCGCGTAGCGGCTGATCTATCAGCGTTCTTGCGACGCTCGGATCGACCGGCGGACTTGTCGGCTTTCGGCCCCTTTATTGTCAGGCCTCTCGTTGCGTCAGTCATGCGGCGCTTCCCTAACGACACTCCTTGTCGTGTCAGAGGTATGTCATCGGAAACAGAAACACACTGTCTCTGCGGAACCTAGATGTGTGTCTGTCATGCACCAAAAAAAACATGCTGAGCAGCCGGTATTGTCAGAATCCCCATGCGGCGCATAGTGGCTACGAGGCGGTAACAACGCCGTCGGCTGCGAGCCATCACAAGAGTGGCCGCCAGGGGAAGGGAATTTAGTCCATGTTGAAACGTGCTTCTCGGAGCGCGTCCGCACTCGCGCTTGTGTTCAGCGTAGTCGGATACGGTAGCGCCTCGGCGCAACAGGCAACGCAACCGCCGCCAGACAGGATCGCGCCCGCTGAAGATTGCGATCCCGATGTCGATGGCATCCAGGTCAGCTGCGATGAGCCGAGAGACCGCGTGGTCATCACAGGTTCAAACATCGCGGGCGCCGTTGAGTCAGCGGCACTTCCGGTTGAGGTCTATACAGCCGAAGAGAACTTCAAGTCCGGCAATCAGTCCACGATGGATTTCATCAAGACGTTGAGCGTTGTCGGCTCAACCGTCGGTGAGACAAACCAGTTTCAGGCTGGCTACAGCAATATCGGCGCGTCCACTCTGAACCTGCGGGGCCTTGGAGGCGGTCGTACCCTGACGATCTTCAACGGTCGGCGCTTCAACGAAAACACCAACATGATCCCGTCAATCGCGCTGTCGCGAACGGAGATTCTCAAAGACGGTGGCGCGGTGATCTACGGCGCCGACGCAACCGGCGGCGTCGTCAACTTCATCACGCGTGACAACTTCGATGGTCTGCAGGTTGAAGCCGACTATCGTGCGGTGTCCGGCTCTGACGGCGACTATTCGGTCTCCGCATTGTGGGGCAAAAATTTCGAGTCCGCGAACCTGATGTTCTCGGCGGAATACAGCCACCGCAGCGCGCTCAACATTCTCGAGCGCGACTGGGCAGTCCGTAGCTATGAAGAGAACCCGACGCCTTGGGCGCCGTATAACGCTTACATGTCCTACGCGCTCGCCGTGCCGGACTCCATCGGCAATATTATCAACGGCCTGCTGCCTGGAGGTTATGACGGCCTGGGTCTGCCGTATGGCTCCATCGGGGTTGGCACCGACTTCACGCAGCAAGAGTGCACGGACAGCAACGGGCCCGTACCGGGACACCCGGTACTATCGCCATTTTCCCGGTTTGCTGGTGGAACTATGGCATCCACACCTACAACCTTGTCGAAGAAGTCGATCAGATGAGGTTCTACGGTCAATTCAAGTTTGACCTGTCTGATACGCTTAGCTTCACAACCCAGGTTGCCTATGGAAAATCGACTGCCGACGATATCGGCACCGTTGCGTCCTATCAGGCAAACGTCGGACCGGCGCCGAACGGCGGAACTGCCTTCCAGTATCGCATTCCCAGCACCAACCCCGGGTTTGCGAACTTCATGAACACAGCAAGCTTCGGTGCGCTGGATCCGGATCTTGCCTTCCTTCTCGGCTTGTCCGGTTCCGTAACCGCTGTGGACTCTTTCCTGACTATGGCTGCTGGTCCGGGAGGTGCTCCACACCTTCCGCCGGGCAAAGGTCTGTCGCCGAGCACGGAACTGGAAAACTGGAACGTCGTCGCTGCTCTTGATGGCGACTTCGGTAACATCGCTGGAGAGTGGCTCGATACGTGGAAGGTTTCGGCGGTCTATAACCTTGCAACGACCGACACGACCTTGCCTGACACCGTCGGTTACAGGCTGCAGGAAGCCTACAACGGCTTCGGCGGACCGAATTGTAACGCGGTTGACCTTGTTCCGGATCGTTTCGACGAAGCTAGCCTTGACGCGAACAGCGATGGCAACGTCACGCGTGAAGAATTCTACGCCGTGGTGGGAACGCAGAACCCGGGCGCTGCCGGCAAGAATGGCTGCCTCTGGATGAACCCGTTCTCAAGCAGCTTTTCGAAGGACGCCAAGTTCGGCGATCCCAACCCACGTTATGTTGCAGGTCTTGAGAACTCTCCAGAGCTGACTGCGTGGCTCAACGACGAACGCCGCGGCGAGGATCAGGATCAAAACCTGATCATCGACGCGCTCGCATCGGGTGGCACGCCGCTCACGCTTCCGGGCGGTATGGTTGCCTGGGCGGCGGGTGCGCAATGGCGGCAGTCTGAAAGCCGACGGTTTGCTTTCGGCGACACTAACGATCCCAAGCAGTTTCCGTGCGCATGGCCTGGCCAGAAGATCGGCGACGTTGGTTGCCCGGATGAGCAGGGCCCGTACTTCTTCTTTGGCGCCGACGGCAATTCGCGTTCCGACGGGCAGCAGTACTCGTACTTTGCCGAAGTGCAGGTTCCTGTCCTCGACAACCTGGGCTTCCAGCTCGCCGTACGTCGTGAGGAGTTCCCGCGCTCGGGGCTCGGCGCGACCGTGTACAAGGTTGCGGGTAAGTGGGATCCGTTCGACTGGCTCGCTCTGCGCGGCTCGTTCGGTACTAACTACGCTTCGCCGCCGAACGATCTCGAGCCTGGCCGTATCTCGTCCGGCCTCGATCTCATTGACGGCGCCGGCTCGAAATACCTGCGCACCGAAACGGAAACGCTTGCCGGCATCACGCCGGAAACTGCTGAGGTCATGAACCTCGGCGCCATCTTCAATTTCGATGATGGCCTCTGGATGGACGGCGCGCTGCGGTTCAGCTTCGACTACTTCGACTTCCTGATCAAAGACGAGATCAAGACGGTCGATCACAACCAGCTGCTGAACACGGTGTTCGTGGGCGACTCCGGCAAGGACGAGTTGATTAACTGCTCAGCGCCACTGATCAACCGCATCACCTTCCTTAATGGACAGGGTGCAGCGGGTTGCTCGCAAGGTACGACCACGGGCGATGCCGTTACCAGCATCCGTTCTGTTTTCGGCAACGGACCGGGCGCACAGACGACGGGTATCGACTATGACGCGACCTACTCGTTCGCGGCTTTGGGCGGCGACTTCACGCTCGGCTTCCAGGGCACGCAGGTCCTGTCGTACGAGATCGAAGCGTTCAGCCTGAACGGTGTCGAACTCGCATCGGCGGTCGATGGTCTGGGCTTTGCCAACTACGGCAACAGCGCGGACGTCGTGTCGGAATGGCGGACCAATACCTCGGTCAACTATTCGAGCGGCAACCACAACCTGCGCTATGTCTATCGCTTTATTCAGGGCGTTGATGACGAACGCTTCGATCCGGGTGAGGCTGGCCGCAACATCGACGATTTCGCGACCCACAATCTCTATTACAATTACACACTGCCGTGGGACGAGAACTTCGTCGTAAGCCTCGCGATCGACAACCTGACGGATGAAGACCCGCCGTTCACCCAGCAGCAGTATAGCTACGATCCGTTTATCGGGAATGCATTGGGACGGACGTTCAAGGTCGGGCTCCGCAAGACCTTCTGATCTACGCACTAAAAGCAGACATGCGTATTTCCGCCCCCGGCCATTGGCCGGGGGCGTTTCTATTTTTGCGCCGGGTGGGTTAAGGCTGGCGGATTGTATCAGGAGTTTTCATGGCTATCGAGCGCGTCGATCCGGCAGAGTCGGGGATGAATGCGGAGAAGCTGAAGCGCATTCCGGCTTATTTCGATGGGTATATCGAGCAGAAACGGCTGCCTTGCGTCGCCGTTCTCGTCGCGCGGGGCGGGGAGGTGGCGCACCTGTCGTTCCAGGGCTCGACCGAGATGGGTGGGGGCAAGCCGATTGGCGAGGACACGATCTATCGCATCTATTCGATGACCAAGCCGGTGACGTCGGTTGCCGCGATGATGCTCTTCGAGGCAGGCGCGCTGCGGCTGGACCATGAAGTCTATCGCTACATTCCCGAATTCCAGGACGTGATGGTCTTCGCGGGCGGAACGGCGGAGAAGCCGGAGCTGCGCAAGCCGGACAGGCACATGACGGTCCGCGATCTTTTCCTGCACACCTCGGGGATCACCTATGCGTTCCTGCAACAGACGCCGGTTGATGCGATCTATCGCGCGAAGGGCGTCGATTATTCGAAGCATGGCGGTGACCTGAAATCGTTCTGCGAACTGCTGGCGACGGCGCCTCTGGTTTTCTCGCCGGGTGATCGCTGGAACTATTCGAACTCGACCGATGTGCTGGGCCGGGTCGTGGAAGTGGCTTCGGGGATTAGCCTCGATGAGTTTTTCCGGAAGCGGATTTTTGCGCCGCTTGGCATGAACGACACTTTCTTCAGTGTGCCGGAAGACAAGATCGAGCGGCTGATGGCGTGCTATGCGCGCAACCCGTTGAACGGAGTGACCGGTCTGGCTGACTCGGCGGGGAAGGCGGCGGCGTATGCGAAGAAGCCGAACGTGCTTTCGGGCGGAGGCGGACTGGCTTCGACGATCGGGGACTATTTCACGTTCTGCAAAATGCTGGGCAATGGCGGCGAGCTGAATGGCGTGAGGATTCTCTCGCCGAAGACGCTCGAGTTCATGACGCTGAACCATCTGCCGGGTGGCAAGACGCTGAAGGACATGGGCGACAAGACGTTCTCGGAATCGCGGATGGATGGTTCGGGCTTTGGCCTCGGCTGGGCGGTGACGACGGATGTTGTGTCGACGACGCAGCCGGGATCGGAGGGGA
>DAINAT010000127.1:0-8817 GCA_036733305.1 Hyphomonadaceae bacterium
GCACGTTCTGGCCGCGGCGGCCGATCGCCAGCGGGAACTGGCTCTCTTCCACGACCACTTCAACGCGGCCTTCTTCCTCGTCGATCACAACCTTGGAGACTTCAGCCGGCTGCAGCGCGTTGACGATGAACGTCGCGTCGTCGCCCGACCACGGGATGATATCAATCTTCTCGCCGCCGAGTTCCGACACAACCGCCTGCACGCGGGCGCCGCGCATACCAACGCACGCGCCGACCGGGTCGATCGAACCGTCATGGCTATAAACGCCGATCTTGGCGCGCGAACCCGGGTCACGGGCGCAGGCCTTGATCTCGATCACGCCTTCATAAACTTCAGGAACTTCCTGGGCGAACAGCGCGATCATGAAGCTCGGGTGCGAACGCGACAGGAAGATCTGCGGGCCCTTGGCTTCCGACGACACCTTGTAGAGGTACGAACGCACGCGGTCGCCCGTGTTGAAGTTCTCGCGCGGAATGCCGTCATTGCGGCGGATCACGCCTTCTGCCTTGCCGAGGTCGACGATCACATGGCCGTACTCGACGCGCTTCACCGTGCCGTTGATGATCTCGCCAACGCGGTCCTTGAAGTCGTTGTACTGGCGGTGACGTTCGGCTTCACGAACCTTGCCCGTGATGACCTGTTTCGCAGTCTGCGCTGCAACGCGGCCGAATTCGAACGGCGGCAGTTCTTCGCGGAATTCGTTGCCGATCTCGGCGTCGGCATCCATCTTCTTGCCTTCAGCCAGCGTCAGCTGCGTAACAGGGTTCTCGACCGTCTCGACAACCGTCTGCACGCGCCACAGGCGGGTTTCGCCGCTATCCGGATTGATCTCCGCGCGGATGTCGTGTTCCAGGCCGTAGCGCGAGCGCGCGGCTTTCTGGATCGCCTCTTCCATCGCCTCAAGCACGATGCGCTTGTCGATGTTTTTCTCCGCCGCGACCGCGTTTGCGATCTGCAGGATCTCCAGCCTGTTGGCTGAAACAGCTCCGGTTGCCATTTTCCCTACTTCCTCTCGTCTTCGTCTTCGTCGAGGTCTTCATCCTCGCCGTCGAACTCTTCATCTTCATCAACGTCGACATCGTCGAAATCTTCACCCAGCTCTTCGCCGAGCAGTTCGAGATCGTCTTCGTCATCTTCCTCGTCGGCGCCTTCGACCGGCGCCTGACCCTTGGCGCGTGCGGCCTGGATCAGCTTGTCGGTCAGCACCATCACCGCCCGCGTCATGTCGGCGACGTTCAGCTTGGCGCTTCCGCCATCCTTCAGGTCCAGCTCGACCACGCCGTCCACTTCGCTGACGATCGTGCCGTTGAAACGCTTGCGGCCATCCACGGTCGGCGCGCCCAGCTCGACCCGGATCTCGTGCCCGATCCACTTGGCGAAATCGCCAACGCGGGTCAGCGGCCGGTCGATGCCCGGCGAGGACACTTCGAGATGGTATTCGCTCTTGATCGGATCTTCCGTCTCCAGGATCGGCGAAATCGCACGCGACAGCTTCGCGCAGCGCGCCACCGTCATCGTGCCATCCGGCAGTTCCGCCATGATCTGCAGGGTCGGCGTCTGCGAACCCGTCACGCGCAGGCGCACGATCTCGAGGCCGAGGCTGGTCGCCACGGGCTCGATCATGTCGAGAATACGTATTTCAAGTTCGCTCTGAGCCCGCATGAAGCGGCAAAATCCTTAGGTACGCAGTTGATTTATAATCGTTTTTTCTAGCCCAAACGCGAAGCGGCGGCCCAGTTCCCGGGGCCGCCGCTTCGATGTGAGAACTAGTTCGAGGGCGCATATAGGCGCGAAAACCGGCCCTGTCGAGGGGTTAAGCGCCGGGCCACTACCGAGCCCCACCCTCGTCATTCCTGCGAAAGCAGGAACCCAGGGGCCACACCCACTGCTTGTCATCCCGGAAGCGCGCAGCGCTATGCGGGGCCCATGGTGAGAGCACGATAGCATATCAATGGTTCCCGGGTCTGCGCTTCGCTTCGCCCGGGATGCCAACCCAGGCTCCCGATTCCGCGAACTACCGCCCCTTCAGGAAGATCGGGTTCGAATAGAACCACAGATCGCTCCACGGGTCCTCGCCCAGCGGGTCAAGCGTCGGCTCCAGCTCATCCGTGTTCGTGCCCCGCACGCGGATATAGCTCGACGCGCTGACACCCTTCAGCACGTAGGTCAGCGTGATCACCTCGCCATCCCGCTTCCAGTCCGCCGCGGTAAACCGCTTCACCACCCGCGTCGACGGATTGCGATCCACCGTCGGATCAGCCAGCGGCCCGGTGACATCGCCCGCGATCAGGTCGATCCGCGCAACCTCCGGCGACTTACCGCCATGGTTCTGCCCCGCCGGATCACGCACCCGGATCATCACCGTCACATCCCGCGCCGCGCCCAGCGACAGCTCGCCGCCAATCGCCGCCGAAGCGCCGCCAACCTTCGCGGTGACATCCAGCTCGCTGATCAGATCGCCCGTCGTCACGAAGATGCGCCCGGCGCGCAGGCCCGCCAGCACATCGTCATAGTCCTTGTGTGCGTAAACATAGGTCTTCGAGTATTCGCCCGGCCAGAAGTCGTTCCCGCCATCCTTCCAGTGCCGGTGCGAGTCCGACGTCGACGTCACCCACCAGCGCCGCCCCTCGCCCAGCATCGAATCCCAGAAGCCGCCGACCTTCGCCGTCATCGCATCGAACCCGCCCATGGTCGGCGCGTCGTCATATCCGCCACGCTCGCCCTTCGGATCATTCGACCCATCCGGATTGATCGCGCCCGCCTGGTGCCCCGGCGCGCCCTCCATGCCGATCGCAACATTCGGCGCCGTGTTGTTCCACCCGCGCAGCTCCGCCGGCGTATCCTGTCCATACCCACCCGGCGTCGGCGCCGACCGCGAAGGATGGTTCGCAATCACCACCGGCGGCGCATCGATCCCGCGCATATAGTTCAGCGCGTCGATCATCCTCGGCTCGGTGTTCCAGCTCGGATCAGCCGGCCACGGCTCGCGCTTCGAGAACTTCGACTCGATATCGCGCAGCGCCTCGCGCTCCTGCGCCGTGTGCGGGATGATCATGCTCGAATGATCCGCCCCCGGCGTATCGAACTCCATGCCGTAGAACTGGATCAGGTCCGCCACCTGCTCGCGCGCGATCTGCAGGTCGGGATACGCCTTCTCGTAGGTGAGCTTCGAATGGTTCGGCCCGCCATGGTCCGTCGCCACCATCCACGACAGCCCATGCTCGCGCGCCATCAACGCGTTGACCGTGATGTCGTAGATCGCATCGCCCGCAATGATCGGCTCCGGCGGAGTATTCGGATTGGCCGGATCAGGCTTCCATCCAACGCTGTATTTGCTGTGAACGTGGTGATCCCCCGCCAGCCACGCACGGCCCGCCTCGCCCTGCTGCTCCGGCCCCGTCGCACACGCAGCAAGCGCCAGCACCACCGGCAAAACAAAACTGATCCGAACCGACATATCCGAGCCGCCTGCAATTACACGCCGCAGTTTGTAGGTCCGCTACATGACACATCTGTATCAGCGCCCGGATCACGTCCGCACATGTCGTCGCAGCGTCGGCTTTGCGACCGAGCCCCCTTCATGGAACGGGCGGCAGGTTGCCCCGCCGCCCGTCTTGAACGTACCGACCCAGGCTAGATCGCAGCTTTCACAGCCGCCGCCGTGATCGGGATATGACGCAGGCGGGCGCCGACCGCATTGAAGATGGCGTTGCCGATCGCAGGCCCCACAACCGTCGTCGCCGGTTCGCCCAGACCCACCGGAGCCTCCGCGCTGTCCACGAAAGTGATGTCGAGCTCAGGCGTATCGGCAAGGCGCAACGGCGTGTAGGCGCCGAGGTTCATCGCCTTCACATTGCCCTTCTCGAACTCCGTGCCTTCGTGCAGCGCCAGCGATAGCCCCCACAACGACGCGCCCTGCATCTGCGACAGCGCGCCATCAGGATCGACGATCGTTCCCGCATCCGCCACCAGCGTCAGCTTCTCGACCTTCACCGCGCCCGTGTCGCGATTGACGTTGACCCGCGCGACGCACGCAACCCAGGTCGGCATGTCCCGCTCCTGGCCGAACGACGTTGCAAGGCCCAACCCCGTGCCATCCGGCAATTGCCCGCCCCACCCTGCCTTCTCGGCTGCGAGCTTCACGACATTGGCCTGACGCAACGCGCCGCCGACAGCGTTCGGCGCCGACCCGGCATTCGCGCCCTCTGCGGTCAGCAGCTTCAGGCGGAACGCCACCGGGTCCATTTTCAGCTTGTGCGCCGCTTCATCCATGAAGCTTTCCAGCGCCCAGTTGGTGAAGCCCGGCCCAACCGACCGCAGCCAGCCCGGCCGGAACGTCGCATTCGCCAGATCGTTCGAGATCGCGCGAACCTTGTGCGAGCCCACCGTGTACCAGTGGTTTGCGCCACTGATCGCGAACGGATCGAAAGGCACATCCTTCTCGCCCTTGGGCATGAAGAATGGCGCCATGATCTCGGTCGGCCAGCCGCAAGCAACATGCTGCTCCATGCCGGTCACGGCGCCGGCCTTGTCGAACGCCATGCGCATCTTCTGCACCGACGGGGATCGCACGCTGTCGAACTTCGTGTCGTCCTCGCGCGTCAGGATCATCTTCACCGGCTTGCCGACAGCCTTCGACGCCAGCGCGGCGCCAACCGCATAATCGCCGTTGAGGCGCCGACCAAAGCCCCCGCCCAGACGATAGGTGCGCATGACGATGTCGGTCTCCGGCACAGCCAGCGCCGTCGCCAGCCACGGCAGCACAAGGCTCTGCCACTGGTTGCCGGTATGGATCTCCCACTTGCCATCCTTCTGGAAGGCCAGCGCATTCACCGGCTCCATCTGGAAGTGCAGCGCCGTCGCCGTCGTATACGTCGCCTCGATGCTCGAAGCGGCCGCACGGAAAGCCGCCGACGTATCGGTGTTGCCAGTCGGAAGCACGGAGCCTGCATCAGCCTTCGCGATCAGCTTGGTCGCATTGGCCTGAATGTCCTTCTCGGAAACATTCGCCGTCGGCCCCGGCGTCCAGTCGACCTTGACCAGATCCGCCGCCTTCTTCGCCGCCGGATAGGTCTCCGCGATCACCATCACCCAGCCCGGCACGGTGTTCGACGGATCGTCCAGAATCACGCTCTGCAGATAACCCTTCACGCCCTTCGCAGCGCTGTCATCCACGCTGTTGGCCTTCGAGCCATTGCGCGTCGGCGGAAGCACGGGGCGGCCATAGACCATCCCCTCCACTTTCGCATCGATGCCGAACACCGCCGCGCCATTCGTCTTCTCGACAATATCGAGCGACGTCACCGGCTTGCCGATCAGCTTGCGCTCGGCCACCGGCTTCAGCGCAATCTTGCCAAGCTCCTCCGGCGTGTACGTCTTGGCGAGCCCGCCCTTCCGCACGATGTCCTTGTAGGAAATCTTCTTGCCGCCCGAGACGATCTCGCCATTCACCGCCTTGCAGCTCGCCGGATCAACACCCAGCGCCGCAGCTCCGGCTTCGATCAGCGCAGCACGCCCCGCCGCGCCCGCCTGGCTGTAGAGCGGATAGGTCTGCCAGACGGACCACGATCCGCCCGTCACCATCAGCCCCCACTTCGGATCGCTGTCGACGTGGCGGACCCGCACATTCTCCCACGGCGCTTCAAGCTCGTCCGCGAGAATGCGCGCCAGCGAAGTGCCGACATGCTGGCCCATCTCCGCGCGGATGACGTTCACCGTCACGATGCCCGCATTGTCGATCGCATACCATTGCGTCGGCTCATACGCGGCAGCCGTCGATGCAGCCTCCTCCGGCGTGCACGCAGTCAGGAACGAGAAGGCGACGCCCGAACCCGCAGCAGCGATCAGGAAGCCACGGCGGCTGAGAACGGGAATGTTAGCTGGCGTATCCATGATCAGCCTCCCTTCATCGCGTTGGCAGCCTGCCGGACCGCAGCCTTGATCCGCGTGTACGTCATGCAGCGGCACAGATTGCCCGTCATCTGCGCGTCGATGTCCGCGTCAGAGATATTCGGATTGTCCTTCAGCACCGCCGCCGCCTGCATGATCTGGCCCGACTGGCAGTAGCCGCACTGCGGCACCTGCAGATCCTGCCACGCCTTCTGCACCGGATGCTCGCCCTTCGGATCAAGCCCCTCGATCGTGGTGATCTCCGCGCCTTCAACCGCGCTCACCGGCATGATGCACGAACGCGTCGCCCTGCCGCCGATATGCACCGTACATGCGCCGCACATACCGATGCCGCACCCGAACTTGGTGCCCGTCAGCCCCACCTCGTCACGGATCACCCACAACAATGGCGTATCATCGTCAGCATCGACGGTGATTGCCTTCCCGTTGATCTTGAAGCTGCTCATCTTCGCTCCGTGCGGAATTGATGTGAACGCAACTGCGGCCGGGTTGCTCGCACATCGCGGCCAGCGCGTACGCCGGCAAATGCAACCGTCGATACCCGACGAACTGTCGCACATCGTTCTTCACTTGCGCCGCACTGTCTAGCCGTGATTGCTGCAAACGTTTCGCAACATCCGGTAGCTGCACGGCTACTGCGCCCCCTACTGGGCTAAAGCCTTCAGCACGCTCTCCACCAGCCGCCGCGAATACGCCTCCGGCACCGGCCCGCGCATCGCAATCAGCCGATGCCAGATCGGCCCGAACAACAACTCGGTCGCCAGATCGATATCCCAGTCGCGCCGCACCGTCCCCTTCAACGCCTCCGCCGCCAGAATATGGCGAAGCGGCACCTTCACGCTCTCCGAGAACCAGCCGCGGAACGTCTCCCCCGCCTCGCTGTCATCCGCCGCCGCCAGCAGCGCCCCGCGCCATGCATGCGCGCCATTGTTCGTCCGCACCGCCACCAGCATCGGCTCGATCAGCGCCGCGATCTTGTCCCGCACATCGGCATTGGCCGCCACTGGCGCAGGCTTGGCCGTCAGCGTCGCCAGCGCCGCATCCACCGCCAGACACGCCGCCGACTTCCACCAGCGATAGATCGTCTGCTTGGAAGCCTTCGCATTCTTCGCCACGCGGTCCACGGAGAACCCACGCCAGCCATGCTCCGACAATTCGGTATAGGCCGCTACCAGCACAGCATTCGTCGACGCTTCGCTGCGCCGTGGCCCGACGCGGCGTTTCTCGCCTTCGTCAGCTGCGTCTGAACCCTGAATCTCGTCGTCTTCAGCCATGGTGGCCTCGGCAATGCAGCGAACGTCGAGGTCTAACTGGGAGGTCTAACGGAACTGTTCGTACCTTGTCAGCCAATCCCCCGTCTCAAGTCAATTCCCTGGGAAGCCGAGAGTGTTTGCCACCGCCTCCGATCTTCGCTAGCGACACGCCACGATGATCGAATTCGCAGACGACGCCCAGGATCTGATCAACGGCTACCGCCGTTTCCGCGCCAATCGCTATCGCGAGGCCCGTGACCTCTTCCGCCGCCTGCGCGACGGACAGGAGCCGGCGACCATGATCATCGCCTGCGCCGACAGCCGCGCCGACCCCGCCATGATCTTCGACGCCGCCCCCGGTGAATTGTTCACCGTGCGCAACGTCGCCGCCCTCGTGCCACCCTATGACGAATCCGGCGGCCTGCACGGCGTCTCCGCCGCGCTCGAATTCGCCGTCCGCCATTTGAAAGTGAAGCAGATCGTGGTCATGGGCCATGGCGGTTGCGGCGGTATCGCCGCCTCCCTCGCCGCCGCCGCGGATCGCCCGGTTGGACGCTTCATCGCGCCCTGGGTCGAAATCGCCGCCGATGCGCGCGACGCGGTGCTGCGCGACGAAACCATCCCGCGCGCCAACTGGCAGGAGGCCGTCGAACACGGCGCCGTCGGCCAGTCGATCCACAACATGCTGAGCTTCCCTTTCGTGCGCGCTGCGCATGAGAGTGGCGAGCTGAAGCTCAACGGCGCATGGTTCTCCATCGGTCGGGGTGAACTGCACTGGCGCAATCCGGTCACAGGCACCTTCTCTGTCGTCGCTCCCGAAGATCCCGCGACCGACCAGGACAACAAGCTCTAGGGCCAAAAACGCTTGAAGGTAGTGTTCTCATGAAGCTGTCGCGCCTTGTCTTCGCTGCCGCCGCCGCAATCGCGCTGCAAGCGCCCGCTCACGCGCAGGATCTCAAGGGCGACATGGAATACTTCATGTCCGAATACCTGAAGGCGTGGAACGCGCACGACGCCGCCCTCATCGTCCGCGACTTCTACCGCCTCGAACCCACCCACCGCTGGGCCACCGTCGCCGGCCTGCAAGCCGAATTCGATCGCCTGAAAGCCGAAGGCTACGACCGCTCCGACATCCACGGCATCACCGGCTGCGTCATCGACGCCGACAACGGCCAGGTGGAGTTGCGCTTCACCCGCCTGAAAACCGACGGCTCCGCCATGCCGCCCAAAGACCGCACCTCCATCTACAAAGTCCACCGCTTCGAAGACGGCTGGCGCGCCACCGGCATGAGCGCCCTCCCCGAAGGCGAACGCATGAAGTGCGCCGAGTAAACGCCACCACCGCCGTAGGGTGCATCAACGATGCACCATTCATCCCCACCCACCACCACACATTCATTGTCCCGCTCATCCCGACGCAAGTCGGGACCCAGGGGCGGCTTGTCCCGCCCTATGTAAGCCCCACCGTTTGTCATCCCGGATAGCGCTACGCGCTTCCGGGATGACAACCTGAGGTTCCAATAGATCCCGCATACTTTCCGCGTCTCGCGCAGAAACATCCCAACACTTTCAACCACGTGCGAAATAGTTGGGGGACAGCCGTCCTACACCCCCTCAACCTCGCTGATACTGCCCCCGCACCAACATGAGGGAG
>DAINAT010000128.1:0-8714 GCA_036733305.1 Hyphomonadaceae bacterium
GCGAAGGGAGCGATGCCGCCCTTCTGGTGGCAGGTCACGCACTTGTCCTGGATGATCGGCGCGACGTCTTTCGAGTACGAGATGTTCTTGAACTCGGCCGACTTGGCGCGTTCCGGGAAGGCGATGGTGGTGCCCGATTTCACTTCGACGCGCGCATTGGCAACGGCCTTGCCGCCGACAACAGCATCGAGTGCGGCAGCGGTTTCCTTGAGCGGGCCGTGATAGGCGATCTTGAAGCTGTTCTTCGGATCGACGACGAAGATCTCGCCTTCGCGCTGCACGCCGAGCGACTCGCCGACGAGCTGGAGTTCGTCGACCAGGATCGGGATGTCGAAGCCTTGCGACTTGGCTTCAGCAGCCGCGGCGTCGCGATTGTCCTTCGAGTTGATCATGTAGAAGAGGACGCCCTTGTCCTTGTAGGCAGCCTTGAGCGTCTCGAGCTCGGCAGCCGCTTTGCGCGACCCGCTTGAGCCGTTGATCTGGCTCATCAGGACGATCGCTTTGGCGTCCTTGAAGTAATGAAGCTCGTGCGAAAGGCGGGTCTGATCGGTCAGCTGGAAGTTGTCAGCCCGTTCCGGCACCGAAACGGTAACTGACGGAGCGGGGGCCGCGATCGCGGACACGCCGATTACGGCCGCAACGGCGAGCGCCATTGTCGAGGCCAGCAGGGCACGTTTCATTATCTCTCTCCCAGGGACGGCTTTAAGATGCCTGTAATAGGAATTACTAGCCGATTTCCACCTAGTTCTCAACGATAAGGTCAAGTTTGGCTAATCGCGTTTCGCGTAATTCAGATAACAAATGTGCTATGTGACGCTACGGAATACGACTCGGCGGAGCCCCGGCGATCCGGTAGACGGCAGCGACCCGCTCGGGTGTCAGCACGCTGTTCGGCGTGCCATCAGCAACAATACGGCCGCCATCCATCAGAATGAGTCGGTCCATGAACCGTTCCGCCAGCGCTAGATCGTGGATGATGGCGAGAACGCCGACCCCGGTTCGCGTCCGCTCGCGCAGGATCTCCATGACGTGCAGCTGGTGATACGGGTCCAACGCTGCGATCGGCTCGTCGACCAGGAGCAGGGGAGCTTCGACGGCCAGCGCCCGGGCGAGCAGGATGCGGGTGCGCTCCCCGCCTGACAGGACAGCGACCGGCCGGTCGACCAACTTCCGCCCGTCGACAGCATCCAGCGCGCGGTCGACTGCAGCGCGGTCGTCAGGCGTGGGCCCGCCAAAGCCACTCTGATGCGGGTAGCGGCCCAGCATGACGATATCGTAGGCGGGCAGCCGCCATTCGACACGCCGCTCTTGCGGAAGAAACGCAACTGACTGAGCACGCTCTCGCGATGGCAGCGACAGGAAATCCTTGCCGTCGAGCGTGACCGTGCCAGCGCTGCGTTCGCGAATGCCCAGCATGGCGCGTAGAAGTGTCGATTTGCCGGCGCCATTCGGGCCAATCAGACCCACCAGCTCGCCGCTGGCGACTTCGATCGAGGCATCCGCAACAAGCTGACGCCCGCGGATCGAGACGCTGAGATTGTTCGTCTCCAGCTTCATGACTCGAGCTCCGTGCGCGCGCGGAAGATCAGCCAGAGGAAGAAAGGTGCGCCGATCAGTGCGGTGAGAACGCCGAGCTTGAGTTCGGAGCCGAGCATCAGCACGCGCACAAGAATGTCAGCCGCTAACAACAGCGCGCCGCCGCCAAGCGCGCTGGCAAGCAGCAGCCGGCTCGGCGTGTGACCGACCAGAGGGCGCAGGAGATGTGGAACAACAAGGCCGATAAAGCCGATGCCGCCCGTCACGGCTGTGCCGGCGCCAACGCTGATGGCTGTGCCGGTAATCACCAGCGTCCGCGTACGGGAGATGTTGAGGCCAAGGCCGGCAGCTGCTTCCTCGCCAAGACTGAGCGCGTCGAGAGAGCGCGCTGACAAGCCGAGCATCACCCAGCCGATCAGCATGAGTGGTCCCGCCAGCAGGAGGTGGTCCATGCTGCGATCGGTGACAGAGCCCATGAGCCAGAACATGATCTCCGCTGCGGCGTACGGGTTCGGTGACAGGTTCAACGCCATCGACATCAGCGCGGCGCAAAGGCTGGAGACGGCGACGCCAGCCAGCACGAGTGTCAGCACTCCGCCACGTCGCGCGAGGCCTTGAAGGATCAACGCGCAGAGAAGCGCGCCAACAATTCCCATCAGCGGAAGAGCAAGCGGCATCACCGTCGAGAGGCCGGTGTAGAGCGCCAGCACGGCGCCGAGAGAGGCCGCTGGCGACACGCCAATAATGCCGGGATCTGCCAGCGGGTTGCGCAGAAAGCCCTGCAGTGCAGCGCCTGCCATGCCCAATGTCATGCCGACAAGCATGGCCAGCGCGGTGCGCGGGAAGCGAACCTCGCGCATGATCATCCAGGCCGTATCGGCCTTGCCGTGGTTCAGCATGTCGAACAGTTCGAACGTGCCCGCAGTCGCAGGCCCGACCAACATGGACAAGAAGGCAAGCAACGCCATCAACGTTGCCAACGCGATGATCAGAACGGGATAGGGCAGAGGCGGCTTCATTGTCTTGCCTCCGCAGCCTTTCGGGCATTGACGAGAATTTCGACAGCGCCAAGCGCGCTAGGTGCGCCGCAAGTCGTGTAGCGCTCGGGGATCGCAACTTGGGGGATCTGTTTCACCATCTCACGCAGGGCGGGGTGGCCCAGCGCAAGCGTCGACATGGAGGGCGGGTTCGTCCAAGGCGTGGCTGTCGACATCAGAGCAGGCTTGATCGACAGCACTTCTTCCAACGGCACATTGCGGAAGCCGTCGAAGCCCAGCGCCTGGCCAAGCGTGCGATAACCGCCAGCATTGACGATGTGCGTGTAGAGCGTGTTTTCGCCGGCGACGAAGTTGTTGACGCCAATATCGGCAAAGACCGGCTTTTCGCCGGGCGGGATCTGCGCCTGCAATTCGGAAAGGCGCGCTTCGAAATCGATAATCACCTGTTCGGCGCGTGCGCTTTCTCCCACCGCTTCTCCAAGCTTGCGTATGTTGGCGCGCATATCATCGAGCGTAAGTTCGGGATCGAATGTGATGATCGGGTAGCTCAGCTTGCGCAGCAGGCTCACGGCTGTCGTGGCGGCGAACCGGCCAGCGAGAATGAGGTCGGGCTCCTGCATCAGAACTTCTTCTGCAAGTCCGTGGTTGACCTCCAGCTTCGAAGCTATCTGTCCAAGACCCAGCGGTGCGTTGATGGGTTGCTGCGATAGGTAGGTGATGGAAGCGATGCGCGATGGATCGACGATCCGCATCAGCAGTTCGTCGGTGCAGAGATTCATCGAGACAATGCGCTGCGGACGCGCCTGGGCGTCCGCAGCGTTTGTCAGGCAGAGGGCCGAAAACAGCCCAAGGCAGGCGGTCATTCTGGCAAACACACGCGCCATCGCATTGGCTTGTGGGGCGGAGCGGCGGCTCGTGTGACGCCAGAAGGTCATCGCTTCGTTTCCTCACGGAACCGGATGCCGATATAGGCCGCCTGCGGGGCGCCCCGGAAACCAATCACTTCCTGATAGTCCTCGTCGGTCACGTTTTCGACGCGGCCGTAAAGTTCAACCGTGTCGGTGACCTGCCAGGACGCGCCGAAGCGGACCAGCGTGTAGGCATCGACGCCCGTGCGCAGGAACGTGCCGAAGTCGGTGTCCAGCATCTTGCCGTTGTAGGTAACGCCGAGATTGAGCTGGATCGGACCGCCGCCAATCCGCCAGCTGGCGTCGATCGCTGCCTGATTTTCCGGGCGGCGAATCTCGATGCCGGCAGGTTCGGTTGCGTCCAGGTTGGTGTAGGAGCCGGTGATGCCGATGTCGGCGATCGGGTTGATCGCGAAGCTCGCCTCCCAGCCGGACCGCTTGGACTTTGTCGTGCGGTTGGCTGGCGTCGAGAGATAGGTCGGGGCCGGGCCGAACGCAGTATAGATTTCGTGCTCCAGATCAGCCTTGAAGTAGCTGAGGTCAATGACGAACGCGCCATCGAACAGTGTCTGCTGAATGCCTGCGTCCCAGCCTTTGGATTCTTCCGGTACAAGATTTGGGTTGCCGACATAGGAGCCCGGCGTGAAGCCATACTGCTCGAAGAAGGTCGGGTTGGTGACTCCCGTGCCGTAGCTGGCGTGCGGACGCGTGCCGATGCCTGGGATGACCCACGAGGCCGCGACGCTGTATGTGTCGGCGTCGTCGAACGCATCGTTTTCGTCATGGCGCAGTGTGGCGAAGACGTAGAGTTGTTCGGCGATCTCACCGCGATATTGCGCGCCGATACCGTTCAATTCACGCGACTCGTGACGGCGGTTGAACGGGTTCTCGTAGGTCTCTTTCTTGTTCTCGGCGAATCCGGTGATGTAGCTGACGAAGCCCGGTCCGCCGAACTCGTAGGTCGATTCCAGCGTGAGTTTTGTCCGCGTAGCATCCGCGCCGCTGCTCGACAGCGGAATGGCGAGACTTGCCGCGCTCGGAACTTGACCGGGAAGGTAGAACGGGAAGCTGGTGGTTTTCGAACGGCGCTCTTCGTCGAGATAGGACGCCGACACCTTGGTGATCCATTTGTCATCGAGCAGGTTCAAGGTCGCTGAAGCGCCCATGAGCAGCTGGTTGTGCGTGCCCGACGAGTTGTCGTCATAGGTTTTGCCGGGGATCGGATCGTTATACGCCTGACCGTCGAAATCCGTATCCTTCTTGAGATAGCGCATGACGCCATCGACGCGGAATGCATCGTTGATGGCGCCGCCGCCACGCACGTAGAGCGTCTGGACTTCGTTGCCTTCCTTGTCGCCAGCCACACTTCCGATACCGACCGAAGGAACGCCTTGCGCCGTCGTGCTTGGAGAGACGTCGTAGCCATCGCTGCGCAGGACGTGAAAGCCGATCGAGGCGTAATCAGTGCCGTTTCCGAATCCGGCATTGCCCTGAAGCTGCTGCGTATTGAACGAGCCGCCCTCCGCGCTGAGGCCGGCATAGTGGCCGTTCACGTTGCGGCGCGAGATCAGGTTGACCACGCCAGCGAGAGCGTTTGAGCCATAGAGGCCCGATTGCGGTCCGCGCAGAACTTCAACACGGGCAAGATCGCCCGAGAGCAGCGTTGCAAAGTCGGTTTCGCCCGTGTCCGGGCTCGAAATATCAATGCCGTCCAGCAGCGCCAGCGTATGGTTGCCTTCCGATCCGCGCGTGCGGACCTGGGTCAGCGAACCAGCCGAACCGGACTGGCTGACGGCGACGCCGGGAACCTGGCGCAGCACATCTGCGATGTAGGAGTAACCCTGATCTTCGATCACTTCGCCGCTGATCACGGTCAGCGTCTGGCCAAGCTTTTCGTATTCAACGGGTGTGGCCGAACCGGTGATCACGACGATGTCGCGATTGGTCTCGTCGGCAGGCGCGGGGCTGGTCTGGGCGAGGGCGGACGGCGCTACGGCGAGGCAAGACGCCAACGCGATCCAGGACGATTTCGAATGCAGTCTCATAAGACGTCTCCACAATGTTGGAGACCGTCCATCGGAACGGCGTCGCCGCCGCGCCGAAGCACGGTCCATGACGTCGCCAACCGGAAATACTCCGTTCGCGCGGCCCATCCCCGGACCGTCGAAAGACGACTGCGACAGGCAGGTCTCCTGGCTCGCGGGTCGTTGCTTGGCGCACCGCCTTCCCGGTAGTCCCTAAGGGACATCCCAGTGGCTGATGGTACGCGGCTCGCCGCTTACAGTTGCGGGGGCAGCCCGGGCGTTAACCCGGTTCCCTTTGAATCCTCTTTCGAGGAACCTGTCACAGGCGCACCAATACAGGTGTCGATCTTAACGGCAAGTACCGCCCGGCAAGATTGGCCAAGCGTGTCCGCCGGGCAATTGCGCCGATCTCAGGCTGGCGCCTTGATGCGTTTTACAGCGTAGTCGCAGGCCCGCGCTGTCAGGGCCATGATGGTCAATGTCGGGTTCTGCGCGCCCTGCGACGGGAAGCTGGCGCCATCCGTTACGAAGAGGCCGGGCACGTCCCAGCATTCGTTGTTGGGATCGAGAACGGAGTTCGTTCGATCCGATCCCATCCGCGCGGTGCCGCACTCATGAATGGATGTGCCCGGACGCGCCGGGACGCCGTCGAATGCGCGCACTTTCGCCTTCGCGACGTTCGCGATCTCGCGCAGAGCGTTTGCCATGACGCGCCCGACTTCCAGTTCAGCACTGCTATACTGGAAGTCGATCTTTAGGGCAGGGTTGCCCCAGACGTCCTTGCGGCTTTCATCAAGCGTAACTCGATTGCTGCTGCGCGGCGTTACTTCGGCGAAAGCGACTGCCGTGAGCCACGACTGTGCGCCCGTCGGTGTCGGATAGATCTGCACGCCAAATCCGCGCTTGGTACGGTCGTCATGGAAGCTGTGGTCAAAACGGGGAAGGTAGACGCAGCGACCATTTTCGTCAGGTGTGCTGTCGGTCGGCAGCTTCGGGCCGATGCCTTCGATCCGGATCATCAAATGGTCCATCAGGTTGCGGCCAAGCGCATCCGATTCCGCGCCGGGCGCTTTTCCGTTGGCGCCCTTCGACATCAGCAGGATGCGCGTGGTTTCCAGCGTTGAGGCGCACAGGAACACCAGCGGCGCGGATGATGTCTCAACATGGCCGGTCTTCTGGTCGCGCCATTCGACGCCATCGATCCTGCCATCATTGCCGATCGAAAGCCGCTGAACGAGCGCGCGAACGCGACATACAAGTCGACCAGTATCGGCGGCCTGTGCGAGTGACTGCAAGGGCGGGGCAAACCGGCCCATGATTGGCGTCGATTTCGACCAGCGTTTCGAGATAGCTCCAGCAAGCTGGTTTTCTGCTGCCGAGAAACTAAGTTCGCGCGAGATTACGCCATCCGGTGGTGATGGAACGTGATCCTCGCGCCCCGCCAGCTTCAGGCGCGTCTCGACAAAGGCGTACCATTTGTCGAGCTCGTTATAACTGACGGGCCATGTCGGGCTTTGATTGTCGGCGGGCGAGAGATCCTCTTCACCCAGTCGATAATACTGCCACCCATGTCCGGGCAGAACCATGCGGCCGCCAAGACCGTGCGAGCGAATCCAAGTGAACGGCCTGCCTTGCGGCGTAACATAAGGATGGTCGCGATCATCCACGAAGCCGCCAGGTCCTTGCTCCCAGCTGAAGCATTCCGTCTGGATGGGTTGCCGGATGCGGCCAATCGCACGCAGAAACTTCCGGCCGAAATTGATCACCCGATAGGGGATGACTTTGATCAGCTTCGGATTGGCGATCGCCTTGATCGCAGTTTCCGTGGTCTTGCTCAGCGGTCGCTTCCAGAACGGCGTCTTGTAGCCCGCATCCAGAACCAGGACGGAAAGCCCAGCTTCGCACAGCAGACTGGCTGCAAGTCCTCCTGCCGCCCCGCTCCCTACAACGATTGCGTCAAACGAACCGCCGGCGGCTTTGGCTTCACCAGCCTGGATTGCAATATCTAGCGCGTTGTCGGTCATACCGCAGGACAAACTCCCTCCGGGGCAGCCGGTGCAGGTCCATTCAGAAACATTCGAGCCTGATAAACGCTCGCGTGTTTAGATCATATGAATGGTAACCACTATCCAGTCTGCTCAGGCCGGACGTTAGCCATGCAAGCCGGCTGCCATGGTTCGCTACTGAACCCGTTCAGCGGCATGGCCCATTGGCTTCAGCATTTCGATGACGCTGTCCTTGCCGATCAGGTGGGCTGCTCCGACGGCGACAAGGAATGTGCCGGTTTCGGACTTCATCAGCGTGTCGATCTCGGGCGCCCAGTTGGCGTTCCGGTTCTTGAGAAGCGCATCGTAGACTTCCGGGATCGCGCCAAGATCGTCTTCGATCAGCAGCTTGTTAAGGCCGTCGGTATCCCCCGCTTTCCATGCATTGACGAGCGCATTCAAGTCGTCAGTGGCTGTATCCATCTCGGCAAGGCCGCTTGTCAGGAACTTTATCTGAACAGGCTCGGGCAAGGTCGCAAATGATGCCATCTGCTGTTGGATTGTCTCCAGGAAGCGGATCTGTTTGCCAGCCGCCGAAGCAGCCGGCCGTATCACGCTCTCGACGCCAGACGTCACATCGTAACCTGCGCGGCGCACCACCGCTTCGCTGATCACGACGCCTGCATACCAGGGCCGCATCGACTCAATGGCGACCAGCGGGAGTTCGAGCTTGGCGAGCGTGCTTTTGAGGAGTTCCAGGTCTGCTGGCGCCAAGCGATCCGAGAGTTTCTCGGATGGTTGATAGAGACCCAGCCGCTGGATGATGTCGCGGAACACCATCGGATCGCCTTCGACGTCCGTCTCGAAATAGACGGCCTTGGATTCTTCAAGGGCCTTGTCGAGCGCGGGCGAATGCCAGGTCAGTGTCGGCGGAAGCACATGAACAGTTCCGAACAGATAGACCGTCGTATCGACGTCAGAAATTTTCCAGATCGCCGGCCTTGGCGAGGCTTCAACGGCAGGCTCGGAAGCGACAGCCTGGGGGGGCGGTTTTTGATCGGTGCAGGCTGTGAGCGTCGCAAGGGCGAGCAGGGCAGCTTTCCAGAAGATCATGGCGCAATCCGATCGATCGCCCGCAGGCTGGTCGCGCCATACCTCGCAGATTGTAGGCGAGCCGTCACGCCGTCAAATCCATAAGCATTTGAAAGGGCTGGCGCACTCGACAGGAGTCGAACCTGTGACCTCTGCCTTCGGAGGGCAGCG
>DAINAT010000129.1:0-8581 GCA_036733305.1 Hyphomonadaceae bacterium
CGGTCTCCTACAGCTACGTTTTCAACAACGGGCAGGGCGCCGTCGAGAGCTACGCCAATACGGGCAGCTATCATGCAGCCGCCCGCCCGAGCTCTGATGGGTTGCTGACCGCGCCCGTCAACGCCGGCGTCTATGCAGAGGGAACAGGCCTGTTCCCGACCGCTTCCTGGAATGCCGCAAGCTACTTCGTAGATGTGCTCTTCCAGCCGCAAAGCGCTGCAGCTCCGATCATCTTGGATCTGGGCGGAGACGGTCTGAATCTCGCCTCGAACGTTTCGTTCGACTTCGATGATGATGGCGTGCTCGAGCTGGGCAGCTGGGCAGGCGTCGGTGACGCGTTCCTGGCGCTGGATAGAAATGGTGATGGCGCAATCAACGGCATTTCCGAAATCTCATTCGTTTCGGATCTGCCTGGCGCATCCACCGACCTCGAAGGGCTCAAGGCGTTCGACTCAAACGGCGATGGTATCCTGTCGGCCGATGACGATGCGTTTGGTGATTTCCTCGTCTGGGAAGACGCCAACCAGGATGGCGTTTCGCAAGCGTCCGAGCTTCGGTCGCTTGCCGAGTCTTCAATTCACGTGATTGGTCTCACCGCGGCCGGGGAGTCCTACACCGATGCCCAAGGCAACATCATCCACGGCAGCACCGAAGTCGTCCTTGCGCCTGGCGTCAGGATCGCAGCGTTCGACGTCGAGCTGAGCTACGGAGAAGCTGGAGCTGCCGACGATGCAGCGACGGACACGATCTCTACCCTGCCGAACAGCATCGCGCCTGTCAGCGAGCAGCCTGTGGCGTCGAATTCCACCTCTCCGCAAGTGTCGCTGAGTTTCCTGTTGGCCAAGCTCGATTTGGCTTCGTTCTTTGGAAACGAGTTCCATGCAGTAGGCAGTGATGTACTTGAAGCCTACGACAACTCGCAAATCAACGCACCGCACCCGTTGTTCGATGCGATCGCCCATGGTTCGGATTTTCTGATCTAAGCCATTAGTCACGCCTTGCAGCGACGCCACTCTGGCGTGGCTGGACGGGATCGGTAGCTACAACATCGAAGCGACCAGCCCGGCTGGTCGCTTCGCTTTTTTTGTGGCGTGCGGCGGCAGAGATCTCACCTGCCTTTTAACCGTCCGGTCTGACCGATCCTGTCGCGTCTGGAACAGATGACCCGCCATCTTTGAAGCGGTCCATCCTAGGTATGCTCTTGGATGGGCTAGAGAAGGCAGATGGCAGGGAATCGCTGCAAGCGGGAATAGATCGTCGCGAGGCTTCGGCAGATTGATGCGCTGATCTCGTGGGGCCAGTCGATGGATGGTGCAATACGGTCGCCGCTGTTATCGGGGGCTGGCTGGGCTGTGAATCACAACCAGGCTGAGTGGATGTGGCGCCACGAGGGGTTGAAGGTTCCTCAGAAGCCGACAAAGCGCTTCACGCGATCCACTTCCCAACGGCGAGAACTCCCACTTCCTCTCAAAACAGGCTTGCGTGACAATCGAGGCGCGGCGGAGGCGCTTCAACGCGGTGCGGCCTCGCGCCTGGTTTGGATATTGTGCTCCGGCTAGCGCCAGAAAGCAGTGTGAAGGCTACGTCGTTGCAACACTTGGCTACAGCTGCGGCGCGCCTCTCACTTGGCGCACCATCATCGTTTCGCACAGAGCAAGCCATCGACTCGCGATCCACGAACGGAAGTCCGACATGGCAGGCACAAAACCGTTGGGCGCGTATTCGCCATGGATATCAGCGCGCGAATTATGTTGAAGTGCAGGGGCCCCCGCGTTGGATGCAACGTGGCCTGCAGGTTCCATCATGAAAAAGGCCTGGCGCTGCGGACCAAACGGCCACGCTGGCGGAAGATGATCGCTCATCGACGCAGCGCCCGCACTCCTTGCGCACGAATGAGGTCTGGTGCCTCGACTTCGTTCACGATCAACTCAACAACGGCGCCCGGAAACGGATACTGGCGAGGCTCGCTCGATCGATGTCGGCGATCGACTTGCAGTGGACATGTCGCGGCGGTGCTGAACCGGCTTGTCTGCCATCGTGGTGCGTCGGCATATCAATTCCGCGACGAGTGGCCGAACCTCAACTGGCTCGCTTTTCCCGACGAGGCGCAAACGGCGATCAAGGTCTGGCGCTGGCTGCAATGAGAGCCGACCTCACACGGCTCTCCATGGGATTGCGCCAGCGGAATACGCCGGAGGACGGGATCGTATGATGAGGGATCAGCGCAAACGTACGACGAATTCCAGAGTCTGAGGTGGACCAAAAGATCCAACCGTTTCAGCTGATGACGGACCAACAAGCGGCTTGAGCCGTTCGGTAGGAACCGATCAATCTGCGCTGCGACAAAGGCCGGCGCCCGGGTGCGGTTCCTGCCGTCCTACACCTCTGACATCAACCCGATCGAGCAGATCGTCGTCAGGCTCAAGCGCTTGCCGCTAAAGGCGCAGGATCGCGCCAGCGCCTGTTTTTCAAGGGGCAACCGGCCACTTTCCAATGATTTCCATATGCGACGGCAGCCAACCCGTATGGAGCGGCTGAGCATCAGGAAGGTTCGGGTTCCAGATTTTCTGCGCCCGGCGAAGAAGCTGCCACAACTTCGGGCCTGCCAGTTTTCGTGCTGCCAATCGGCGAGATCGCTTCGGCCGGTTCAATTTTGCGACCATCTCCTCAGCGAATCCAAGCCAGGCTTCATATGCGGCGCTGTCGCCGTAATCGAATGCGTTTATCGCTTTTTGCTCGGCCTCGATAAGCAGGCGCGTGTACATCGAAGATATCCAGTTTCGCGCATCTGCGTCGGTATCAAGAATTGGACTGAGTGCATCGAGACATGTGAGCACCAGTTCGTGCCTGTCGCTCAGAACGCGCGCGTAATACTGAGCCGACATATTGCTACCGTGAATGCGATACTCGGCCTGGACCGACCGCACGATGCCCACGGACCCGTGACGCGCAAATCGCATCCACATTTCCATGTCGCCGGTATGCGGGAGGTCTTTTCGGTAGCCTCCCAGGTTTTGCTGCAAAGCAGTCCTGACGATCGCTGTTGGCGTGGGGACCGGGTTGCCTTCTTCGCAGCAGATTCTGAGAAACTCCTTGCCCGTTATGGTCTGCGTTGACACGAAATCATTGCCAGCCGGAAACTGGAATTCGCCCTCATTCGTAACGATGCACGCCAGTCCATAGACCAGCCCGACATCATTCGAGGCTTCGAAGACTTTCAGCGCGCGTGCAAACGCACCCGGGCACAAGGCATCATCGGCGGAAAGCAGCATGCAATAATCTGCCTTCGCCCAGCCGATCAGGCCTTCATTGTAGGTGGCAATATGCCCCTGGTTCTGCTCATGCCTGCGAAACTCCACTCTTGAGTCTTCTTTGGCGAGCCTTTGACCAACGACCGCTGAGTCATCGCTCGAGCAGTCGTCAATGATCAAAACGCGCACATCGGCGCCTTCCTGATTCAGCGCGCTCTTTACACAATACTCCAGAAATCTGGAGTAGTTGTAGCAGGGCACAACGACATCGAATGTCGGCATCAGCTCTCTCCAGAAGGCGACGTCGTAGCTGTTTCGACAGTCGTGGTGATACTCGAGGAATGTGATGACAGCGCACGGGCCGGTACGCCGACCCACGTCTCACCCGCAGGCGCATTTGTCAGAAGCACAGAGCCCATTCCAAGTGTCGCACGTGGCCCAACGGTCAGACCCTCACGCACCGATGAGTTCATACCTAGGTAAGCTGCGCGCGCAATGACAACGCTTCCACCCAGCGCCGTTCCGGCGCACACGGTTGCGTAGTCATGAAGCGCACAATCATGCGTTAGCGTGACATTCGGCATGATCACAACATGCTCGCCGATTGAGACGGCGGTTGTCAGCACAACGCCAGCTAGAATGATTGATCCCGCTCCCAGTTCGCATCCTTGCGGTACTTCCACAGATGGGTGCACAACAGCCGCAAACCGTGATGACGAAATGCCAAGATTCGCGAGGCGTGTGACGATCCGGTCTCGCACCGCGCCGTGCCCTGCGCACACAATCATTCTCGCCGAGGGATATGCCGCTATGGTGTCCAGCGCGCCCAACACAGGCACGCCGTCAATCTTTGCGCCGGCTAGTGATGGGGCGTCGTCGAGAAAACCGATAACATCGTAGAGGCCATGCCCGCGCACGACGGCTAACACTTCACGCGCCAGGCCGCTGGCGGCGATCAAGATCAGTGGTTCAGCGAAGGCTGCCATTAGACCACTGCGCCTGCTGGTGGAATACGCCAAACCCTGCTGCATCGAAGACGTCGTGACGGAGATGGAATGTGGCGCCGGATTGAGCGGTTATGATGGAGCCGGTTTGCTTCTCGCGCACCAGGACCTCTACGGAATACTGGTCCGACACAAGGCTGAGCGGCGGCGTCAGCATATCGATCACGCCTTCACCGTCTATGACATTGAAGGGAGCTCCATCACTCCAGCTGCTGTAATTGCAGCACATGACGTCGTCCGAACGCCGGATCGCGCAAACGAAGTGAGGCGCCTCGATGGGCCGCGTCGCTTGATACGAGATGCGCATCCTCATCCGCTCGCCATAGTTGAACATCGTTCTCGCCTGTCCATCCTCAGTGAGAAGTTCGACATTCGTGATGTTGAGTGGCGGGCTGTCTGGCGAGCGGAACCAAGGCAACGCCGCGAGCTTGCTGTCGTTTTCGTAGAGACGAAGGGCTTGGTCGGTGGGGCCGTCAAATACCACTTGGCCCTTCTGCAGGTAGATCACACGGGGGCACATCGTCTTGATCGAGAACATGTTGTGCGACACGAACAGGATCGTAGAGCCCCGTTTTTGCAGGGCTTTTGCGAAATCGATGCACTTTTTCTGGAAGCTGAAATCCCCCACTGCGAGCACTTCATCAAGCAACAGAATATCCGGATCGAGGTGCGCGGCGACCGCAAAAGCCAGGCGCACATACATGCCGCTTGAGTAACGTTTGACCGGCGTGTCGATGAACTTGCCGATTTCAGAGAACTCGACGATGGCGTCGAACTTCTTGGCGACTTCCTGGCGGTCCATGCCGAGGATCGAGCCATAGAGGAAGACGTTCTCCCGGCCCGTGAGTTCGCGGTGGAAGCCTGTGCCGACTTCAAGCAGCGCGCCAAGGCGGCCGGTGATTTCGGCAGAACCTGTCGTCGGCGTAACGATCTGCGAGAGGATCTTGAGCAGCGTCGACTTGCCCGCGCCGTTCAGGCCGACAATGCCGACATTCTCGCCGCGGCCGATTTCGAAGCTGGCGTCCTTCAGAGCCCAGAACTCCCCGGACTCCTTTTCCTTCTTCGCGAAGACGGACTGCAGCGCATCGCGCAGCGAGTCATGCTTGGAGCCGAGCGCTCCGAGCTGATACTTCTTCCCGAGACCTTCGGCTTTGATGGCGAGGGTGTTCATCAGATTACATCCGGGAACGTGCGTTCAAGTTTCCGGAAGAAAACAAGGCCGCCAAAAAGCAGGGGAGCGACGATCAGGGCGCCGATCGCCAGCGAGTTCAGCGTCAGGACTTCGCTGCCGAAAATCACCCATCGGAAGCCGTCGATCACGCCAACCATCGGATTGACCGCGAAAACCCATTTCCAGGCTTCGGGGACGATCGTCGACGAATAGACGACGGGCGAACCATACATCCAGATCTGCAGGAGGAAGGGCAGAGTGTGGCGCACGTCGCGATAGCGGACGTTGATCGGCGCCAGCCAGAGCGAGACCGTCAGTGCGGTCATGCCGGCAAACGCGATCAGGAACGGGATGGCGATGAAGCGCCAGCTGGGCCAGATGCCGAAGAACGCCATCATGATGACCAGCACGCACAGGCCGATCAGGAAATCGATGATCGGCGTCAGGACGCCGCTGAGCGGGAGCACGAGGCGCGGGAAGAAGACCTTCTTCACCAGCTCTTCTTCCTGCACGAGGCTGGTTGAAGCGCGGCGCACGCTGTCGGCAAAATAGTTCCACGGCAGAACGGCCGCAAAAGCGAAAATCGGATAGGGGATGTTGCCCGGGATCGGCAGCTTCGCGAACAGCGAGAAGATGATCGTGAAGATGATCACGGCAAAAATCGGCTGGATGACAGCCCAGCCGGCGCCCAGAGCAGCCTGCTTGTACTGAACGCTCACATCGCGGCGGACCAGCGTGAACAGAAGATGCCGATAGCTCCAGACCTGGTCGAGCCCGAGGTCGAGAAGACCGCGGCTGGGCCGGATGTGGATGACACGTTCGCTTGTCCGGCCGCGCATGCCCGGATCGCCGGATGCAGCCACGACTTCAGCTGGTGCTGTTTCGGCGATTGTCGAGGTCATGGCTTGGTCGCCTTGATCAGCGTATCGGCAACCATGCGGATATCGTCGTCAGTCATCTGCGGATAGAGCGGCAGGACGATCGTGCGGTCCTGGCAGCCCTCTGAATGCGGAAGCGGCGGGTGCGGGCTGTTCTTGTAGCCATCCTCGCGATGCGAACACATGATGCCGCGGCGCGTAGAGATTCCGGCGTCGAGCATCGCCTGCATCACGCCGCGCTGGTCAGCGTGTTCAGGCAGGCGCACGGCAAACGATTGCCAGTTGGAGCGGGCCCAGGACGGTTCCTGCGGCAGGCCGATCCATTGGGCCGGAGCGAGCAGCTGCTTGTACATCTCGCCGATCTCGCGGCGGCGCGCCACGATGCCGGGCAGGCGGCGCAGCTGTTCGCGGCCAACGGCGGCCTGGATGTCGGTCATGCGATAATTGTAGCCGAGCACCGGGTGCGTCTCGAAGATCACCTGGTTGGAGCCGTGGCGGACGGTATCGGGAACCGACATGCCGTGCTGGCGCAGCAGCTTGAACCTGGCGTTCCAGTCGGCGTGCGGCGTGGTGAGCATGCCGCCGTCGCCGGTCGACATGATCTTGCGCGGGTGGAAGGAGAACACGGCGACGTCGCCACGGACGCGGCCGATCTTTTCCCACTGGCCTTCCCAGAGGATTTCGGAGCCGGCGGCGCAGGCAGCGTCTTCGATCACGGGCAGATTGTGTTTCTTGCCGATGGCGACGATGGCCGAGAGATCGGCCGGCATGCCCATCTGGTGGACGAGCAGGATGGCTTTCGTCTTCGGCGTGATCGCAGCTTCGATCAGCGCGGGATCCATGTTGTGGGTCGCGGGATCGACGTCGATGAACACCGGCTCGGCGCCGCAATAGCGGATCGAGTTGGCGGTTGCGATATAGGAGTGCGAAACGGTGATGACTTCATCGCCCTGGCCGACGCCGGCGACGAGGAGGGCGAGGTGAAGGCCGGTCGTGCAGTTCGAGACGGCGGTCGCGTGACCGGCGCCGACGAATTCGGCGAACTCTTTCTCGAAGGCCGCAACTTCGGGGCCCTGCGTGATCCAGCCGGACAGGATCACGCGCGATGCGGCATCCGCCTCGCGCTGGTCCATCACAGGTTTGATGATCGGGATCATTAGTTGAACCTGTCCTTGTTGGCTTCCCACCAAGCGACGAAGCGACGGACGCCTTCCTCGAGGCTGACTTCAGCCTTGAAGCCGAGGAGGCGTTCGGCCTTTTCGGTCGACGAGAGGCGGCGCGAGACAGCGTTCACTTTGCGCTCGGGACCGTATTCGGGAACCATGTCCTTCGGCGCGCCCATGACTTTCATCGTGGTGGCGGCGAGTTCGCTGAGCGAGGTTTCGACGCCCGAAGCGATGTGGAAGACTTCGTCGGTGGCGTCAGACTTGAGGCCGAGCACGTTCGCGCGGGCGAGGTCTTCGATGTAGATGAAGTCCATCGACGTCTTGCCGTCGCCGAGGATCAGCGGGGGCGTGCCGGCGCTGATGCGCTGGACCCAGCGGACGAGCACTTCGGTGTACTTGCCTTCCACGTCCATGCGCGGGCCGTAAACGTTGAAGTAGCGCATCGCGACATAGTTCAGGCCGTACATGTCGTTGTAGGACCGCAGCAGGCCCTCGAGCATGATCTTCGAGGCGCCGTACCAGGTGCGGTTGTTGTAGGGGTGGTGATCTTCGGTCGTCGGGAATGAGTCAGCGAGGCCGAGGATCGAGGCGGAGGAGGCGGCGAGGACCTTCTTCACGCCGGCCTTGTGGGCGGCGTCGATGACGTTGAACGTGCCGTCGTTCATCACTTCCATGGCTTCGCGCGGATCGGCGGCGCAGGCCGTGATGCGGATGGCGGCCATGTGGATGACCGCGTCCATGCCTTCGGTGACCTTGTAAACAAGGTCCTTGTCGCGGATGTCGCCCTGGATGAGTTTCACGCGCTCGTCCTTGAGCGCGTTCTCTAGGTTGCGGGTCGTGCCGCGCGACATGTTGTCAAGGATGACGATCTCGCCCGGCTTCTCGTTGGCGAGCAGCTGATCGATGGTGGTGGAGCCGATGAGGCCGGCCCCGCCGGTCACCAGGATTTTTGCGCCTTCGATCTTCATTGTCCCATCACCCGAAATCTACGTATGCTTTTGTTTGAAGTCTGCAGGGCCGCCGCATCGCGACGGCCCCTTATTCAGTCCTACGCCGTTTGCAGCGCGTCCTTTTGAAGTGCGGCCACCGCGGCGACCACTTCTTCCTGCTG
>DAINAT010000130.1:0-8522 GCA_036733305.1 Hyphomonadaceae bacterium
GATCCGCCGCCGTGAAGCTGTGATTGGCACACAGCCCATGCCGACTGATCTGCCCCAAGCGAAGACCGACCCCCAATCCAAGGAAACCCAAATTGTCGCCGCAAGCGACGTAGCCTACACGGGCGCTCACACCACCGCTTGTCATCCCGGAAACGCGAAGCGTTATCCGGGACCCATTGTGAGAGCACGACACACCATCAATGGTTCCCGGCTCTCGCTACGCTCGGCCGGGATGACAACCGAGGCGGCTCAACAAGCCCACCCTCACAACAACGCACCACCCTCACTCCGCTCATCCCGACGCAAGTCGGGACCCAGAGCATCAAGGGTGATCTGCGTTCAGGACCTGCACCAGCAGCCCTGCACCCCGGCCTTTGCCGGGACGAGCGGTGATCTGATCACCAGCTGAAACAAAAAAAACGCGCCCGCCTAAGCGAGCGCGTTTCCAACTCAATCCAGCTCACCCCGCCTTGCAGCGGGATCGCACTCTCACGCCCGGATGGACGCGCGGCCGAGATAGCGCGCGGCCGAGCCGAGCTCGTCTTCAATCCGCAGTAGCTGGTTGTATTTCGCAAGCCGGTCCGAACGGGCCAGCGAGCCGGTTTTGATCTGACCGCAGTTGGTCGCAACCGCGAGATCCGCGATCGTCGAGTCTTCCGTCTCGCCCGAGCGGTGGGACATCACGGCGCCATAGCGCGCCATCTGCGCCATCTGCACCGACTCCAGCGTCTCGGTCAGCGAGCCGATCTGGTTGACCTTCACGAGGATCGCGTTGGCCGCGCCACGCTCGATACCCTCCGAAAGACGCGCCGTGTTGGTGACGAAGAGATCGTCGCCCACCAGCTGGCACTTGTTGCCGATCAGCTTGGTCAGCGCGAGCCAACCCTCCCAATCATCTTCCGACATGCCGTCTTCGATCGACACGATCGGGAAGCGGCTTACGAGGTCGCCCCAATAGGCAGCCATCTGGTCCGACGACAGCGACTTGCCCTCGCCTTCCAGCTCGTACTTGCCCTTCTTGTAGAACTCCGTCGCAGCCGCATCGAGCGCGAGAACAACGTCTTCGCCCGGCTGATAGCCAGCCTGCTCGATCGACTTCATGATGAAGCCCAGCGCATCGTCGGCCGACTTCAGGTTCGGCGCAAAGCCCCCCTCGTCGCCCACGTTCGTATTGTGGCCAGCCGCCGCGAGACCCTTCTTCAGCGTATGGAACACCTCAGCGCCGCAACGCAGCGCGTCAGCGAACGTATCCATGCCCACCGGCATGATCATGAATTCCTGGATGTCGATCGGGTTATCCGCATGCGCCCCACCGTTGATGATGTTCATCATCGGCGTCGGCAGGATGTGCGCGTTGGCGCCGCCCACATAGCGGTAAAGCGGAAGCCCCGAAGCGTTCGCAGCAGCCTTAGCCACAGCCAGTGAAACACCAAGGATCGCATTGGCGCCGAGGCGCGACTTGTTCGGCGTGCCGTCGAGTTCGATCAGAGCCGCATCGATCGCGCGCTGGTCGGTCGAGTCCATGCCCAGCAGTTCCGGGAAGATCTCGTCATTGACCGCAGCCACTGCGTTCAGAACGCCCTTGCCCAGGTAGCGGCTCTTGTCCCCATCGCGCAGCTCGACCGCCTCATGGGCGCCCGTCGATGCGCCCGACGGAACCGCGGCGCGGCCAGTCGAACCGTCTTCCAAGGTGACTTCCGCCTCGACCGTCGGGTTACCCCGGCTGTCCAGGATTTCCCGCGCATAGACGTCAACGATCTCGGTCACTGGCCTGCCCCTTGGCTGATAGGCGAACGCAAACCCGAAGGACCTGCTCCCACGGGCGAAAAGCGTGCCTGCTATGTCTTGAACCGTCCCCGCTTGCAATGCGGCGGCCAGCCTTCAGGAGAGAATCAGAGACCAGAAAAGCAAACGGCCGCAGATGCGGCCGCCAGCGTCTCGAATGACCTTGAAGTCAGGACTATTCTTCGTCCTTGGCCTTCAGGATCTGTTTGCCACGATACAGGCCCGTTTTCGGGTCGACGTGGTGCGGACGGCGCAGTTCGCCCGATTCTTTGTCCTCGACGTAGGTATTGCCCTTCAGGGCGTCGTGGGCGCGGCGCATGCCACGTTTCGAGGGGGAGGTTTTGCGCTTAGGGACGGCCATGATTGCCTCGGAAACGGCAGGAAACTGGTTGTAAACGGGCCCATTCCTATGACGGGCCGTTCTTGCGAGGGGGCCTCATACGCGCATCTCGCCTGCCCTGCAAGCGGTTAGCGTGGGAAGGCCGTCCGCCGGAGCAATTCCCCGGCTGCGCGAAGCCTAAACCAACCGGCTCTTGTCCCGGGCAGCTGCGATGAACGAGGCGAACAGCGGGTGTGGGCTGAACGGGCGGGATTTGAGCTCCGGGTGGAACTGGACACCGATGAACCAGGGGTGGTCCGTCAGTTCCATGATTTCCGGCAGTTTCCCGTCCGGTGACATGCCCGAGAAAACCACGCCATGCGGCGCCAGCTTGTCGATGATGTCCGCATTCACCTCATACCGGTGACGGTGCCGCTCCGAGATGTGAGTCGAGCCATAGATGTCCGCAACGCGTGACCCCTTGGTCAGAGTAGCCGGATATGCGCCAAGGCGCATCGTGCCGCCAAGATCTCCATCGGCGGTGCGAACTTCGCGGGTGTTCCCGCGCACCCATTCGCCCATCAGGCCGACAGCTGGATACTCCGGATTACCGAATTCGGTTGTGCCGGCGCCCGAAATGCCCGCGAGGTTACGTGCCGCTTCAATTACCGCGAGCTGCATCCCGTAGCAGATGCCGAAGCACGGCAGTTTGTGACGACGCGCGTAACCAGCAGCACGCATCTTGCCGATGGCGCCACGCTCACCGAAGCCGCCCGGCAGGAGGACCCCATCCACATTGTCGAGTTCGGAGAGGTCCGAGTTCGGATCATCGAACCGGTCAGACGGTATCCAGGTCAGGTTGACCTTCACCTTGTTCGCCAGCCCGCCATGGCCCAGCGCTTCGACCACGGATTTGTAGGCGTCGTGCAGCGCCACATACTTGCCGACGATCGCGATGCGCACTTCGCCGTCCGGATTGCGGAGCGTCTGCGAGGTCTGCACCCAGCGATTGAGATCCGGCGTCGTCTGCTTCTCGAGCCCGAAGTGGCGAAGCACTTCATGATCGAGCCCGCGCGCGTGATACTCCAGCGGCACTTCGTAGATGTTCTGCGCATCCAGCGCTTCGATCACCGACTCGGGGCGGACGTTGCAGAACAGCGCCAGCTTGCGCCGTTCTTCCGTCGGAATGGGCATCGGAGCGCGGCACAACAGGATATCCGGCTGAATGCCGATCGAGCGCAGCTCCTTCACCGAGTGCTGCGTAGGCTTGGTCTTCAACTCGCCGGCCGTTGCAATGTAGGGCAGCAGTGTCAGATGGATGAACAGGCTAGCATCGCGGCCAACGTCCTGGCTGAACTGGCGGATAGCTTCGAAGAACGGCAGACCTTCAATGTCCCCGACCGTCCCGCCGACTTCGCAAAGGATGAAGTCCACATCGTCCGTGTCGGACTTGATGAAGTTCTTGATGGCGTCGGTGACGTGCGGAATGACCTGCAGGGTCGCGCCGAGATAGTCGCCACGGCGCTCCTTCTCGAGGATCGACTTGTAGATACGGCCGGTCGTCGTGTTGTCGGTCTTGCGCGCTGATACGCCGGTGAAGCGCTCATAGTGACCAAGATCGAGGTCGGTTTCGGCGCCGTCATCCGTGACGAACACTTCGCCATGCTGCGTCGGCGACATCGTGCCGGGATCGACGTTCAGATAGGGATCAAGCTTGCGCAAACGCACGCGATAGCCACGCGCTTGCAGCAGCGCGCCAAGCGCTGCCGAGGCAATGCCCTTCCCGAGGGAGGACACAACGCCTCCCGTGATGAAGATGAAACGCTTCATGACGGATGCTCAGTTTAATGATTCGGCAGCCTCAAGCGAGAGGCCGATAGGTCGAAGTTACGCGACTAGGTATTCAATCCACCGATTTACGGCGTAGGAGCCGGAGCGGTGGGCGTAGTTGTCGCAGGCGCGGGAGTGGTCGACGCCGGGGGCGTCGTGGTGGCGGCCGGCGGAGTGATGGTCGGCGCCGGCGTCGTGGCCGGAGCGAGCGGATCGATCGTCGGGGCCGGAGCCGGCGTGGCGGGCGCAGTCGACGACGGGGTTGTTGCCGGTGCGGTCGTGCCGGCCGGAGCAAACGGATCAGCAGGCGTTTGACGCTGTTGCTGCTGTTCCAGCGTGCTCGGAGCTGCGTTCGCATCATTGTTGATGCGGGTCATCGTGATGCTGGTGAAGAAGAACACACCAGCCAGAATCATCGTCACATTGACCAGCACGCCAGCCGCGCCGCGACCGGAGATAACGCCGCCCGTGCCGCCGCCGCTCATGCCGAGCGCGCCGCCTTCGGAGCGTTGCAGCATGACAGCGATAACCAGCGCGATGCACGCGATGATGTGGATGGTCAGCAGGACTGCGAGCATTAAGGGGGCCGCCGTATGTGAATTCGACCGCGTCAAAGCACGTTGGAAGGGTGCGGCCAAGCCCCCCGTCAGCTTTTCATATGGGTGCGGCCCTGAAGCCCGCTATGCGCAGCCCTGCGCAATCCGCAGAAAATCGGCCGCTTTCAGGCTCGCGCCGCCCACGAGAGCGCCATCGACACCTGCTACAGCCATCAATTCTTTGGCGTTATCTGGCTTCACCGAGCCGCCGTACAACAACCGGATGCCTTTGCCGGCAGCCCCGAACCTGGCTTCCATCGCGGCGGCGATAGCTCCATGGACCTCCGCAACCTGGGCGACGGTAGGGGTACGACCCGTGCCGATAGCCCAGACCGGCTCATAAGCGATCACAACCGGAGTCTGGCCTGCGGCGTCCGGGACGGACCCGGCCAGCTGGGTTGTAATGACATCCAGGGTACGGCCAGAATCGCGCTCAGCCAGGCTCTCGCCTACGCAGATAATAGGCGTCAGGCCGGCCCGGATGACGGCGGATGCCTTGGCCGACACGATCGCGTCGGTCTCACCATGCAAGGTCCGGCGCTCGGAATGGCCAACAATAACGTATTTTGCGCCGACATCGGCCCACATCTCGGCGCTGATGTCGCCAGTGAACGCGCCGGACTTCTCCGCGTGGCAGTCCTGACCGCCGAGGCCGATGGACGATGCTTTAAGGGCGCCGCCAATCGCAGCGGCCAGCGTGGCGGGCGGGCAAATCGCCAATTCGACGCCAGGGACGCTCGCTGCGCCGGTAACCATGGCCTGAACTTCGGATAGAGAGGCCATGAGGCCGTTCATCTTCCAGTTGCCCGCGACCAGCTTCTTGCGATCCGTCATCTACCCTGCCCTGTACTGCGACAAAGGCGTCACGACCGGAGACACACTCCGGACACGGCATGCCGTATTGTCACATATTCCTGTGGCGAACCGGTTTCCCCTCCGCCTCAAAATGCTCTAGCAAGCCGTGTTCCAGCGGACAACCTTTCGGGGGAGTCGCCAAGTATCAGGGAGTTACGCCGATGATCGGCGGTATTCGCAAGTTTGCCAAATCAAAGTGGGCGCTTGTCCTGCTGTTCATCCCCCTGATCATCAGCTTCGGGATATTCGGCACCCAAGACGTCTTCAGCGGCATTTCGGGAGGCGGCCTCTCCAAGGTCGGCGACCACGAGATCCATGCCCGCGACCTCAATGAGGAACTGACCGCCGAGATTGAGGCGGTCCGCCAGCAGGATGGTCGCGTGCTGACCCAGGCTGATGCGATCCGCGAAGGTATGGCGCAGCAAGTTCTCGCGCAGCTTGAATACCGCAACATGATCCTCGCCTATGCCGACAAGGTTGGCATCCGCGCCAGCAAGCAGGCCGTGGCTGATCTGCTCATCAACCGCGCCGGTGCCTTCAAGGACGCGCTAGGTCGTTTCAATCTCGATGCCGTTCGCGCCCGCGCTGACGCCCAGCGCATGTCGCTCCGCGATTTCGAAAGCGCCGTGCGTGACGACCTGACGGTCGGCTACATCACGTCGGCTGCATTCAATGCGTTCCGGGTGCCGGACATCCTGTCTGAGCCAGTCATCAAGTATATCGGTGAAACCCGGACACTCGTTCTCGCCCGCGTAAGCGACGCGGCTATCGCCAAGCCGGCCGAGCCGACCGAGGCGCAGCTTCAAGCCTGGTACGACACGAACAAGCAGCAATTCGCTCAGCCGGAGCGCCGGCGCATTTCGGTCCTGAGCTTCTCGCCTGAAGACTATATCGACCGCGTGGAACTGACCGATGACAAGGTGAAAGCCGAGTACCAGACGCGTATTCGCGATTACTCGACGCCAGAGACCCGCCTGATCGCTGAGTACACGTCAGCGGATCGCAACGCCGTGCAATCCTTCATCGATCTGACGCAGCAAGGCGTTGCAATCGATGACGCTCTCAAGCGGACGCCGAATGTCGCCGTAGCTGAGCGCTCGGTTAAGCCGGAAGAGATCACCAACGAGGGCTATCGCAACCTCATCTTCGGTTTGCCGCAGGGCAAGCCGGACACAAACCCGCGCAAGCTTGATGAGGCATCGCCCTGGATCGTTGTGCTGGTGAAGAGTATCACGCCGGGCGTTGCTCAACCTTACGAGGAAGTCGCCGAGAAAGTCCGCCATGACATGGCGCTGTCTGACGCGCGCCGCATGTACGAAGACGAGTCCGAGAAGTTCCGCGACGCCGCTGGCGGCCAACCCCTGGAAGAGATCGGTAAGCAGTTCGGCTTCCCGGTGATTCAGCTTCCGCCGGTCGACAACCAGGCGCGCACGCAGCGTGGCGACCAGACCCAGCTACTGGTGAACAACCCGGCGCTGCAGGAGTTGTTCACGCTGCAAGCGGGCCAGATGACCAACCTGTTCGAAGGCGACGAGACCCGGGCAATGTACCGTCTCGACGAAATCGTGCCGCCATTCACGCAAACCTTCGCCGAGGTGAAGACCCGCGTGCATGACCTCTACATGGTTGAGCAGGTCCGGAACGCCGCGACCAAGGCAGCGAACGATATGGTCGCCGCTGTTAAGGCTGGGCGTACGTTCGATCAGGCCGCGACCGCGTCGAAGATGATCGCGCTTCCCGCTGTGACGACGACCCGCCAGGGAAGCACGCAAATCGATCCGGCAGCGCTTCAGGGCGCCTTCGAGCTTAAGGTTGGCGAGACTGGCATTGTGACGGGTCGCGGCGGTGAACCGTGGGTTGTCCGTGTCGAGAAGATCGAACCCGTGACCGCCGCCAGCGCTGCCGTGCTTCGCGCGCGGGTTGCACCCGAGGTTTCCCAGTCGCTCGAGAGCGACATCCGGGAAGTCTTCGTGCGTGGTCTGCAAAAAGAAGTTCCGATCAAACGCGACGAAGCTGCCATCCAGCAGTACTTCCAAAGCTATCTGACGCCCGAGGCATCATGACGACGTCCCTGCCCCGGCTTCACGTCCGGCGCCGGGTCGACGACACGGAGTCGCCGGTCTCGGCGATGCTCAAGCTCAACCCGATGTCGGCGGGGCTTGTGCTGTTCGAGAGCGTCATGGGCGGCGAAACCCGTGGCCGCTATTCATTCATCGGCATGGCGCCAGATCTCTGGTGGCGCGTGCGCGAAGGCAAGGCCGAGACGTCGCTGACGCAGGACTTCAAGGAAGTCCTGTCAACGTCAAACGACATCATGGGCTCGCTTCGCGCGTTTATCGACGCTTGCAAAGTGTCAGGCATGGACGGCCTGCCGCCGATGGCAGCGGGTGCTTTCGGCTATCTGGGCTACGACATGGTCCGCTATGTCGAAAAACTGCCGGCGGCAAAGCCCGATCCGAATGGCGTTCCCGAAGCAATGCTGATGCGGCCGGGTGTTGTGCTGATCTTCGACGGCGTCCGCCAGGAGATCATCATTGCGGCCCCTGAGCGCGGCGGCGAAGCAGCAACGTTGGCGCGCATCGACGCCGTGGAAGCGCAACTCGACCAGGCCATGCCGCCATCACGGCCCAACGACGCGCCGGTCGAGAAACTCGATTTCACGTCGAACACAGAGAAGTCACGCTATCTCGCCATGGTCGAGAAGGCAAAGACCTACATCCACGCAGGGGATATTTTCCAGGTCGTCCCAAGCCAGCGCTTCTCTGCGCCGTTCGAGCGTTCACCGTTCGCGTTCTACCGCGCCTTGCGGCGCCTGAACCCGTCGCCTTTCATGTTCTACGTGAACTTTGGCGCGTTCCAGATTTCTGGCTCCAGCCCCGAAATCCTTGTCCGCGTACGCAATGGCACGGTCACGGTTCGTCCCATCGCCGGCACCTTGCCCCGCGGCGCCACGCCAGAGGCTGATCTTGCCAACGAGCAGAAGTTAATCTCGGACCCGAAAGAGCGAGCAGAACACCTCATGCTGCTCGATCTCGGCCGCAACGATGTGGGCCGTGTTGCTGCACGCGGCTCGGTCGACGTCACCGAGAGCTTCACCGTCGAACGCTACAGCCACGTGATGCACATCGTCTCGAACG
>DAINAT010000131.1:0-8213 GCA_036733305.1 Hyphomonadaceae bacterium
CGAGCGCCTGTTTGAAGGTGAGCCAGCGTTGCGATGGCCTGCCCTGCTCGATGGCTGCAGCCCAGAGCAGCAGGATGTTGATCCCGGAATATGTTCGCCCGGTTGCAGCATTCTGCGGCAGCCCAAGGGGCGTCCCACCACATGAAGACGCCCAGGGCTGAACCCACGGGATGCGGCCCTGCTCCAGTTCGCGGATGATGCGGTTCGTCACCGTGTCGTGCAGCGACACGGTCTCAGCGGCGGCAGCCATGCCGACCTCCTGTGAAATTGAATGGATGAAGTGGAAGCGACCGGCGGCAACGCGCCGGTCGCAGCCTTGCTAGAAGTCAGTGCTCGCTCGGCAGGTAGAGTGTCCGGTTTGAAAACCAGAGCGAGACAGATGCGAGCGGGAAGTCGGTCCAGGGGATGGGATGAGAGTAGAGTTCCCCGTCATCGCCGTCGGTGCAGATCAATGTCGCCGAGTGGTCGGCGCGAACGGTCAGTGTCCAGACCTGAAATTCAGCGGCCTGGAGTTTCCCAACGTGAGGTTGTGGACAGAGGATGGCGTCGATCAGCCAGTATGCTGATCCGGCTTCGGCCAGATACTGGACGCCTTCGGTATAGACGCAGCCTCCCGAGAGCGGGTGACGGTAGAAGGTCTCGCTTCCAGTGAATTGAGCGAGATCGAACGCGCTGAGAGCGCGCGATGCGGCGGATGACATGGATGTTTCCTGAGAAATGAGGTGAGCGGGTGGAAGGTGACCGGCCGCTTACGCGGCCGGTCATGCGCCTCACGCGGCGCGTTTGCGCTTGGCCCTGGGAGCCTCTTCGCCTGCGGGCGCTTCCTCGACAGCGACATCCGCCTTCGGCTTCCCGCGCGCGAGAATCTCGACATCGCCGAGGCCGGTCACAACAAACTCGATGGAGTATCGCGTCTGGCCACGCTCATCTTCCCAGGAGCCGGGGCGGACCTGGCCGACAAGGCGCAGGCGGGTGCCGACCTGCACAGCCTTCTCGATCAGGGCAACCTTTGCGGGCGCGAAGACAACGATGCGATGCCAGTAGGTCTTCTCATTCCAGTCGCCGCCTTCGGCTTTCCAGCGTTCGGATGTTGCGATGGAGACGATGGCGAGTTTCTTGTCGCCCTTGATGGGCTTGATCTCGAGCTTGCCGACATTGCCGATGAGCTCGAAGGACGCGCGGTCCATGATGGCTTTCCTTGTGATCCCGCGGGATCAGCCCCGCCGGGGTCGCGTTTGCGACGCCCCTCAGGAGCGGCCGGAAAGCAAGCGCAGCGGTGACCGCGCAAGGGGTTGGTGCGGCCTGCAGCGCCGAAGGCGCGAAGCCTCGGCCCCTTGAGCGGTCATGCGACGGACGCTTGATGGGCGTGACAAGCAGACGTGGCCCCGGCGGGGCGCGTACAGTGAATGAGAACAGACAGCTTGGGCTTGGAGGCTTTCGATCGGGTCGGGGCAAAGATGGCGACCACAGCTACCAATCGGGTTCGGCAAAATCTCCGAGCCATTCTACCAGAGCAGCGCCTTACGCACTGGCACTCGCTGCGATGCCGAGTCTGCTCTAGCACTGTTGTGCAACCAGCCCGTTCGAGGTCGAACACTCTGACTTCCAACGAACAGTAGTTTGGGAGCGCTTCAGAACCTTAGAACTCTCAGAACGGATGCGGGAACCGAGCGGCTTAGACCACGTCCACGAAGACAAGTTTCTGATCGCCGTTCACCAAGGGCTTGCAGCTCGACTCCCACCTGCCGGATCAAGCGGTTGACTGGTAGCGGTAAGCTAGGTCTGCCGCGATCGCTTATATCGATCGTAAGTGTCTTCTTCCGACTCTGCGTCCGGGAGCCAGGGCCGGTCATCGTCAGCGAGCGTGAGCAGAGAAATGATGAAGTCGTACTGCTCCGACCGAACGACGACCTCCTTTGTCTCTGTAGGAAACCAAACACCACCGGGATGCTGAATTTCGTTGCGTGTGTCAGATCGCGTTGCGGCAAGAGATTCCGGCGGAACGGCGATTGGCGGGCCGCTCGTCCGAAAATAGGCTCGGGTCCTGAGCGCCCTTTCACTCGACCTTGCCCACAGAATATAGCCGTCACGCGACACGACGAGAACTGCGCGACGTTCTGTAAATTGAAGCCAGCGCAATGCGGACGCCACCAGTGAGACCCGGTATCTGTCCGCGCATGCCGACAACTGATCGATCTCTGCGTCCGCTCGGGGGTCGATCTGCCGGCGGAAATCATCGAGAGGCATGAGGAGTGTTGCAGCAAACACGTTGGCTTGATGTTCGATCTGTCCGTACTCCGAGTCCCATCGGACAACGTCTTGTTGGCCGCAGTTGAAACCCTTGGGATTGTGCATCCGGTGCAAGAGGTAGTGGCCGAACTCATGCGCTAGGGTGAAGTTGATGCGCCCCTCGGAGGCGATTCGGTTGTTGTAGATAATGCCCCAGCCCTTCTTGCCGGGGGGCGCGGGATAGAGAGCGCCGTCGAAGCCTGGCAAATCTGCACCGTGCACAAACGCGACCGGGTCGTCGGGAAACTTCGCCTTCGAAATCTCCATCGCCACGTCCGGCACTTTCACAGGAAACCGGTTGTCTCCGAGCACGGCGTTGAGCAGCCGTGTGATGTCGAACGCCCACCGCTCAGGAGACAGTTTGCTCATTCCTTCCCGTCCCAAAGGTCGATCATCCGCCTGATCTTGTCCTTGGTGCTGGGGTCCATGCCTCGGTATTTGCGGAAGAAGGCCTGGTCGGTGGCATCCGCCTCACTTGCTAGCCCGGACTCGTCCACCAGATAGTCCGAGGTGACTTTCAGCGCGGCGGCGATCTTGGCGACTTTTTCAGCCGACGGCCGAGGGGGATTCTTATTCTCAAGCTCCCAGATGTAGCTCTTGCTTGACTCGGTGAGTTCGGCCAGCTTTTCGAGCGTATACCCCTGTTTTTGCCTGAGAATTCGTATCTTTTCGCCTAGTGCTGTTGTCACGCGGCTTCTCCCTTACTCACAGGTTCAGAGTAGGCGTACTTTCCATCCTTGACAACGCGGCATCGCATCCATAAGTTCAGAGTAGCGATACTTTTTTACCCGATATTTCAGGGGAACACAAAATATGGCGAAAAAGCCCGGCCCTCCCACACATCATGTGGTGCCGAACCCTAGCGGCGGATGGGATGTGAAAAAGGGCGGCGCGAGCCGCGCCTCAAGTCACCATGAGAAGAAGGCAGATGCGGTGAAAGACGCACGAACGGTCAGCCGCAACCAACAGACCGAACTCAAAATCCACAACCTCGACGGCCGGATCGCCCAGAGCGACAGCCACGGCCGTGACCCGAAACCGCCGCGGGGCTGAGGGACTGCCATGACTGCGCAAACCCAGCAAAAGCCCGATCTTCTGAGTCCTGCACGTAATGTCCCCCGGCTCGTCACTTTGCAGCTCTACGCTCGGGCGGGCGGCTGCTGCGAGTTTCGCGGGTGCGGGAAATACCTGCTTGAGCACGCGGTCACGAAGCGTGAGGGGAACTTCGCGGAGCAAGCGCACATCTACGCTTTCAGCGACGCGGGCCCGCGCGGCGAGGCGGACGGCCGCCCCGAAAACATCCATACTTTTGAAAATCTGATGCTGATGTGCGCCGCCTGCCACAAGCATATCGACGATCAGCCTGAGCTATTCTCAGTCGCCACCCTCAAGGCGTTCAAACACGAGCACGAGGAGCGCGTCCGTCGCGCGATCCTGCTGGCGCCGGACTGCGAGACCATCGTTGTGACCATGACGGCGCCGATCCGCGGTGCGCATGTGAGCGTATCGCGTAACGAGGTGATGGCCGCAATCGCCCCGCTCTATCCTTGTTCCTCGACCTTCGTGCACATCGATCTGTCCGATCTCGACGGCCAGGTGGAAGCGGCAAGCTTCCTTGACGTCGCCTGCCGCAAGATCGACAGGGAGGTCGCCAAGCTCTTCGATGGCGATGGCCCGGTCTCACGTACCCCTCATCTGTCAGTCTTTGCCATCGCGCCAATTCCGCTGCTGGCCTATCTCGGCGCGCGGCTCGAAAACAAGGTGCCACTCAACGTCTTCCAGAAGCACCGCGATACGCAGAACTGGACTTGGAAAAGCGCCGGTCCTTCCTTCTCCTACGTTGTACGCTGCGTCCAAGAGAAGCCGCGCGGCGCGCCCGTGGCTCTGGTCCTGTCCCTGAGCGGCACGATCGGCCTTGCCGATCTTCCGTTGGAGACCCGGCGCGATGCTGCCGTCTACGAAATTACGGTGGACGGTGTCGTGCCGCAGCCGACCTTCCTCAACCGCATCGACGACCTCGCCGGCTTTGCACCCGCCTATCATGAACTGCTCGGGCGGATCGCGGTGGAGCACGGATACGTTGATGCGATCGATGTCTTTCCCGCCGTGCCCACGCCAATCGCCGTGACGCTGGGCCGCGAACGTCTGCTGAAGCGTCATCCCGCGCTTCGCATACACGACGCCGACAAGGCCAACGGCGGCTTTATCTTCCAGATCGAGGTAAAATGAAATGACCGACGAAGAGTACCTCAAGAACGTTCTCAAAGACCAAACCCTCGCCGACGACAGCGACGAGATGAAGGAGCTGCGCACCGAACGCGGCGAAGTCGAAAAAGTTCTGCGCGACAAGTACGCGAACTGCGACTTCACTGTCCGCTATGGCGGCTCCAAGGCCAAAGGTACTTTGATCAAGGAGATGTACGACCTTGACCTCGTCTTTTATCTCCACGCTGGCGAGAACGGAGCGGGCGAGACGCTCGAAGACATTTTCTTCAACGTCGCCGAGACGCTGCGCTCGAAATACACGGTGCGGGAGAAGACCTCCGCCCTCCGCCTTACGAGCAATGATCCTCAAAAAGCTGGAAGCGATCTGCACATTGACGTCGTGCCAGGCCGCTTCACGAGCGACGACAGGGACGACTGCTATCTCTATCAGAACAGCGGCGACAAAGCTCGGCTCAAGACCAATCTCGACACGCACATCGCGCATGTCCGCGACAGCGGCGTCCTCGATGCATTGCGCCTGCTGAAACTGCTGCGCGTTCGTCGCCATCTCTCGGTGAAGCAATTCGCCTGGGAACTGCTGGTGGTGAAACTGCTCAAGAGCCACAAGAAGGATGACCTGCTGGCCCAGCTTGACCATGTTCTCGAAGAAATCGAGAACGCCGAAGAGGCCATCACGATCGAAGACCCGGCAAACCCGACCGGCAACGATCTGATGCCGCTGCTGCGCGACGCCTGGTGGAGTATCCGCAACATGGCGCGCGATGTGCGCGCTCAGGTCAAAAGCAACGGTTGGGAGGCAATCTTCGGCGCGGTGGAAGCGGAGAAAGTCGCAAGGGTCGCGCGCCTTACCGCTGCAGCGCAGTCCGCCCGCGCGCCGATCCAGCCCTGGGACATGGGGAACTGAGCATACAGCCGAACTGGTGGATCGCTGAGCCCGGCTTAGTGGACGACGTGCGGGAGACGCTCGTTGGCCCCTATGCGACTCTGACCTTGCGCGCGACATCGGAAGCGGTGGTCGTCGAGGGCATGTTTCCCGTCGTGCATGAGGGGGAGGTTCTTGATCGATACAAGATTGAAATCACATTCCCCTCGACCTACCCTGACGACCCGCCGAACGTGCGCGAAACTGCCGGACGTATCCCGCGAATCGCCGACCGCCATAACAGCTCGAGCGTGGCGTGCCTTTTTGTGCCGCTAGAGTGGAAAATCAAACGTTCTGACGCACGATTTGAAACCTTTTTGCTGGGCCCGGTCCACAGCTACTTTGTCGGCCAAAGCCTGGTGGAGGCAGGACAGCCCTGGCCCTTCGGCGAAAGGAAGCACGGCGTCGACGGAGCTCTCGAAGCGCTGCGCGACGTATTGGGTCTGACCACTGACGATCAGGCGCGGACGGCCTTCCTCATGCTTTCAAAGCCGGTGATCAAGGGCCACTGGGACTGTCCCTGCAACAGCGGCATGCGACTTCGGGATTGCCACGGGCCAGCACTGTGGCGCTTGAGCACGCCCAACAACATGCGTTGGGTTCAGGAAGCAATCATACCCTATCTTGCTGGCACGCGAAGCAGAGCGTAGTTGGCGAATCCACAAGATGTACGACCGACGCGTACCAATCGGACTACCTCCCCCAAAACTAAACTCGCGCGTTCGCGAAAGGGGCCGCCGACCTTTCAGCGGCCCTTCTGTATTCGAGCAGGTGATCTCTACTCGGCCGCGACTGCAAACCCCGTCCCGGTCAACTCGAACCTGCCCGCTGGAACAGGCGTCACCAACATATCGGGAAGATAGCCCGCGCCAGCGAAGGCTTCGTCCACTTTCGCAGCGAGTTCGTCCCTCTTCAACTTGGCATGCGCTTTCAGCGCAGCTTCCTGCTTTGCCTGCGACTTCTCGACTATTTCAGGCGCTTCCGCCAAAGCCGACAGCAAATCTGCCTTGGGCAGGCGGGTCCAAAAGGAAGAGTCCGCTTCCCAGAACTGACGCATGTCGAGGTTGAGAACCTCAGCTAACCTGTCGGCCAGCATCTGGCGATGGCGATCAGACGGTGCTCCCTTCTCGTGCGCAAGATCAACCGCATCAGCGACGATAACAGCCAGCAATGAGAGAAGCGTTTCGGGTGGCTGTGTCAGACACCAGTCTAGCACCTCTGCTTCATTTTCCGGAATATACGCCAGAGTTGCGCTGCGTGCCTCAACGAACGCATCGAGATCATCAATGTGCGCGGCACTCGCCGTCACACCAACGCCAGGCAGTTCACTCCGAAAAGATGCCCGCAAGATCATCGCAGCTACGGTTACTGCGAGTGCAGTTTCGCGATCCCGCGCAAGCAGAAGGCGGATTGCACGGGTGCGCGCGAGCGAAAGATCACGGATGACAGACTTCGGTAAGCCGAGCGACGCAGGCTCTACCACGGAACCTGCGTCAGTTTCTTCATCTTCTGCCACTCCACCATCGGTCTCAGGCGTCTCCAACCGCTTACGGATCGCTTTGATCGTCTTTTCATCGGACTGGCGAACGACCCCCAGCGTTGCATATGCCTCGCCATCATGGCTGATGCCTACGACCACGCCGGCATGGGCGATGAGATCCGTGTTCCAGACGCGGGCGGCCTGTCTCAACGTTTCGATTGATGCAGCGAGCGTATCTCGCGTGTCCCAGCGCGGATCATCATCCACGCTGTCATCGTCAAGCGCCGCATCCAGCGCATCCAGTTCACTGCGCAACCGCGCGAGCTCAGCTTCTTCGGCTTCCGTGAGTTCGCGCCAATCTGGTTGAAGGCGTATGTTGGTGTGGGCGCTTTCGGTTCGCCCGTGACCAAGGTTCGTCTCCACCCAACCCCATCCTTGCGACAGCCAAGCATCGCGCTCGCTTTGAAGCCTGGCTTCTGCCAGTTCCGCCATCAGCGCAGGGTTCTCGATATAGACGGCCTCGGTATCGAACAGATCCCGCACTACAGCGCCACCGGTGCCCTCATACATCTCAAGACCTACAAACCGCGCAAGTCGATCAGATGCTCGCATCCGACCATCCATGAGACGCGCGCGAACCGAGCCCGCATGTGTAATTGGCCGGCCAAGGGATTTGAATACGGCCTCCTGTTGGCTATGGTCCTGCACCAGACAGAACGCGCGCGCTGCATCCAGGTTGATGTCTCCGCGCTTCCACGCGGCCTTGATCTTCGGCGAAAGTCCCGAGAGCGCCAGACGCTGATCGACATGACGGCGGGTGACGCCGAACCGGTGGGCGACCTCTCCGGGCGTCACGCCTTCGGCGACAAGAGCGGCATAGGCGTCAACCTCGTCCATGGCATCCATGGCGACCCGCTGCACGTTTTCTGCGAGCGAGATTTCGATACCCTGCTCTACAGCGACAACATGGCAAGGAACCGGATGATCCTTGGGGATCACGCCTTGCTTGGCCAGTTGCTTCAGGGCCGCAAGGCGGCGTCCGCCCGCATCGACTTCATGCTTCTCGTTTTCGGTTGGCACGACGCACAGATTCTGCAGCAACCCATGGGCGGCGATGGATGCAGCAAGGGCATCGATTTCGGCCTTGCGATCCTGCCGGCGCACATTGCGCGGCGACACGATGAGTTTGTTGAGGGCAATCAGCTGGATGGGTTGATGTTGAGCAGACATGGATTGGCTCCGTGAGCATGCCCGACGGCAACACGCCGGATCGGGGTCGCCTGCGCGACCCGCCTC
>DAINAT010000132.1:0-8197 GCA_036733305.1 Hyphomonadaceae bacterium
TGTCGCCCTTGAACGGGTTGTCGACGCGCATGTTCTGGTAGGCGACCGTGCCCGACGAGGGAACGTCGAACGCCGGCAGCGTGACGACCACATCCGGCTTGCCGAGGGCGACGGGCCATTCCGGCGCTTTCGACTTGTTGAGGGCCAGCGTATCCGGACCCGAACCGCGCGGCGCGCCAGCTTCCAGCCAATGGATCAGCGTCTTGTTCTGCTGAGCCGACATGGCGTGGTTGTTCTGGAACGTGCCGATGTGCGGATCGGCGAAGTAGGGAGGCATGCGTTCCGCCATGACCGACTCGACGATCATCGGGGCCATCGATTTGACGATGTCGTAGCTGTCCATCGCGAAGGGGGCGATGCCGCCTTCCTGGTGGCAGGCAACGCACTTCTCCTGGATGATCGGCGCGACGTCGGTCGAGTACGAGATGTTCGCGTGCTCAGCCTTGCGGCCGCGCTCCGGGAAGGCGATCGCGTTGCCCGATTTCACTTCGATGCGCGGGTTGGCGACCGGCTTGCCGGCGAGCACGGCGTCGATGGCTTTCGAGGTTTCGTTGACGGTGCCGTGGTAGGCGACCTTGAAGCCGGTTTTCGGCGCGACGACGAAGACTTCGCCTTCACGCGAGATGCCGAGCTGTTCGCCGACGAGCTGCAGTTCGTCCATCAGGATCGGGAAGGTGAACTTCTGCGACTGGGCCTCTGCGGCGGCGGCGTCGCGCGTGTCCTTCGAGTTGATGGCGTAGAAGAGGACGCCCTGGTCCTTGTACTGGGTCTGGAGCTTGGAGAGCTGGCGGGCCGCTTCGCGCGAGACCTTGCCGCCATTGACCTGGCTGACGAGGACGATGGCGGGGGCCGATTTGAAGTAGTGAAGCTCGTGAGCCAGACGGTTCGTGTCCGTCAGCTGGAAGTTCGCGGCGCGCTCTGGCACGGCGGCGATGGTGGGCGCAGGCGCCGGGGCCGAAATGGCCGAGGCGGCAACCGCGGCGGCGACAACGACAGCGGCAGCAGTCGTCAGCAGGACTGACTTCATGTGGGCTCTCCCAAGCTAGGTTCCTCGACGCCCGTTTTGTCACGGGTCGTAATATTGATTTCAGTATCTGTGGGAGGGGCAAAACCGTCAACGATTGCGGGCGGATTTGCGGGTCGATTCCGCCCACGGAGCGGTCACGAAATCGGCACTGTGGGCTTCGTTTTGAGGCCATTTGCACGGCAAACGATATGAATGTGCTACTGACGTAGGGGGACGTTCCGTATGCGGCGCCGGCATCTGTCAGTGGCAGGGAGTTTGTGAGCTCTGGAATCAGACGGCCCGGACATTTCTGCCCGGGCCGCTGGTGGTCTTCGGAGGGACCTACTGGACCTAGGTCCAGGCAATGTCTTTCTGCACGATCGGCAGGGAGCGGATGCGCTTGCCGGTTGCCGCGAAGATGGCGTTGGCCACGGCCGGGAGAACCGGCGGCAGGGCGGGCTCGCCCAGACCCGTCGGCGAGTTGTTCGACGGGTGGAAGTGCGCGTCGATCTGCGGGGCGTAGTCGATACGCAGCAGCGGCATGTCGAAGTAGTTCTGCTGCTGGGTGCGGCCTTTGTCGAAGGTGATCTTCTGGTGCATCTCGGAGATGCCGTCGACGATCGAGCCCTGGACCTGGTTGAGGGCGTTGGTCGGGTTGATGATGGTGGAGCCGACGTCGCCCACCGACCAGACTTTCAGCACGCGCCAGGCGCCGTTCTGTTCGACCTTCACCTTGGCGACCTGGGCGAAGTAGCCCTGGTGCGAGAAGTAGAAGGCTGTGCCCATGCCGACGCCTTTCGGCAGCGACTTGCGGTTATCCCAGCCCGAGCGCTGACGGACGACCTTCACGACTTCAGCCATGCGGGCGGCGTTCATGCCGGCGCGGGCGGCTGAACCAGCGGGCGCGGGAGCAGCAAGGAGTTCGAGGCGGAAGTCGATCGGGTCTTTCCCGGCGGCGATGGCCATTTCGTCGATGAAGCACTGGTGCACGAAGCAGACGGCGTTCGACGTCGGCGCGCGTAGCGGACCCGTGGGCATGCCGCCCATCATCAGGGACTGGCTGTATTCGTGGTTCGGCACGTAGTTGGCCGGGAATTCCTGCGGCGGCGAGTTGGCCGATGCGAGGATCGTCATCGTGCCGGCGTCGTTGGGACGGCCGAACGAGACGAAGTGGTTGGTCATGGCGACCACATTGCCCGACTTGTCGAAGCCGGCCTTGAAGTTGTGGTAGCCGCCCGGACGGTACGGGTCGTGAGCCATGTCCTGCTCACGCGTCCAGATCAGCTTGACCGGGATGTTGCCGGCCTGTTTCGAGATCGCTGCAGCCTCGACAGCGTAGTCGTTGTCGAGACGACGGCCGAAGCCGCCGCCGCAGCGGATCATGTGGATCGTGATCTTCTCCTTCGCGACGCCGAGCGCCGTGGAGATCAGGCTGAACGCGCCGTTCGCGCCCATGTCGGGACGCTGGGTCGGGGCCCAGACTTCCACCGTGCCGTCAGCCTTCGCGTGAGCCGTGCAGTTCTGCGGCTCGAGCGGGGCGTGGACGAGGAACGGGTAGGAGTAGGAAGCCTCGATCGTCTTGGCGGCGGTTTTCATCGCTGCAGCTGCATCGCCAACCTTGGAGAGGCTGGTCTGCGGCGTCTTCTTCGCGAGTTCGGCGGCCTGGCTGTCGTAGGAGGCGGAAGACTCGTCTTTCGAGACGCCTTCATCCCAGACGATCTTCAGCTTCTTTGCGGCTTCCTTGGCGGTCCACCAATCGTCGGCGAGGATGGCGACGCCATCGAGGAGGCCCATTTTCGTTGGGATCGGAGCGCCTGCAGCCTTGACGATGAAGGCATCGGTGACGCCCGGGAGCGCCTTGATCTCATCGATGTTGGCCGAGACGATCTTGCCGCCGAAGACGGGGCATTTGACGAAGTTCGCGTACTTCATGCCCGGCACGACGGTGTCGATGCCGAAGATGGGTTCGCCGCGGACGATCTTGGGCGAGTCCCAGTTGCGCATGTTCTTGCCGATGATGCGGTAGGACGCGGGGTCCTTCATCTTCAGCGTGGCCGGGTCCGGCGGCGTCAGCTTGGCGGCGTCGGCGACCAGGTCGCCATAGGCGATCTTCTTGTTGGTGGCGGTGTGCACGACCATGGACGGTTCGGTCGACAGTTCGTCGATCGAGACGTTGAGGCGGGCGGCGGCGGCCTGCATCAGCATGAGGCGGGCAGCGGCGCCGACCTGGCGCTGCGGCACCCAGTGGTTCGGCGTGGCGAACGAGCCGCCAGCGATCTGGTTGCCATAGCGGGCCTGGTCCGCATCGCCTTGCTCGATCGTGACCTTCGACCAATCGGCATCCATTTCCTCGGCGATCAGCATGGGCAGCATCGTCTTGATGCCCTGACCGATTTCCGGGTTCTTGTTCATGATGCGGATCGTGCCGTCGGGCGCGATGGCGACGAAGTTGTTCATGTCGACCGGCGGGGCGGCCGGCTTGGCCGGGGTCGCCGCGAGGGCCGGAGCGCCGTCAGTCGTGTCGCCAGCAGCGGTTACGCAACCGGCGAGCATGAGACCGCCGCCAGCCGCAGAGGCCAGCAGGAAGAAGCGGCGCGAGGTGTTGATGGTGTTGCCGTCAGCCATGGATCAGACCTCCCGCGTGTCAGCAGTTGCAGCGCCGGCAGCCGTCTTGATGGCTTCGCGGATGCGCACATAAGTCCCGCAGCGGCAGGCGTTGCCCTGCATCGCCGAGTCGATTTCCTTGTCGGTGGGCTTCGGCGTCGTGGCGATCAGCGCCGTGGCCGCCATGATCTGGCCAGCCTGGCAGTAGCCGCACTGCATCACGTCGACATCGAGCCAGGCTTTCTGGACGGCCTGACCGACCGGCGACTGGCCGATGGCTTCGATGGTCGTGACGCGCTTGGCGCCGACCGAGGACACCGGCGTCACGCAGGCGCGTGTCACCTGGCCATCGAGGTGGACCGAGCACGCGCCGCAAGCAGCAACGCCGCAGCCGAACTTGGTGCCCTTGAGATCCAGCTTGTCCCGGAGAACCCACAGCAGGGGCATGTTGCCGTCTACTACGTCGACCGTTTCGGTCTTCCCGTTCACGTTGAGAGTGTATGTCGCCATTTTCGAGCTCCGCGGGCTTTCTTCCGGAATTGCTTCCGGTTCCTCCACCCTGTTTCTTTTGACCCGAGTCCGAGTACCGCCCTGCGAGCAGGACGCTTCTTGCGGGAATTGATAACGGAGGAGTTGGCTAACGCCAATGCGCGACGCGGCGCGTCGCGACCGGAATCCGCCCCGGACGAAACACGCTTGCGCGAGATGGCCCTCATCGCACGCGTGAAGGCAAGTTTTCTGCGAACGGTTCTCAGAACTGCGCGCGTGCAATAGCGGTAAGCGTTATCTGCGGAGATGTATAGCGGCTTGTGTGCGTGAGTGACCTTCGCCAACAACTTGTCATCCCGGCCGCACCCCGGAAGCGCGTAGCGCTATCCGGGGGAAGAGCCGGGACCCATCGGGATGTTGTCGTGCTCTCGCAATGGGTCCCGGATAGCGCTTCGCGCTTCCGGGATGACAAGTAGCGGGGCGGATGATCGGCGAGACCTGTAATGGCGCTCGGGTTCGGTCTAACGAACATCTGCAATCGGCGATTGAACGTCGCTCATGAAATCCGGCTCCGAGGAACAGGCATGATCAAGCGAATTGAAGCGGGCGCGCGCTACTCGTCTGCGGTGATCCACGGTGGGAAGATCTATCTGTCGGGTTACGTGCCGGAGATATCGGCAGGGCAATCCATCGCTGCGCAGACGCTGGATGTGCTGACGCAGATTGAAGAGACGCTGAAAGAGGCGGGGACCGACAAGTCGCGGATACTCAAGGCGAACATCTATCTGGCCGACATCACCACGATCGGAGAGATGAATGAGGTGTGGGATAAATGGGTCGTCCCATACGAGACGCCAGCGCGAGCGACCGTTGAAGCCAAGCTGGCTGATCCGGCGTGGGGCATCGAGATCATGATCGAGGCGGCTGTCTGACAGGCGCGGGAGCGCAGGGTGCATTTATCGAGCGCTTGCGGTGCATTTCCGCTTCGCTCCAATGCACCCTACTTTGGCGCGTACTACGACGCTGGAACTACCGCCCCTTGAAGACTGGCGGGCGCTTTTCGACGAAGGCCTTGGCGGCTTCGGCGTGGTCGGCCGTCTGCGCGCTGCGCGAGTGGTTGAGGGCTTCTGTGTCGAAGGAGAGAAGCATGTCGCCTTTCTCCGCCGTGTTGAGGTTCTTCTTCATCAGGCCCTGGGTGATGCGCGCGCCGTTGGCGAAGCGTTTGGCGAGGGCGAGAGTTTCAGCTTCGAGTTGCGCAGGTTCGACCGCGCGGTTCACGACGCCGAGGCGTTCGGCTTCTTCAGCGATGATGACGTCGGAGAGCAGGTAGAGCTCTTTCGCTTTGGCCGTGCCGACGAGTTGGGTGAGGAAGTAGGTGCCGCCGAAATCGCCCGAGAGGCCGACCTTGGCGAAGGCGGTGGTGATCTTTGCGCCTTTGGCGGCGATGCGGAAATCGCAGGCGAGGGCGATGGAGAGGCCAGCGCCTGCGGCGGCGCCGGGGATCGAGGCGATGGTGATCTTTGGCATGTCGTGGAGCCAGCGCGAGACTTCCATGCTTTGACGAAGCGAGTGCGCGGCTTCTTCCGGCGAGCGGCCGTGGTTCGCGCCGCCTTCGGTGGCGGCGAAGCCTTTGACGTCTCCGCCTGCGCAGAACGCGCCGCCGGCGCCGGTGATGACGATGGCGCCGATCGAAGGATCAGCAGCGAGGCGCGGCAGGGCTTCGAGCAGGGCGGCGAGCATGGGCTGCGAGAGCGCGTTGCGCGCCTCGGGGCGGTTCATGGTGAGGATCGCGATGCCGTCCTGTTTGGTCTCGATGAGGTCGGCCATGCGTATTCTCCCTGGATTATGGGAGCAGGCATAGGACCGGGTCAGGAGCAGCGCAAGTTGGCGCTAGGGCCGTGTGTCGGCAGTTGGCGGGGGTGTTGCGGGGCGGCGCGCTTCGAGCGGCGAGTGGGAGCTGATCGCGATGTCGGCCGAGCCGCAGACCGGGCAATTCAGTTCGTGGAGCAGGTCGGCAATGTCCGTATGCACACCAACGCGCAGGGCGAAACGGGCGGGATCGAGCGGCGTCTTGCCATGGCAGTCATTGCACGCGACCAGCAGAAGGCGGTCGTGGTCGAGCACGTCTCGAAGCTTCATTGAAAGCCACCCACCAACGTTTCTCTTCACCCTGTTGCACAGCTTGGCGCGGGCGGAAGCAAAAGGCGAATCGGAAATGCGGTGCTGGTGGACGATTTCTGCGGCGCTTTGATTCAGCGCGTAATTCTTTGGCGGAGTTTGTGCTGATGCTGATGCGTTGATGTGTAATGCTTGTTTTGCGCGTGGTTGAGGGCATGTTCATCGCATGCCCCAAAGCGCCGCTGATCTTCTGGCTGACGAGTTGAAGCGCGCCTCGCGCATCGTGGTGTTCACGGGGGCGGGGATATCGACGGAGTCGGGGATACCGGACTTCAGGTCGCCCGGCGGCGTGTGGTCGAAGATGAAGCCGATCTACTTCCAGGAGTTCGTGGGTTCGGAGGCGAAGCGGCGCGAGGCGTGGACGCGCGTGTTTTCGGGCGCTGCGGGCTGGACGGGGAAAGAGCCGAACCGCGGGCATGAAGCGGTGGCGCGTCTGGTGGCGAGCGGGAAGTGCCCGGCGGTGATCACGCAGAATGTCGACAACCTGCATCAGGCTTCGGGCGTGCCGGAGCGCAATGTGATCGAGCTGCACGGTAACGCCAGTTACGCGACGTGCCTGGAGTGCGGGCTGCGGCACGAGCTGGCGGATCTGCGGGTGGTGTTCGAGGGCGGCGTGATCCCGACGTGCCGGGACTGCGGCGGGCTGGTGAAGTCGGCGACGATCTCGTTCGGGCAGCAGATGCCGGAGGAGCCGATGATGCGGGCAGAGGGGGAGACGCAGCTGTGCGATCTGTTCCTGGTGGTGGGCTCGTCGCTGGTGGTGACGCCGGCGGCGCTGTTCCCGGTGAAGGCCAAGCAGAACGGGTCGCGGCTGGCGATTCTCAATCGCGATCCGACGCCGATGGATGAGATTGCGGATCTGGTGCTGAACGAGGAGATCGGGCCGACGCTGACGGCGGCGATGCGGGGGCTGAATTGACGTTTCGGAATGCCCTAACGTGAGAGCCAGCCTTCACCTCATGCCGATTTGAACAACCCCCTCGCGGATTTGTGCGGAAAATCGGGGTTTTTCAGTATGCGACTGTGCGTCCGGTATTCAGTCTGGGCATTGCCCGACGGGGCCTTTGATCGTACGCGTTAAACCATAACTTGCCGCTGTCAGGCGGCCATAACGCCCCGGGAGGCTATTCGTGCGCCGCGCTGCCTTGTTTGCTATTGGAACTGCTCTCGCCGCCATCATGGCTGTCGCTCCCGCCAACGCGCAGCAAGCGCTCGGCGTGAAGGCTGACGCCGCACCGAAGGCTGCTCGGACATACGATCACACCAAGCCGTATCCGGCCTACACCGCGCCGAAAACGGCCTGGGGTGCGCCGAACCTCATGGGCATCTGGTCGAACGCTTCGCTGACGCAGCTGACGCGCCCGGCCGCCCTGAAGGATCAGGTTGTGATGACCGATGCGCAGGTCGCCGAGCTTGAAAACAACGCGCAGATCGAGATCGAGGAAGGCAACGCCGCCACCGATCCGAACGCGCCCGCTGATTTCGTGCAGAAGACGACCGTGCAACGTCCCGAGTTCGCCGCCGCCGGTGGCGATGTCGGTGGTTACAACCGCGGCTGGCTCGATCCGGGCAACCTCGTCATGCGCGTGAACGGTGAGGCTCGCACCTCGCTGCTGACCACGCCGACCGGTTCGCCGCCGGCCCGCAAGGCTGGCGCTCAAGTCGCCAACGCCGACGTGCCGGGCTTCATGGCCCACATCGGCGAGAGCCCCGTCAAAAAGGGCGGCGCTTTCGAGAACATGGAATCGCGTTCGGCTGGCGAGCGCTGCATCGTGTCGTTCGGCCGTAACGGTGGCCCGCCGATGTTCGCCAACGGCTTCTACAACAACAACTACGAGTTCGTTCAGACGCCGGATCACGTCGTGATCAACGTCGAGATGAACCACGACCCGCGCATCATCCGCCTGAACGCCAAACACC
>DAINAT010000133.1:0-8156 GCA_036733305.1 Hyphomonadaceae bacterium
GGACGCCATCGACCTTGTTCTTCACCTTGTCGACGTGCTTCTTCACGTTCTCGACGGTGCCGATCTCCTGCAGCATCTGCAGGGCAGCTTCGTTAGCGCCGCCGTGTGCCGGGCCCCAGAGGCAGGCGATGCCTGCCGCGATGCACGCGAACGGGTTGGCGCCCGACGAACCGGCGAGACGCACGGTCGAAGTCGAGGCGTTCTGTTCGTGGTCGGCGTGAAGGATGAAGATGCGATCCATCGCGCGGGCGAGAACCGGGTTCACCTTGTAGTCTTCAGCTGGCACAGCGAACGACATGCGCAGGAAGTTCGACGCGTAGTCGAGCTCGTTGCGCGGCGACACGAACGGCTGGCCCGTGTGGTACTTGAAGGCGCGGGCCGCAATCGTCGGCATCTTCGCGATCATGCGGTGCTGGGCGACTTTGCGCTGCAGCGGATCATTCACGTTCGTGGAGTCATGGTAGAAGGCCGAAAGAGCGCCGACAGCTCCGCACATGATGGCCATCGGGTGCGCGTCACGGCGGAAGCCTTCGAAGAAGCGATCGAACTGCGCGTGCAGCATGGTGTGGCGCGTGATCGTATTCTGGAACTCGCGATCTTGTTCTGCGGTCGGAAGTTCGCCGTGAAGAAGCAGGTAGCAGGTTTCCAGGAAGTTCGATTTCTCGGCCAGTTGGTCGATCGGGTAACCGCGGTGAAGCAGGATGCCCTGGTCGCCGTCGATGTAGGTGATCTGGCTTTCGCAGGAGGCCGTTGATGTGAAGCCCGGGTCCAGGGTGAACATGCCCGTTTGGGCGTACAGCTTGCCGATATCGATCACATCCGGCCCGATGGTGCCGCTGTAGACCGGCATTTCAACGGTTTTGCCGTTGGCGCTTACAGTCGCCTTGCCGTTCGGTTTGACCTTATTTTCCATCGCGCAGTCTCCTCAATTCCCGCGGCTTCCCGCCGCTCAGCCCCCAGCGGCGGCATAATCGCTCAACCGCGCGAAAGCTTCATTACGACCTAGCAAGGCCAGCACAAGAGCAATATCGGGCGCGGGCGCCCCTCCGGTAAGTACGGCTCTCAAAACAGGGCCGATTTTGCCTAAACTGATCCCATTTTGATCGCAAAAACGCGTGAGCTCAGATTTTATCGAAGCCTCGCTCCAGTCGGCCAGCTCCCGGAGCTGTGGCGATAGAGCCTTCAGACGAGCACGCGCCTCGTCATTCACTTGATCGGCGGCTTTGCCGGTGAGGGTGATCGGCCGGATATCAGTCAGGAAGCGAACCTGTTCAGCCAGCTGAACGATATTGGCAGCCCGGCCTTTCAGGACCGGCAACGCGGCCTGGATTCGCCCCATGACATCCGGGCTCTGACCCTGCATCTCGGGGCGTTGGAGCAGCAGGTCGAACAGGGCAGCCTCGGGGGCTTCGGCCATATAGTGCTTGTTGACGGAATCCAGCTTGGCAAAGTCGAGCCGGGCGGGAGCCTTGTTCAGGCCATCCAGATCAAACCATTCGATGGCTTTCGCTTCGGGAATGATCTCGTCATCGCCATGGCTCCAGCCGAGCCGGAGTAGATAGTTCTTCATGCCCTCGGGTAGATAACCCAGGACGTCACGGTATTCATCGACGGCCGTGGCGCCGTGGCGTTTGGACAGCTTCTTGCCGTCCTGGCCATGGATGAGCGGCACGTGAGAGTATTCCGGCTGAGGCCAGCCCATACCGAGATAGATCGGCAGTTGGCGGAACGTGTTGAGAAAGTGGTCGTCGCCGCGGATGACGTGCGTGACGCCCATATCGTGGTCATCGACCACGACGGCCAGCATGTATGTTGGCGTGCCGTCGGAACGGAGCAGCACGAGATCATCAAGGTCGGCGAACTTGCGCGAGACAGTTCCCTGCACGTGGTCTGCGACGGTCAGTTCGCCTGTGTCCGGCATCCGCAAGCGAACGACCGTCGCCGCGCTCGGTGGCAGCGGCTTTGCCGGATCGCGCCAGGGTGAACGGAAGGGTCGCGTAAGTTCGTCGAGCTTGGCGGCGTCGTCGGTCGAGAGGCTGCCATCGGCCGCCTTCTTTTTCTGAAGCAGTTCGGCAGCGTCACGGCGCTGTTGCAATTCTTCGGGTGTCACCGGGCAATGGTAGGCCGCTCCGCGCTGAACCAGCTCGTGCGCAACCTGTGCATGTCGCGCGATACGCGAACTCTGCAGGATGGCCGGCTCATCTCCACCCAAGCCTAGCCAGTTTAGACCATCCAGGATTGCATCAATCGCCTCCTGGGTGGAGCGCTCCTTGTCCGTGTCCTCGATCCGGAGCAGGAACTTGCCGCCTTTTGCGCGCGCATATAGCCAGGAAAACAGGGCTGTCCGGGCGCCTCCGATATGGAGGTACCCAGTGGGCGAGGGGGCGAAGCGGGTGACAACCGTCATCGGGTTCCAGTGCGAGTCATGTCCTTGCGGCCGCCAAGCGGAGCGCGGGCCCTGAAGACCACATCCGCTGCTTTACTGGCAAGTACCGGGGCCGGAACTCGGTCACAAACACCGCCTGCGGGGCTACTGCGGCGGGTTGGGCGGTTTTTCAGAGGAGCCGTATACGATCAGGCGCTGCGCTGGCCTCTTCTGGCGCCTCTGGCGTTGGCTATGGGCGCGGCTTTCTACATGTCAGCCCCGGCGGAGCCGTCCTGGGAGTTGCTTCTGGGCGCAACGGCGCCGCTGGTTGTTGCTTGGGCGTGGGTCAGGCGGCGTGGGGTGGGGACGCTATCGCTCCTGCTGACCATGTTTATGTGCGTCGGGATCGGGCCGGTGGCTGGCAAAGTCCGGACGGAGTTGGTGGCGGCGCCAGTTCTGAAGGAGCAGATAGACCCGGTCCGGATCGAGGGAGTGATCGCGGAGATCGACGCCAGCGAACGAAGCCGCCGAGTGCGGATTGATGTCCGAGCGATTGAGCGGTTGTCGCCGGAACAGACGCCGAAGTATGTGCGCTTCAGCTTCAAGGGCGAGATGTCGTTCTATCCGGGGCGCGCGGTGGCCTGCCGGGTGATCCTGTCGCCGCCGCCACGGCCGGTCGTTCCGGGCGACTACGAGTTTCACCGCGATGCATGGTTCCAACAGCTCGGCGCGGTTGGATTTTCCGTTGGCAAGTGTGAGCCGCTGGCGATGGCGCCGCCGAACGATCCGCTTGAACAATTCTCATACTGGCTCGGCGCAGTCAGGCGCGCGATCGCTGAGCATGTGAATGCGGAGGCCGGTAAAGAGGGCGGTGGCATGTCTGCCGCCATGGTGTCGGGGGATCGCAGCTTTATCACGCCTGATGATGCCGAGGCCTTGCGGCTGTCGGGACTGGCTCACCTTCTGTCGATCTCGGGCGTGCACATGGTTCTGGTCGGTGGACTGGTGTTCTTCATCATCCGCTTCCTCTGGCCATTCATCGAACCATTGGCGCTGCGTGTGCCATCAGTACGAGCGGCGGCCTTTGGGGCGATCGTGGCGTGCACGCTCTATTTCGGTATTTCAGGGATGGAGGTGGCGACCCAGCGCGCCTTCATTATCGCGTTGATCGGGTTTGGCGCGAAGCTCTTCGACCGGCCGGCCATTTCGCTGCGATCACTAGCCATCGCTCTGGCGGTCGTTGTGTTGCTTCAGCCTGAGGCAGTGGTAACGCCGGGGTTCCAGATGTCGTTTGCCGCATCGGGCGCGCTCATCGCGCTCTACGAGATGTGGCCGAAGATGGAGCGACCGGATCGTCCTGGCGTGCTCTCCCGCATGCGTGCATCGATCGTAGGAGCGGCAGCGACTTCTCTGGTAGCTTCGTTGGCGACGATGCCATTCGCGCTCCATCATTTTGATCGCGCGGCCCTGTTCAGCGTTATCGCAAATATCGTCTCCACGCCTGTCATTACGCTCTGGACGACGCCTGCCGCGATGCTGGCGGCGTTGGCAGCGCCATTCGGGGTCGATGAGCCATTCCTGTGGCTGATGGGAAAGAGCATGGAGGTCGTGCTCATCATCGCGCGCTATTCCGTGGAGATGTCGCCGGAGCTCGACCTGCCGCGCTTGGGCGGTACGGGCATGGCGATGGCAGCGGTCGCGATCTCGCTGTTCTGTGTCTTCTCAAGGCGAGGCAGGATATTCGCGCTTCCGCCAGCGATTGCGGCGATCGCGCTCTGGGTCACCGCGCCTCAGGCTGTCGGCTACATCGCTGATGATGGAACGGTTTTCCTTCAGCGAGACAAGGCGTGGCTGGAACTCAAGGACTGGCGCGCAGATAATGGGCTCAATCCGCTCATCATTGGTGACGCGATCGAGAAAGCGCCATGCATGGGCAAGGGTGCAGCCTGCAAGCTCGACGTGGATGCCGGGCGGGCGGTAGTTGAACAGGTCAGCGCGCCGGCGCCTACAGGCTGCCCCGTTTCATCCCGGCTCATTATTCATTCGCTTACCCAGCAAGCGTTGACGGTCGAGCCGTGTTCTTTCGTAGAACATGGCGGCGCAGCCATCGACTCGGACGCTGGAAGTTTGACGCTCCGCCTTCCCCAAAAACAAAGCGGCCGGGCGTGGACCCAGCCGCTCTACACAAAGCCGCCAAAGCGGCCAGCTCTGAAGGATCAGTGATACTTGCGGACGAGGGCGACCAGCTTGCCCTGAATACGCACGCGGTCTGGCCCGAAGATTTGCGTACCGAAGGCCGGGTTCGCAGCCTCAAGCGCGATCGAGCCGCCCTTCTTGCGGAAACGCTTCAGCGTTGCGGTTTCTTCGTTGATCAATGCGACAACGATGTCGCCCGATGCGGCGTGCTCGGTCTTCTTCAGAATGACTGTGTCGCCATCAAGAATACCGGCGTTGATCATGCTCTCGCCGGAGACTTCCAGCGCGAAGTGCGTATCTGGGTCGAAATCGTCATCCGGGGCAGCAACCTTGTGCGTCTCGTGTTCGATCGCTTCGATCGACGTACCGGCGGCGATCCGCCCCATGACCGGAATCATCGAGGAGCGGACGGCCGAGGCGACCTTGCGGCCGACTTCAGTGGCTGCGCCCGCGACGACGCTTGGGCGGAAGGGCGCACGGCCAGCGCCCTGCGGAACAGCGCTTTCCGGCAGCTTCAGAACTTCCAGAGCGCGAGCCCGATGCGCGAGGCGGCGGAGGAAGCCGCGCTCTTCAAGCGCCGTAATGAGACGGTGAATTCCCGATTTGGAGGCCAGATCCAGCGCCTCCTTCATCTCGTCAAACGAGGGCGAAACGCCGGTTTCCTTGATCCTGTCGTTGATGAACAGGAGCAGTTCGCGCTGTTTCTTGGTGAGCATATGGATACCCGCGTAAACTTATGAGTCGCGGATAGTTCTACTATCGTTCACGCTTTGGGTCAATTCGGCTGTGGAGCTCTTATCGCGCCGAGAACATCGAACGTACGGATTCGACTGCATTTTCAGCTCGCATCAGGCTCTCCCCGATCAGGAAGCCCCGCGAGCCGCATGTTCTCAATCGGGATATGTCGGCGGCCGAGCGAACGCCGCTTTCTGAAATCAGGAGTTTGCCCGGGGGGAGCATGTCCGCCAGGCGCTCCGTGACGGCGAGGTCTGTGGTGAAGGTCCGGAGGTCGCGGTTGTTCACGCCAATAAGCGGCGAGGGCAGGCCCAGCGCGCGCACCAGTTCCGCTTCGTCGTGGGCTTCCAGCAGGACAGACATGCCGAGCCTGTCGGCGGTCGCGTGGAGTTCGGCTGCGAGCGTAACGTCGACCGCAGCCATAATGATCAGAATCGCATCTGCGCCGGCAGCCCGGGCCTCAATCACCTGGATTGGATCAACCATGAAGTCCTTGCGGAGCACCGGGATCGAAATCGCGTTGCGGACGCTGATCATGTCGTCGAGCGAGCCGCCAAAGCTGGGGCCGTCCGTCAGGACAGAGATGCAGGCCGCGCCACCCGCTTCGTAGTCGCGTGCGACGGCGACTTGGTCACGTCCGGGGCTGATATCGCCGGCAGACGGGCTTTTGCGCTTAACTTCGCAGATCAGAGCGTTGCCATCGTCGGAGGCGATACGCAGCAGCGCGTCAGTAAAGCCGCGCGGCGCCGATGCCATCTTGGCATCAGCCTCGAGCGAGCCAAGAGAACGCTCGCTCTTCAGCTTCGCGACTTCATCGTACTTGTAGGCGATGATGGCCTTCAGGCGGTCGGCAAGCTCAGCCATTCGATGCACGCCTCAAGGCTTCCAGCGCGCCAGTAGCCTTGCCGGACGAAATGGACGCACGAGCTTTTGCAATGCCATCGGCGATGGTGTCAGTCAGGCCCGCGACCATAATCGCCGCGCCTGCATTGACCGCCACAAGATCAGCGAAGGCGCTCGACTCACCGCCAAGAACGCGCTTCAGCGCTTCAGCATTTTCAGCGACCGATCCGCCGCGCAGGCTTTCGATATTTGCACGCGCTACGCCGAGTTGCTCCGGTGTGACCTCGTAAACGTGCACAGCTCCGTCCCTGATCTCGGCGACCAGCGTGGCGCCGGTGGTCGATATTTCGTCCATGCCATCGAGACCGTGAACAACCATGGCGCGCTCTGAGCCAAGCGACAGCATCGCCTTTGCAACGGGCTCGACCCATTCAGGCGCGAACACGCCCATCACCTGTCGTTTCACACCAGCCGGGTTCGCCAACGGTCCCAGCATGTTGAAGATCGTGCGCATGCCCAGCGCCTGGCGCACGGGAGCGACGTGTTTCATCGCGGTGTGGTGTTGTTGCGCGAACATGAAGGCCACGCCAGCATCGCGGAAGCTGGCTTCGATCTGTGCATCGGACGGTGACAGGTTGACGCCAAGCGCCTCGAGCACGTCGGCCGAACCGGCGCGGCTCTTGGAACGGTTGCCGTGCTTGGCGACGACAATTCCCGCGCCAGCCGCAACAAGCGACACAGCCGTCGACGTATTCAGAGAGGTCCAGGACAGGCCGCCAGTACCGCACGTGTCGATGGCTCCGACCGGGGCGTTCGCGCCGCGCATGGTTGCGCGCATCACCTTCACGCCGGCGACGATGTCCTCGACAGTCTCGCCTTTCATGCGCAGTCCCATCAGGAATGCTGCGATGAGGGCGGGCTCGGCTTCGCCGGAAAGAATAGCGTGGAAAGACGCGCCAATCTCGTCCGGGCTCGGGCTGCCGCCATTGGCGAGCTTGCCGACTGCGCTACGAACGGCGTCGCTCACTTGAGGCCAGCCTTCTTCAGGAAGTTGGCCAGCATCACTTTGCCGTACTGCGACCCGATCGATTCCGGGTGGAACTGCACGCCGTAAACGGGGCGCGTGGCGTGGCTGACAGCCATCACTTCGCCGTCCGCGGTTTCGGCGTCGACGGACAGCACGTTGGGCATGCCATCGCGACGGATCGCCAGCGAGTGATAGCGCACGGCTTGGAATTTCTCTGGTACGCCAGCGAACAGATCGCCGCCGAGAACCTTCACATCCCACGCCTTGCCGTGGACGATATCCTTCGCGCCCTCGACGATGCCGCCCATGGCCTGGCCGATCGCCTGGTGGCCGAGGCAGACGCCGAGGATCGGCATGGTGTCGTCGGCCAGCTTGATGAGTTCGAGGCAGATGCCGGCATCATCCGGCGTACACGGACCGGGCGACAGCACGATTGCATCGGCTCCCTTGGCCAGCGCTTCCTTGGCGGTCAATGCATCGTTGCGGACGACTTCAACTTCCACATCCGGGCTGACGTCCTGGAGATAGTGGACGAGGTTGTAGGTGAAGCTGTCGTAGTTATCGATGAGCAGGACTTTGGTCATCACCGGTTCCCCCGGTCATAGCGGGCAGCTTCCTCGGCGGCGCGGAAGAGCGCGCTGGCCTTGTGCACCGTCTCCATGAACTCGCTCTCGGGATTGCTGTCGTAGACGACGCCACCGCCGGCCTGCACATGGATCTTGCCGCCAGCGAAGACGGCGGTGCGCAGAGCGATGCAGGTGTCCATGTCGCCGCCAGCGCCGAAATAGCCAACGCCGCCGGCATAGACGCCGCGTGCGTGTGGTTCGAGTTCGGTGATGATTTCCATGGCGCGGATCTTCGGTGCGCCTGAGGTCGTGCCGGCCGGGAAACCTGCTGCGAGCGCAGAAACCATATCCTCGCCAGCCTTGAGCTTGCCTTGCACGTTCGAGACGATGTGCATCACGTGGCTGTAGCGTTCGACGGTGAAGC
>DAINAT010000134.1:0-8029 GCA_036733305.1 Hyphomonadaceae bacterium
ATCGAATACATGGGCTCGGCCATCCGCTCCATGTCGATGGAAGGCCGCATGACGCTATGTAACCTGTCGATCGAAGGCGGCGCTCGCGCGGGCCTCGTTGCGCCGGACGAAACGACCTTCGACTACATGAAAGGCCGCCCCGCCACGCCAAAAGGCGGACAGTGGGAAACCGCGCTCAATCATTGGCAGACCCTGCATTCGGACGATGGCGCGCACTGGGACGAAGTCATCGACATCCACGCTGCCGACGTCGCCCCGACCATCACCTGGGGCACCAGCCCCGAGCAGGCAGCGCCCATCACAGCCAGCGCGCCAATCCCCTCGCAGATCGCCGACAGCGTGAAGCGCGAAGCCGCCGAACGCGCCCTCGCCTATATGGGTCTTGAGCCGGGACAGAAGCTGGAAGGTGTCAAGATCGATCGCGTCTTCATCGGCTCGTGCACCAACTCGCGCATTGAAGACCTGCGGGCCGCCGCGGAAGTGGCGAAAGGCCAGCACGTGGCGCAAGGCGTGCGCGCCATGGTCGTGCCGGGCTCGGGCCTCATCCGCGCGCAGGCGGAAGAGGAAGGCCTCGACAAGGTCTTCCTTGATGCGGGCTTCGAGTGGCGCGAACCGGGCTGCTCCATGTGCCTCGGCATGAACCCGGACATCCTGAAGCCGGGCGAGCGTTGCGCATCGACCTCCAACCGCAACTTCGAAGGCCGTCAGGGCCGCGGCGGACGCACGCACCTGATGAGCCCGGTGCTCGCGGCGAAGGCAGCGATCGCTGGCGTCATTACGGCTTAGGTCGAGAGCTTAACAACGTTCATTTTTACTGCCCGACTTGCGCGCGGCGGCGCCCAATTGTGCAGCACATTGAATTCACGTGATTTTCAGCTGTCCGGCGTAACGTCGCCTACAGTCCGCGGAAAAAGCGGACGCGTGGTGATGGGACGATGAGAGCCGGGGACATTGCAAGGCGCGTCAGCTTCGTGACGCCCGATACGCTCGCGGGCGAGATCGCGGTGCGTTTCAAGAATGCGGCTGACGTCGATACCTTCCCTGTCGTGCGCGCAGGCAAGCCTGTGGGCGTGATCACGCGCGAGCGTCTGAACAGCATGCGCAAGACCGGCGGCCTGTGGGAGCGCAGGCCGGCTGCGCATTTCATGAACCCCTCGCCTGTTGTGATCAGCGAAGCGATGCCGCTGGCCGAGGTCAGCCGGGTTATCGCACCAATCTCGCGTGAGGCCCTGTTCGAAGGCATCGTGACGGTCGATGCGGATGGCGACTATGTCGGCCTCGCTGGCGCGTTCGAGCTATTCCGCACGGTCATTGCCGTTGCCGAAGAGCGCAATCGCGACCTGACCAGCCTTGCAGCGCGCCTTGCCGCCGAGACCGAGAAGGCGAACGCAGCATCGAGCGCCAAGTCCGACTTCCTTGCCACGATGAGCCACGAGATCCGCACGCCGCTGAATGGCGTGCTGGGCATGGCGCAGGCGTTGGCGATGGATACGCTGGCGGTGGACCAGCGTGAGAAGCTGAACGTGATCCTGAGTTCGGGCGAGACCCTGACCGCCCTGCTGAACGATATTCTGGACCTATCGAAAATCGAAGCCGGCAAGATGGAAATCTCGGCGGTCGATACGAACCTCAAGGCGGCGCTGGATCGTGCAGCTGGACTGTTTGAATCAGTGGCGCACGAGAAAAACATCGTGCTCTCCGTCACGCGCGAAGGTGGCGGGCCGGACTGGCTGAGCTTCGATCGGGTGCGCGTCCACCAGTGCGTCACCAACCTGATTTCCAATGCCGTGAAGTTCACGCAGAGCGGGCGGGTGGATGTCCGCTGGAGCGTAGGCGCATCGCCCGCCAGCAAACTGCACCGCGTGCGTATCAGCGTGACCGACACCGGTATCGGCATGAGCGAGGACGCCCTCGCCCGCCTGTTCAGCGCGTTCACGCAGGCAGATGGATCAACCACGCGCCGCTTCGGCGGCACTGGTCTCGGCCTCGCCATCACGCGCAGGCTTGCGCGACTGATGGGCGGAGACGTGCACGTCTCCAGCGCCGTCAAGCAGGGGTCGACCTTTACGCTGACCTTTGAAGCCCCCGCAGCTCGCAAGCGGATCAATCCGGAGCGCGAAGACGCCGAGCTTCCGCAAACTCAGCAATCCCAACAACCGATCCGCATCCTGCTGGTCGACGACAACGCCACCAACCGCCAGGTCGCCAAACTCTTCCTCGCCCGCCTTCAGTGCGAGATTGTCGAAGCAGAGAACGGCGTGGAAGCGCTGCAACGTCTCACCGAACACGCCTTCGATGTTGTCCTGCTCGACGTGCACATGCCGATCATGGATGGCTGCGAAGCGATCCGCCGCATCCGCGCGTCCGATCAACCCTGGCGCACCCTCCCCGTCATCGCGCTGACGGCTGATGCGATGGAAGGCGACCGCGAGCGCTTCGTCGCCATGGGCATGACGGACTACCTCGCCAAACCGATCGACCGCCGACTGCTGCTCAACAAGATCCACGAGGCCACATCGCGCACCGTGACGCACGCCGCCACCGATGTGCTGCATGCAACCAGCGCGGATGATCCGGACCTGTCGGATATCCTCGATCTCATCGAGACCAGCGCGGCGTAGCTGTCGCAAAACCGTCGCCAAAATTTCACGAAACAACATGCGCGCAACGCCGTGTGGTTTACGCGATCTCAGCGCGCGAACGCTACCTCACTTATCGTTAGGTGCATGGAGTAGAGTGTGCAGGCGATCGACATTGCGCGACGAACTCAGGTGGCGTCGCCGGAAACGCTGGGCGGACGAATCTTCGTCTGGTTCGATCAGGACCCCGATCTTCACATCATCCCGATCGTGCAAAACGGAAAGCCCGTCGGGCTCGTAACGCGTCAGCGCCTCCTCGAACACTTCTCGCACAAGTTCGGCCGGGAACTGTGGGAGAAGCGCCCGATCGCGCAGCTGATGAACAGCGATCCGCGCATCGTAGACTCCTGCATGCCGATTGAAACGATCTGCCGCAGCATGGCGGAGATGTCGCTGCAGGCGCTGATGGAAGGCGTGGTATTCGTTGATGCGCTGGGCCTCTATGCTGGCGTCGCGAGCGCGTTCGATCTTTATCAGGCATCCGTGAATCTCAGCGAAGCGAAGAACCGCGAACTGCTGACGGTTTCGGCCCAGCTTTCGGCAGAGACCCAGAAAGCGAACAACGCGTCCAGCGCCAAGACCAATTTTCTCGCCACGATGAGCCACGAAATCCGTACGCCTCTGAACGGCATTCTCGGCATGGCTCAGGCCCTGGCGCTCGAAGAGTTGCCGGCGGATCAACGCGAAAAAATCGACATCATCGTCTCGTCCGGCGAGACGTTGACCGTGCTCCTCAACGATGTGCTGGACCTGTCGAAGATCGAGGCTGGTCGCCTTGATATCTCGCCGGTCGACATGGATCTGCGCACGACGATCGAGCGCGCCCGCAAACTGTTCGAAGCCATCGCAAACGACAAGGACGTGGCCATCCGCGTCACCCTGCCCGAGACCGCGCAAACCTACCTCCACTATGATGCCGTGCGCGTGCATCAGTGCCTGTCGAATCTGATTTCGAATGCGGTCAAGTTCACGCCATCTGGCGAGGTCGAGATAATCGGCTCGGTGACTGAACCGGACGCGCGCGGCGTCTCGCGTGTCGAATTGCAAGTGCGTGACACGGGCATCGGCATGGCGCCGGATACGGTCGCCAACCTGTTCACGCCGTTCACGCAGGCGGATGGGTCCATCACGCGCAATTTCGGAGGCACTGGCCTCGGCCTCGCCATCACGCGCCGTCTTGCACGCCTGATGAATGGCGACGTGACCGTTGCCAGCGCGGCGAGCTGCGGCTCGACCTTCTTCCTCAGCTTCGAAGCGGGTGCGGCCATATCGGCGCCCGCCCTGGCTGCTGTGGCGCCGTCCATCGGCTCAAGCAATTCGTCACGAACCGGGCCGCTGCGTATCCTCCTCGTGGACGACAATGCAGTGAACCGCCAGGTCGCCCGCCTGTTCCTTGCCAGCCTGCAAACGACAGTCGTTGAAGCCGAGAACGGCGCAGAAGCGTTGAAGCGCCTCGGTGAGCGTGAGTTCGATGTTGTCCTGCTCGACGTGCACATGCCGATCATGGATGGCTGTGAAGCAATCCGACGCATCCGGGCGTCCGATCAACCCTGGCGCACTCTCCCCGTCATCGCCCTGACAGCTGATGCGATGGAAGGCGACCGCGAGCGCTTCGTCGCCATGGGCATGACGGACTACCTCGCCAAACCGATCGACCGCCGACTGCTGCTCAACAAGATCCACGAGGCCACATCGCGCACCGTGACGCACGCCGCCACCGATGTGCTGCATGCAACCAGCGCGGATGATCCGGACCTGTCAGACATCCTCGATCTCATCGAGGCCAGCGCGGCGTAGCGTGTTGCGTCCCCGCCCGCTAAGATAGCGGCTGGAGGATAGACATGACTGACACCTCGCTTCCGGTTGCGTTACCGATCACCGGCGGCTGCCTGTGCAAGGCGGTGCGCTATTCAGTGAGCACGGCGCCGGTCGCCGCGCGCCAGTGCTGGTGCCGCGACTGCCAGTATTTCGCTGCCGGCTCATCGACCGTGAACGTGGTCTTCAACGCGGCGGACGTCGCCATCACCGGAGAGCTTCGGGCCTTTGTATCGACCGCTGACTCGGGCAACACGATGACGCGCGGCTTCTGCCCGCACTGCGGAACGCCCGTTACAAGCGCCTCAAGCGCGCGGCCGGACCTGGTCATCCTGCGCGCAGGCACGCTCGATCATACCGCTGGCGTAACGCCTTCAATGAACATCTGGACCTCGTCGGCGCCGCACTGGGCGCATCTCGATCCGGCGATCCCTTCAACACCCGCTCAGCCGACGCCCGTACCGCGTTAATATCTGCCCTTTGTAGAACAAACGAATTTTCGGAAGACCCGCGTCCACGTCTGCGACGATTGCACTCGTGGGTTGAAGCTGCCATGTTCTTGCCCAAGTTCAGAGGCTTCTGCGGGGCACGGGGTCGGCAGCCGGGATACTCATGAAACGACTGCTCCTTGCCCTTGTTCTGGTGGTCGCCACAGCCGCGATCTTCCTTGGCCCTCCTCTTCGCGCCGCATTCGCTGCAACCAACGTCGATATCGTCATCGGCCGTGCGGAGTTGCACCCGACGGCGCAGGCGCTGAGCTTCCAGCTCAAGTCGCCGGATGACGAGGAACTGAACCCCAAACAGAAGACGAAGCTGTGGGCGACGTACTACCACATGCCCACCGTGCGCCCGTCCTGGACCAGCGTCGCGGCCAAGCCGCTGCTGGGCAAGAATGGCCAGGCCGTCTCTCCGCCGCTGTCGACCGAAGACTGGTGCGACGCTGCGATGCAGGGCTCGATCTGGGTCGATGACGGCAAGACCGATCCGGTCGCCTACATGTATGTCGACAGCGGAGGCCCCGCGCAGGTCGTTTGCGACAAGCATTTCGGCGATCTCTCGACCGGCATCAAATCAGCGACCCGCCGCGCGCGCTTCCAGCAATTCCATCATCCGGCCGCTTGCGATGTGCGCGTCATTCCGCTGATGGCATTCCGCACGATCGCGGTCGATCGTCAGCGCTTCAAGATGGGCACTGTGTTCTATATTCCGAAGCTGCGCGGGCAGACCTTCTGGAACAAGGGCGAGATCTTCGTACATGACGGATATGTCATTGCGAGCGACACCGGCGGCGCGATCGAAGGTAACCACATCGACATGTTCGTTGCCGACGCGAACGTTAAGCCCTTCCCAGATATCGTCCGCTCGAACGCGCGTGGAACTTTCGACGCCTATGTCGTTGATAAGAATGACCCTGCAGCGATCGCGCTGCGAGATGCCGGCGAGGAAGTCTGTAAAGACTCCGACCGTCCAGGCCGTAAACGCAAGAAAGCAACGAGTGCGATCTGACGCACCGTAAGGCTTCGGTAACGCCTTTGGCGCTTTCGCTAGTGTCGTGGAAAACGTATCCGCCATACTCGGGTTGAAATCGGAGCCTATCTCCTCAGGGAGAGAGGGTCCCCTGCCCGCGCTCAAGCTGCGCCCGCCGGGACCGCCTGTTCCGGAAGATGCGCCGCCGATGAAGCAACTGACTTTCACCTTCCTGTTCGTGCTGGCCGCGTGCGCGACGGCTGCCGTTCCGGGGATGCCGGTTGCGCCTGAGCCCACATCGACTGCTGAGCCCACATCGCTGCCGCTGACGCCGCTGCAGCGAGCGGTGGACTTCACGCTTGGAGAGCCTGCGCCGACCGGACTGGGCCCGGATCTCAAACTGTGGGCGACGCACTATCATACGCCGCTGGTGTCTGCCGCTCCGGCAACAGACTCAGCCGCGTTCCCGTTGGTCGGCCGCAAGGGCGATGCGATCTCGGCTCCGCTGTCGCAACGCGACTGGTGCGAAGCGGCGCTGCAGGGATCGGTTGCGATCAAGTCTGATGGAACGTCGAAGGCCTTCGTCTATGTCGACTCGAACGGGCCCGAGCAAACGAACTGCGATGAGTTTCTCGGTTCGCTGTCGGACGGCGTGAAGAACGCGACGCGGCGTGCGCGCTTCAAAGCAGTGAACCATCCGCTCGGCTGTGGCGTGCGCAACCTGCCGCTCATGCCGTTCCGTACGATTGCGGTTGATCCCGATGTGATCCCACTCGAGAGCGTGGTGTTCGTGCCGGAACTGCGTGGCCGCAAGTTCGAGCTGAACGGCGCGTCGTATGTCCATGACGGCTACCTGTTCGCGGGCGACCGTGGCGGCGCAATCAAGGGCAAGCATATCGACGTGTTCCTCGTCGACGATCACTACGCCCCGCTCGAAGACCTGTTTGCGTCCACCGACAAGCGGACCTTCGCGGCGCATGTCGTGGCAACGGACGATCCGATGGCGGGCGCGATCAAGGCCAGCCAATCATCGAGCTGCGATCCTGTTTCGCAATAGCGATCTCGTCGATCGTCTCGGTAAACAGACCGCACCCCGGAAGAAGACGCATCCGTAGCGAAAAACTGAACGCTGTCAGGCGGCCCGGTCGATATATGTCCGGGCCGCAACGATTCCGGGGGAAGTTTGGTTATTCCGGGCGGTCCAATTCCACCGCTCCCGCTCATGCCGCCTTAGCGCAGGGCTCCGATAGTGGAGGCTTAGGTAGGGGCGGTGGGACGCACCGGAAATCAAATGCGAAAACAACAAGCGAAGCTTGATGATTGGCTTTTTGGCCATGACGAGCACCTTTGTGCGGGGGAAACCGCAGACGAACCATTCGATACGTTCGGACCGATGAGCGACATACGCAGCGCGCTTGATCGTCCTGCGCATCATCACGGCACACAGGGACCGCTCGACTTCACGCGCATCCTTGTGGCGGAGGCGGACCCTTATCATCGCCGGGTGTTGCGCGTTCTGCTGGCGAGCCAGCGGATCTCGTCGATCGAGGTCGAGGACGGGCAGTCGGCAATTGATCTGCTGGCGTTGCGATCGTTTGATCTGGTGCTGCTCGACATGGACCTGCCGCTGATGAACGGCGCGGAGGTGATCCGCTGGGTTCGCCGGAGTGCGACGCCATGGTCGGACATTCCGATTCTGGGGCTGCTGAGCGAGAAGCACCGCCATCAGGCGGGCAAGCTGATGTCGCTGGGGATGACGGACTGGACGGCCAAACCGCTGAGCCGGCACAACCTTGCCGACAAGATCGTACACCTGCTGCCGGCGCTGTACGACGCGGGGCTTTAGGCGCGGGTTCGCGTTCCCGCTGTGAGGCGGGGTGTGGGAGATTGGGTTTGGTGCGCTGGGTTAGTTCAGCGCTGTGAAAGCGGACCTTGTTCCGCTTGTCCCGGCAAAGGCCGGGGTACAGGGCTGCGGGTGCAGGTCCTGAACGCACATCACCCTTGATGCTCTGGGTCCCGACTTTCGTCTGGGGTTCGACGCGAAGCGTCGGACGCGGAGTGAGGGTGGTGCGGGATTGTGAGGGCGTGCGGGTTGCATGCCTTCGGAC
>DAINAT010000135.1:0-7969 GCA_036733305.1 Hyphomonadaceae bacterium
CGCAGGATCAGCACAGGCACTACCCACGGCGTGTTCGCATGCGCCCCGACTCCCAATCGGGAGGGACGAACCCAAGCATCACGGACAGCGAAAGCTGGTCCCAACGACCAATCGCGCCACGACGGGACGTAGGGTGCATCTTGATGCACCGCGACCAACCACAGGTGCATCAAGATGCACCCTACACGGCGCCTGCTGCGCCACGATGTTTGAAAACCCGCTCGATTGCCGATTGCCCGGCGCGCAGCGCCTACGGTTCCGGCGTCGCGCCGTTCGGATCAACCACGGCGCCGACCTGCGTGGGCCACACGACGGGGAAGGGCGGGCCCTTGCGATCCGGCGCGGTGCAATCCTGCGAGCGCAGTTCCTGCACGGTGAATTTCTTGCCGTCCCAGTGATACGTGCCTTCCGATCCGCAGCGGCCATCGTCGGCGCTTTTGCGGAAGGTCGTCAGCGTTTCATTGCCGGCGTCGATTTCGGCCATGCTGGCCTGATCGGTCGCGAACCAGCCGCCGGCGTCATAGTCCGGGATGGTCAGCAATTCGAGGTCTTCGGCGCTGTGAACTGCAAAGAGGCGGTGCGTGGCGGAGTAGGAGCCCTGGCTGCAGGCGAGCATCACGATGGCGCCGTTCTGCATGCCGACGACTTTTGATTCGATCTGCGCGTCTGCCGGCTTTGTGCACCCGCCGATGGCGTCGCTGATGGTCTGGGCGGAGGCGATCAGCGCCTGGTCGCCCTCGAGATTGCCGACCAGCGGATTGATCTTGGCTGCATCCGGATCACCGCACGCGCCGAGCGACGCAAGTGCGGCAAGACTCAACGTCAGTTTGCAAACCAATCCTAGTCGCATGCACGTCCTCCACAGACCCGGCTGCAGTGATGACCAAACATTACTCCAAATCAATGGCCGTCCAGGGAGCAAAATGCAGCAGGTGTAACGAAGGTGTGTCGGTGGCTTTTGGACCTACCAATGTTCGCTCTGGGGTTTGCCGCTGAAGATTTCGTCCAGCCTGTTTTGTGTGCCCCTGGAAATGTCGGGCGGGGGCGACTTGGGATCGCAGAAGCGAACCTCAGCAATTTCGCCCTTTTGCGTGGATTTGCCCTGGGTCCAGCTGCGGACGCGGTAGACCAGCACATGGTCGTTCGGGAAGAAGGCGTGGTTGGCGTGGACTGAAATCAGCTCCAGCGACTCGACGGATGCAATGATTCCCGCCTCTTCCTCGAGTTCGCGGATCAGAGACAACCCACAGGTTTCGAGGCTCTCCACCCCGCCTCCGGGCAGGTGCCAGCCGGGCGTGTAGGTGTGTTTCAGCAGCAGAACCTGGCCTTTTTCATCGACCACCACCCCCCTTACCCCCAGCGTGGCAGGCCGCCGCATGCGGAAATAGGCCTGGAACACACGGTCGCGGATTGTCTTTTTTCTCAACGGGGAAGGGCCTTGCGGGTCATGGGGTAGGACAGGCATAGACGCAGTGCAGACCAGTTTGAAGGAGAATACCGTGGCGGCTGTCTGGGCAATTCTGACTGTGGTGGTTGTGTTCAGCCTGCTGAACCTCATCGAGTATCGCCGTATCGACTAGCGGTCGCTCCCCGTCATGGGGACAAGGGCGGATGACCCGGGGAGGAGGCAGCTGACATGACCGGCTCGATCGTATTCCTCGTCCTCGGCTTCGCCGTACTGATCTATTCGGGCGACTGCCTCGTGCGTGGCGCGCTGGCGGCTGCCTACAAGTCGAACATCTCGCCGCTTCTTGTCGGCATCCTGATTGTCGGCTTCGGCACGTCGATGCCGGAATTCCTGATTGGCGTGCAGGCGGCCTCGAATGGCTATTCGGGGCTGGCCCACGGCAACATCATCGGCTCGAACATCGCGAACATCTTCCTGGTGCTCGCGCTTCCCGCCCTGATCTTCCCGATCACCACCGTTGCGCACCGAATGCGGATCACCGCGTTCTTCATGCTGTGCTGCACGGCCGCGTGGATCGGCGTGACGATGTTTTTCGGCCTGACGCAGATCGTCGGCATGGTCTTCCTGGTGGTGCTGGCCATCTACGTTGTGCTCGCGTGGATGATCGACCGTGAGGACACGACCGAGGACACGCACGAAGAAATCGCGATCATGAATACGCCGGCATGGCGGATGACCATGCTGATCCTGATCGGCCTGATCGGTCTTCCGCTTGGCGCACGCTTTCTTGTCGATGGCGGCATCACGCTGGGCAAGGAGCTGAATGTCTCCGAGCGGATCATCGGCCTGACGCTTCTGGCATTCGGATCGTCGCTGCCGGAACTCGGCGCGGCGGTGGCGGCTGCGGTGCGCAAGCAGTCGGATGTGGCTATGGGCAACATCATCGGCGCGTGCATCTTCAATATTCTGGGCGTGGGCGGCGTGGTCGGCATTCTCGGCCCGCGGACCGCGCTGAGCCCTGAATTCACGGCCTTCAGCAACTGGGCGATGGCGCTTGCAGCGATCCTCGTCGTGCTGGTGATCTTCGCCAAGCGCCGCGTCGGCATGTTTACCGGGCTGGTGTTCCTGACGCTCTACGGCCTCTATCTGCTGGGCCTCGTGAACAATTGGTCGTTCGAGGGCGTGGGCGATCTGGTGATCGCACCGCAGGCGCAGACGCCATCTGCAGACTGATCAGTCCGAGATCGTCTTCGGTGTCACGAAGGCCTGCAGCTTCCACGAAGCCTCCGCGTCCTTGCGGGTGAACAGCGTGCCGGCGCAGGTTGGGTATTTTGCGCGCACGCGGGTTTCGAGTTCGTTGTTGCGATGCGACCAGCGCGCGGCGAGTTCGTGCATGCCGGGGTTATGGGCGATGATCATCACACGTTCCGCGCCGGCGTTTTTGGCTTCCTCGGCCAGATCTTCGGCGGCGCAAAGATAGAGCGACTGCAGGAAGCGGACTTCGGCTTGCGGGAAGTTCGAAGCGATGAGGCCCCAGGTCTCGCGTGTACGACAGGCGGCTGAGACGAGAACGACTTGCGGATCAGCGCCGGCATCAGCGAGCGCCTTGCCGACAACCGGGGCATCCTCACGGCCGCGTGGGGCGAGGGGGCGATCGAAGTCTTCGCCCGTGTCGCTGTCTGCCGCCGCCTTGGCGTGGCGAAGAAGTACTAGCTGATGCATCCGTCCCGGCCTCTGGTCCCGAAAAGTCTCTGCCGCAAACCTCGTCTTCTTCCAAGGGGCTAACCCGTAAACGCGACTTCTGCATGGCGGAGCCGCCGATTTAACGTTCAGGCCCTCTTGTGCAATGCAATATGATAACCATCATATAACGTAGTCCACTTAGGGAGAGTCGAACATGACCCGGGCCGTTATCGCTGGTTACGCACGCACGCCGTTCCATTTCGCCAACAAGGGAAAGCTGGCCGGAGTTCGGCCTGATGACCTCGCGGCCATCGCTATTCGAGGCCTGGTCGACCGAACCGGCATTGACCCGAAGACGCTCGAAGATGTTGTGCTTGGCTGCGCCTACCCAGAGGCAGAGCAGGGATCGAACATTGCGCGGCTGGCCAGCTTTCTGGCGGGGCTGCCGATCGAGCTGGGCGGGATCACGATGAACCGCTTCTGCGGCTCGTCCATGTCGGCCATTCATTATGCGGCGGGGCAGATCGCGATCGGCGCGGGTGACGCGTTCATTGCTGGCGGCGTCGAGAGCATGACGCGCGTGCCGCAGGGCGGGTTCAATCATTCGCCCAATCCGCGCTTCGCGAGCAAGGGCGCGACCAACCCCGACGTGATGCTGGACGCTTATATCTCGATGGGTGAGACGGCGGAGAATGTCGCGAAGCAATACAATGTCTCCCGCGCCGAGCAGGAGAAGTTGGCTTACCTCTCGCAGATGAAAGCCGCCGAGGCGCAAAGCGCGGGCAGGCTGAAAGCCGAGATCGTGCCGGTGACCACGGCCGATGGCATTGTCGATGCGGACGGCACGCTGCGCCCGTCGACGACGCTGGAAGGACTGGCCGGACTGAAGCCGGCTTTCCGCCCTGATGGCGTGGTGACGGCCGGCACGGCCTCGCCTCTGACAGACGGCGCTGCGATGACGCTGATCACGAGCGAGGCGTACGCGAAGCGGCATGGCCTCGAAATTCTCGGCATCATCCGCTCGGCAGCTGTCGCTGGCGTGCCGCCGGAGATCATGGGCATGGGACCTGTACCGGCATCCCAGAAAGCGCTGGCGCGTGCGGGCCTGACCATCCGCGACATCGACGTGGTCGAGATCAACGAGGCGTTCGGCTCGCAGGCTGTCGCATCCATCCGTGAGCTCGGTATCCCGATGGAGCGCGTGAACATCGATGGCGGCGGCATCTCGATCGGCCACCCGTTGGGCGCGACGGGTGCTCGGATCACGGGCAAGGCGGCGCAGATCATGAAGCGCGAAGGCGGAAAGTTCGCGCTCTCGACGCAGTGCATCGGCGGCGGGCAGGGTATCGCGACGGTGATCGAAGCGGCCTGACGTTTCTCTCCGCGTACGAACGAGATTGAGGGTGGTGCGATATGTGCCGCCCTCAACTATACGTTGCGAGCCGTTCAGTTTCACCCATGTTAAGTCCCGGCAAATTCTGGCTGGGAGACGTGCAGTATGGCGACGGTCGTGCGGGGGAAGGCTTCGGGAGTTGAGAAGAGCGTTGATGCTACGCCGTTGCAGAACGGCGCTGTCATCGTGAACCAGCTTGCGGGCTTCAGGGTCGATAATCGGGTCGTGGTCTATCGCGGCCGTGACTTTCCATCTCTGCGCGAAGGCGACGAGGTTGTTGCTGCGGGCGATCTGAAGAACGGAACGCTGGATGCGATTGCGCTGCGCAATATGACGACGGGTGCGAGCTATGGGCCGCCGCTGGTTGCGCCGATGATCCTGACCGGCGTGTTGGCCTTGATCGGCCTGATGGCGATCGGCCTGCCGCTTGGGCTTGGCTATATCATACTGGCGGCTGCGGCCTTCGTTGGCTTCCGCATCTACAAGGTCTCGCAGGCGAAGGCTGCGGTGAAGACCTAAGCGTATTGCGGCGCGTTGATGTGTTATGTGACGCGAGTGGCGCTCACTGCTTTGTTTCGACAAGCTTGCCTTTGAACTCGATGCGGAGAGCGATGAAGGGTTTGTCGCCACGGTTCGCGACCGCATGCAGGTCTTCGGGCGGGGCCCATTCGGCGTGGCCGGCGGGAAGGGCGGGGGCTTCGATGCGCTGGACTTCTTTCGGCTTGTCGGCTGTTGGCGCGAAGACGACGTAGGTGATCGGCTGCGGCTGATCGAACAGCATGACGCTCGGCCACTGGTGTTCGTGAATCGGCTCCTGCGCGCCGGGCGCGACCAAGACGCGCAGCACGCGGATGGCGTCGTTTTCCAGCAGCACGTGATGGCTTTCGGGCGCCACGGCGACGGCGTCCCAGTTCGGTTTCTCCTGCGCGGTTGCGGCCGGCGCGAAGCAGAGAGTGGCTGCGACAGCGATACGAACTGGGGTGGTCTGCATTACGATCCTCTATACTGCGTGCGCTGTCATCGTGATGAAGAGCAGCGCATAAAGCTATATGGGTATGTAGCGGGAAACGAAAACGGGCAGTCCTTTCGAGCTGCCCGTCTCTGTCTAACCTTTAACGCACACTAGCTGCTTGAGCGTGAGCGTCTTGCGCGAGGGTGGCTGGTTGCCAGCTTGCAGATTGCGGGATCACGCTGACAGAAGCTCATGTTAAGCCTAAGGAGAGCGTGTTGAAGAGGGGGTATCCATGAGTCTGCTACGCGAGCGTGTAAAGGGCGAGCACGCCCGAGTGGGATTCGTTGAACTGTTCTTCGATCTGGTGTTCGTCTTTGCGATTACCCAGATCAGCCATGCCCTGCTGGCGCATTTGACGTGGGAAGGCGCGCTACAGGCGGCAATGCTGTTGGCGGCAGTCTGGTGGGCGTGGATCTATACGTCGTGGGTGACCAACTGGCTCGATCCTGAAGCCGGGCCGGTGCAGGCGGCGCTGTTCGTCCTGATGGGGATCGGGCTGGTTATGTCTGCCGCCCTGCCGCACGCATTCGGCGAGACGGGCTGGGCCTTCGGGATTGCCTTCGTGCTGATCCAGGTCGGGCGCACGCTGTTCATGCTGTGGGCGTCGCGCGAGGATGCGAAGCTGGTGCGGAACTTCCAGCGCATTCTGGTGTGGCTGATGCTGTCGGCGGTGTTCTGGATCAGCGGCGGCTTCGCGGCGCCGGAACACCGGATGCTGCTGTGGTTGGCGGCGCTGGCGATCGAGTATGTATCGCCGGCAGTCTATTTCTGGGTTCCCGGCCTGGGGCGGGCGCGGACCGAGGACTGGACGATCGAGGGCGGCCACATGGCCGAGCGGGTCGGGTTGTTCATCATCATCTGCCTGGGCGAGACCCTGCTGGTGTCGGGTGCGACCTTTGCTGAGCTGCAATGGAGCGGACCGGTTGTTGTGGCGTTCGTTTCCGCCGTTCTGTCCACCGTCGCGATGTGGGTGCTCTATTTCGGCGAAGCGCATGAGGCGGCCTCGCATGCGATCAGTCATTCTGCAGATCCGGGCGGCATCGCGCGACGGGCCTATACCTACTCACCGATCCTCGTGATCGCGGGTATCATTGTGGTCGCCGTATCGGACGAACTGGTGCTGGCCCATCCGGAGGGGCATGTGTCGAATGCGGCGGCTCTGACGCTTCTCGGCGGCCCGATCCTGTTCCTGGCGGGTACGGCGGTGGCGACCTGGGCCGTGTGGAAGAAGATCGCATGGACGCGGCTGGCGGGGTGCGCAGCTCTTGCCGTCGGCTGGCTGGCGCTTCCGTGGAGCACGCCGTTGATCCTCAGTGTTGCGTCGACCGCCGTGCTGTTCATGGTGGCGCTGGCGGAGAGAGTGGGGGCGAACAAGTGAACGGGCGACCATTAAGTGGTCGCCCGCTCCTCTATCCTTTCACGCATACCACCTGCTTCAAGGTGTGGACCACCTCGATCAGATCGGTTTGCGCGGCGATGACGGCGTCGATGTCCTTGTAGGCCATCGGCGTTTCATCGATCACGCCCTGGTCTTTCCGGCATTCGACGCCTTCGGTAGCCTCGCGGTGATCCTTCAGCGTGAACGTCTCCTTGGCTTTCGTACGCGACATCTTCCGGCCTGCGCCGTGCGAGCACGAGCAGAAGGATTCCGCGTTGCCTTTGCCGCGAACGATGAACGATTTCGCGCCCATCGAACCCGGTATGATGCCGAGCTCGCCCTCTCCGGCGCGGACTGCGCCTTTGCGGGTGACCCAGACATCGGCGCCGAAATGGTGTTCCTGCTCCACATAGTTGTGGTGGCAGTTCACCGCGTGCTTGCCGAGCTTGAACTTCGGGAGATGCTCACGCATTGCCATAAGTGTCCGCTCCATCATCGCTTCACGGTTTGCGCGCGCGTAGTCTTGCGCCCATGAGACCGCTTCGATGTAGTCGTCGAAGATCGGTTCGCCTTCGATGAAGAAGGCGAGGTCCTGATCGGGGACGTGGTAGCCGAGCACACGCTTTTCGAGCATGCGCCGGGCCGTCTCGATGAAGTACTGCCCGATCTGGTTGCCCGTTCCGCGCGAACCCGAGTGCAGCATGACCCAGACGTGGCCGCGTTCGTCGAGGCAGACCTCGATGAAGTGGTTGCCGGAGCCGAGCGTGCCGAGCTGCGTGCCGAGCTTGTGGTTCGGAATCTTGCGGTGCTTGTCGCGGATGCGATCAAGACGCGCGTTGAGATCCGAGTCACGCAAGCGCGACACGATGCTATCGGGCATGGCGCCCCATTCGCCGTTGCGGCCAAAACCGGCGGGCGCCTTGCGTTCGATTTCCGAACGCAACTTCGCCAGCGAGTCCGGCAACTGCTCTGCGGTCAGCGTGGTTTCGACCGCCATCATTCCGCAGCCGATGTCGACGCCGACAGCTGCGGGGATGATTGCGCCCTTGGTCGGGATCACCGAGCCAACGGTTGCGCCGCGTCCGAAGTGGACGT
>DAINAT010000136.1:0-7943 GCA_036733305.1 Hyphomonadaceae bacterium
CCCCTCCGTCTCGATGCTCCGCATCGATCCACCTCCCCCGGCTTCGCCGGTGGAGCACCAGCAACGCACACCGCCCTCGAAGTCCTCCCTCGCCAAAGGCGGGGGAGGTGGATCGGCGCGTCTTCGCGCCGAGACGGAGGGGGCTGCGTGCTCGCACGCGGATGCCTGCGCACGCGCGGACCTCCCCCACATCACGCGATCACCCATTGCCAACTGCCGACCACCTCGCATTCACCTGCGAGAACGCACCCCGTTGCGTCCACACCCAACCCCGCTATCGTCCCCCCATGACCCAGCTCACCCAACGCATCGACGCCGCCCTTCAATCCGCACTCGACCAGAAGCGCCTCGTCGGCGCGGTCATCGCCGTCATGCGGGATGGCGAGCTGGCGCACTTCAAGGCCTACGGCCTTGCCGATCGCGAAGCTGGCCGCGCCATGAAGGGCACGGACATCTTCCGTCTCGCCTCGATCACCAAGCCGATCGTCACGGCCGCTGCCATGCGCATGATCGAACTCGGCAAGATGCAGCTCGACACGCCGGTCACGGATTTCCTGCCCGACTTCAAGCCGCCTCTTCCCGGCGGCTCAACGCCCACGATCACCATCCGCCACCTGCTCACCCACACGGCTGGCCTGTCCTATGATTTCCTCCAGCCCGAAGCTGGCCCCTACAACACCGTCAAAGTCTCCGCCGGCATCGACGGCGACCTGACCATGGAAGAAAATCTCGGCCGCATGGTGCAGGCCGGCCTCACCTTCCCGCCCGGCGCAATGTGGCTCTACTCCGTCGCCATCGACGTGCTCGGCGCCATCCTCGCGAAGATCGAAGGCACGGACGTCGAAGGCGTGGTCCAGAAATACGTCACAGGCCCGCTGGCCATGACGGACACGTCCTTCCACGTCACCGACGCCGCCCGCCTCGCCCAGCCCTACTCCAACGCGATGCCGGAGCCCGTGCGCATCGGCGACAACTTCAAGCAGCCCTTCGTCCCCGGCTGCGCCCCGATCAATCTGGGCACTTCACGCGCCTTCAATCGCCACGCCTTCCAGGGCGGCGGCGGCTGCATGAACGGCACGGCGGGCGAGATCGTGCGCTTCCTCGACACGATCCGCGCTGGCGGCGGCAACATCCTCTCGCCGGAAACCACGCAAGCCATGATGTCGAACCAGATCGGGCCGCTGCGCGTGATCTTCGATCCGACCGGCAACACCGCCTTCGGCTTCGGCGGATCGATCCTGCTCAACCCCGCCGCCAGCGGCTCCTTCCTGTCGCCGGGCACATGGCAGTGGGGCGGCGTCTGGGGCCACTCCTGGCACGTCGATCCCACGCGCAAGACCACCATCGTCAACCTCACCAACACCACGCTCGAAGGCATGGCCGGCCAGGTCGTCCGCGACGTGCAGCAAGCTGTGGTGGGGTGACGGATCAGGGCTACAGGTCCAGTAGCCGTTTAACCCTCATGGTGAGCAGCTAGCGAAGCAGGCGCCCGTCGAACCACGTAGGCGCGCTCGCAGACCGCGATCAGGCCTTCGGCTTCTTCGCCACAGCCTTCGCCGCCGCTTTCTTCGCTTCAAGCTTCGACTTGCCCCCAAGAACGTTGATGCGTTCTTCGACCAGCGCGACCGCCTTGGCGAAACACTCGTCAGCGGTCAGCCGTGTCGTGTCGACCCAGATCGCATCATTCGCCGGCTTCATCGGCGCATCCTTGCGCCCCGCATCGCGCGCGTCGCGCTCCTTCAACTGGGTCAGCACGCCATGCTGGGTCACGTCCTCGCCCATGGAGGACAGCTCCTTGAACCGCCGCCGCGCCCGCTCCTCCACCGAAGCATCGACCCACAGCTTCACATCCGCATCCGGCGCGATAACGGTCCCGATGTCCCGTCCATCCAGAACCGCACCGCCCTCCTGCTGCGCGAACCTGCGCTGGAATTCATACAGCGCCCGCCGCACCGCGCCGAGCGACGCCACCACCGAAGCCGCGGCGCCCACGCCCGCGCCTCTCAGCTCCCGCTCATCGAACTCGCTCGGATCAATATGCTGCGCCAGCAGCGCGCACTCCCGCTCGTCCTGGAAGTCGATCCCCTTGTTCAGCGCCGACGCCGCTACCGCGCGATAGAGCAACCCCGTATCCAGATGCGGCAGCTTGTAATGCGCTGCCAGCCGCTTCGCGAGCGTGCCTTTCCCGGACGAGGTCGTGCCATCGATCGCGATGATCATTGGGTCACCACATCAGCGCCCAGCGTCGCCATGTGGTCGAAGAATTCCGGATACGACGTCGCGATCATTGCAATGTCGTCCACCGTCACCAGATCCTTCGCAGCCGATCCCATCACCAGCGCCGACATGGCGATGCGATGGTCGTGACGCGCTTCGACCGTACCACCGCCTGCAACACCACGAGGACCACGTCCCGTCACGATGAAGCCATCCGGCAGCTCTTCCACCGCAACGCCGTTCACTGCCAGCATGGCGCAGATCGCCTTGATGCGATCGCTCTCCTTCACCCGCAGTTCTGCCGCGCCCGTCACGGTCGTCTTGCCCTCGGCGAACGCCGCCAGCACAGCAAAGATCGGCAGTTCGTCGATCATCGACGGCACCAGAGCCGGATCGAGCGCGACCCCACGCAGACGCGAAGGCGTTGCGATCACGCGCACCGTATCCTCGCCCGTCGCTTGCCCGTCTTCTTCCGTGCGCAGGTCAGCGCCCATCGCCTTGGCCGCATCGATGAAGCCCGTGCGCGTGCGGTTATCCAGCATGCCCGTGACCGTCGCGCCGCCCTCGCCCGCGATCAGCGCCATGGCCAGCGCGAACGCAGCCGACGACGGATCGCCCGCAACCTCGGCCTTGAGCGCCTTCAGCATCTGCCCGCCACGCACCGACACGATCGGCCCGCCATGCGCACGCTCTTCCACGCCAACCTCGACGCCGAACGCCCGCAGCATCCGCTCCGTATGGTCGCGGGTCGCTTCTTTTTCCTCGACCACCGTCACGCCATCGGCGCGCAGGCCAGCCAGCATGATGGCGGATTTCACCTGCGCCGATGCTTCAGGCGGCGCATACCGGATGGCCTTGAGATTGCCGCCACGGATCAGAGCCGGCAGGCGTCCGCCCGGCGCAGTCTCGGCCCCCACGCCCATTTCGCGCAGCGGCTTCAGCACCCGCTCCATCGGCCGCGAGGACAGCGACGTATCGCCTACAAACCGTGCACTGACGGCATGGCCGCCGACCAGACCCATCATAAGACGTGCGCCCGTGCCCGAGTTCCCGAAATCGAGATCGCCGGACGGGGTCGAGAAGCCTTTGTCCCCGACACCCTGGATCGTCCATGCGCCCAGACCAGTGCGCTCAACGCCCGCGCCCAGCGCCTTTACGGCCTTGGCGGTATTGAGCACGTCCTCGCCTTCCAGCAGGCCGGTAATGGTCGATTCGCCCTCTGCAACGGCCGCCATCATGATGGCGCGGTGCGAGCAGGATTTGTCGCCCGGCGCACGGACAGATCCGGCGATCCGGCTGACAGGTCTGGAGATCGCTCGCATCAGTATCAAAGCGCCTTTATTCGGCCTTGTAGAAAGGCTCATGGAGCCCTCTGGACTCCGCGAAACATGGGCGCTTTACAGGTTCGCACAGACATGGCAAGCGCCCGGCCCAAGCATGGGGAAATGACCTTGGCTAACAACGATCTCGGTGAGAAGCACACCTGCCCGGAATGCGGGGCAAAATTCTACGACCTCGGGAAGCACCCGCCGGTCTGTCCAAAGTGCAAAACCGTCCTTGAAGGCACGGCCGATCCGGCGAAGGCGAAGAAAGCCGCCGCCAAGGCTAAGCCCAAGCCTGCGGCGCCAGCCAAGAAGAAGGCTGCTCCTGTCGATGATGACGAGGATGAAGACGACGACGAGGATGAAGACGAGGACGACGAAGAAGACGACGAGGACGAAGACGATTCGGACGACGAAGAGGATGATATCGACCTCGACGACGACGATGACGTTCTCGAGACCGACGACGAGGAAGAAGACGACACCGGCGCAGCCCCTGCCAAAGGCAAGGCCAAGGCCAGCAAGGGCAAGTCGGGCTTCGGCGGCGGCGATGACGACGACGATGGCGACGACGACCTCGAGGATGAAGACGAGGACGAAGACGACCTGAACGTCATCGACGGCGATGACGAGTTCGAGGACGACGATCTCGAAGAAGGCGGCCCTGAAGAGGAAGAAGAGAACTAGGTTCTCCGCCCTCCGGCAGCCCCGAAATAGAAACGGCCCGCGAAAATCTCGCGGGCCGTTTTCGTTTGAACTGTCGATGCCACAGAAACAGCCGAAGCTGCCCCGGAGGGCTTCAGTTCCGAAATTTCAGGAGGCGGATGGTGGAGCCAGACGGAATCGAACCGACGACCTCTTGCATGCCATGCAAGCGCTCTCCCAACTGAGCTATGGCCCCACATCCGTGGACCGGGTGGCCGACCGCGAGGGCCGGTCCCGATTTGGGAGCGCGTTGCTTATACTGCGACTCCCCTCTGATCAAGCGGGGAAACACAAGGAAATGGAATGCCCGGAATACTGACCTTTTTGCCCGGAACGATGTGCGACCAGCGGGTCTGGCAACCGGTCCGGCAGCGCCTGGAGCCAACGTTTTCCACCGATTATGTGGCGATTGAAACCGAGACGACCCGGCAGGGCATGCTGGACCTGATCCATTCGGCCGCCTTGGTGGGCGAACCGCTTCATCTCGTCGCGTTCTCGATGGGCGGCTATCTGGCGTTGGAATACGCCCTCGATAACCCCGGACGGGTGGCTTCGCTGATCACAGTAGCCTCCTCCGCCTTCGGGCTGACGGAGGAAGAAGCCGCCGAACGGGTGCGGGCGCTCGATCTCCTGGCCAAGCACGACTACCGGGGCATTCCGCAGGCGCGGATCAATCAGTTCGTCCATCCCTCTCATCAGGCCGATCCGGCAGTCGCGGACGTGATCCGGGCGATGGATCGCGATCTGGGCAAGCCCGTCCTTATGGCCCAGCTGAAGGAGACATCGACACGCGTCTCGCTGGCCCCTCGCCTGCCCGAGCTGGACATCCCGGTGCTGCTGATTGGGGCCGACAGCGATCCGTTCGTGCCGTGGCGTTCGATCGAGCGAATGGGTGAGCTGATCCCCCACGCGCGCATCCTCGAAGCCGAGGACGCAGGACACATGATCCCGCTGGAACAGCCGGACTGGCTGGCCTCAAGGATCAGGGAATTCGAGCTGAGCCTCTAGGCTGCGCTGCCTCAGGCCGCATTGATCGTGAGGTCCGGGCAGAGAATGGCGAAAACCGCCTCCTCCGTCTGGGCCTGACGCAGCGCGGCGCGGATACGCTCCTGCCGGAAGACGCGAGCCGCACGGGCAAGCGCCCGCAGATGGTCCGCACCCGCATCGGTGGGCGCCAGCAGCATGAAGATCAGATCAGCCGGACGTTCGTCGATCGCCTCGAAGTCCGCCGCATCGACCAGATGGGCAAAGCCGCCAACAGGACGTGACAGCGTTTCGATCCGTGCATGGGGAATGGCAACACCTTCGCCGACGCCGGTCGAACCGAGACGCTCACGCTCGAGAACGGCTTCGTGAACTTCGCGCGCATCGAGCTTCAGCGCCTTGGCCATGACGCCGGACATCTCGGCCAGAACCTGCTTGCGGCCCTTCCAGCGAGCGCGCGGCAATATGGCGTTGGGAAGCAGAAGATCGCCGAGCGACGTGATCAGCGGGCCGTTCATGAGCGCCCTCCGATCAGAACTGGATGCTGTCTCATTACTCTACGCATTCCCGACCAAGGAGATGCCCCCATACCCACATCGGATGACCGTATCGCAACAACTCGCGACCTAGCCAACTGGTGCACAACCCAGCGTAAAAACTTCTGCAAATTTTCTGCCGTAAGGCGAAATCAGCCGTCCTTGCCTGGGTCTACCCAGCCGACGTTACCGTCGTCGCGGCGATAGACCATGTTCAGGCGGCCGTGCGCGGCGTTCCTGAACATCAGTGCCGGAGATTCCACCAGCTCTAGCTGCATGACCGCCATGGAAACAGTCATTGTGCGGATTTTCGTGTCCGACTCCGCGACAATCGCCGGGGCTTCCCCTGCCGCCCCATCGAGGTCCGCGCCGTCATCCGGCTCGTCGGTTTCGTCACGCGGCAGGATGATGCGCTCGGGAGCGGTTTCAAGAATGCCATTGCCGCTTGCGGGGCGGTGATCGCGAAGGCGGTTCTTGTAGCGACGGACGCGCTTCTCGATCTTGTCGAGCGCCATCTCGAAGGCCTGGTAGCCATCATCGCCTTCGCCGTGCGCCTGCAGCGTGACGCCCGAAGGTAAGTGGATCGAACAATCGACATTGAAGGCCCAGCCGGGCTTGGAGACGGTAACGAACGCCTCCCCGGTTCGATTGAAGTATTTCGATACGCGGTTTTCCAGACCGAACGATATGCGCTCCTGAAGAGCTGCGCCAACTTCGATCTTCTTGCCTGCGATCTGGACTTGCAACAGGAGGCTCCTTTATCGAACCCACGCGACAGACGCGAGGGTTATACCCCGATCTCTCCTATGTAAGTCTGTGACCGCCAGATACGAACGTCAACGGCGGTAATGTGATCGATCAGCCGCCAGCCGCAAAAATGCGGCGCCGCTCGACCGACGACGGAATCCGGAGGGACTCGCGATATTTCGCAACCGTACGGCGAGCGATGTCGATGCCGAAGGCGCGAAGACGTTCCACGATCTGATCGTCCGACAGGACAGCGTCCCTGTTCTCGACGTCGATCATGTCCTTGATGCGGTGCCGCACAGCTTCCGCTGAGTGAGATTCGCCGCCTTGCACGGACGGAATGGATGCAGAGAAGAAGTACTTCAGCTCAAACACGCCACGCGGCGTTGCAACATACTTGTTCGATGTAACCCGGCTTACGGTCGACTCGTGCATCTCGACAGCGTCAGCGACGGTCTTGAGATTGAGAGGACGAAGCGCTCTCACGCCCGAGACGAAGAAGCCGTCCTGCTGACGTACGATCTCGGACGAAACTTTCAGGATCGTGCGAGCGCGCTGGTCGAGCGATTTGATCAGCCAGTTGGCGTTGGCCTGGCATTCGGAAATGAACGCCTTGTCTTCGTCGGTCTTCGATAGACCGGAGACTTCGTTGTAGTAGGTGCGATCGAGCAGGACGCGCGGCAGCGTGTCGGCGTTGAGTTCAACCGAGAATGTTCCGTTCGGCAGTTCGCGCACGAACACATCCGGCGTGACGGCCGGAGCAGATTCACCAGCGAAAGCTGCGCCGGGACGCGGCGTCAGCGTGCGCAGCTCGGCCAGCATGTCGATCACGTCTTCCTGGTCGACACCGCAGATCTCGGCGAGACGCTTGAAATCACGGCGGGCCGCGATCTCGAGGTTCTCCATAAGCTTCTGCATCGCCGGGTCGAAGCGGTCACGCTCCTTGAGCTGCAGCGACAGGCATTCCTGGAGGTTGCGCGCCATGACGCCGGTGGGCTCGAAGCCCTGGCAGGTCTGAAGCACGGCTTCGACGTCTTCGAATTCGACGCCAAGTGCGGCGGCGATCTCGTGAACATCACCGCGCATGAAGCCGGAATCGTCCGTCTCTTCGATAAGGCGCGAGGCGATCAGACGATCGCTTTCGATCAGGCCCGTGATCTGGAGTTGCTCGTCGAGGTGGTCGCGCAGCGACTTCTCCTCGGACGTGATCGATTCAAGATCGAAATCTTCCGAGCGTTGCTTGCCCGAGCCAGCCTTGGACCAGTCGAGCTGCGCTGACGGGCCGCCCTCGCCGCTCGCGCTGGCGCCTTCGGACGGGCTGTCGTTCTCGTACACGTCATCGGAGCGAGCATCGAGATCGCTGCTGGCCTTCGACGCGCCATCGGCTTCGTCGAGACGCATCTCTTCGCGCTTGTCGGAAACCTTCTCGGGG
>DAINAT010000137.1:0-7878 GCA_036733305.1 Hyphomonadaceae bacterium
CAAGGCGCAGAGCCTCGAGCCGATGTCCGCCGGCGCGATGTATATAGGTCCATAGAACGGGCATGTAAATAAAATCTTGCGGGTCTTCAGTGGGTTGCCAACAACCGTTCAGATTCCGCATCCATTAGTTGTGTGACGGTCGCGAGGGCGTTTTCGATCGTCGAATGTGACAGTGGAATCGGCGGCGGCGAGCTGGATGTGTGACGGCCGATTCGTCTTGATCGCAGGCCGATTTTTGCCTCTGAGCGGTCAGCTGGGCGGCGAGCAGGAGTGGAGTGAGATGCCTTCAGCTGTCTCGGAGATCAGGTTGCCGGACTGGCTGTCGGGGATGGCGCTGCCTGTCGCGCCTGTCTCTGACGAGGGGTGCATGCGGCTGGCGGTGACCGTCGCGCGCGAAAATGTCGCGAGGGGTTCTGGCGGTCCATTCGGGGCTGCGATCCGGCTTGATTCGACCGGCGAGATCATCGCCGTTGGCGTGAACCTCGCCATGACGAGCGGCAACCCTGTGCTGCATGCCGAGACGGTGGCGATCTCGCTGGCGGGGCGGCGGTTGGGTGAGCCGGGCGGCGTGACGCTGTTTACCTCGTGCGAGCCCTGCATCATGTGCCTCGGCGCCTCGCATTGGGCGGAGATCGGGCGGATTGTTTCGGCGGCGCTGAAGGAAGACGCGGAGGCGGTGGGCTTCAGTGAGGGCGCGGGGACGGAACAGCTGCGCGTTGAGATGGAGGCGCGGGGCGTGGTGTTCCAGTCGGGCCTGCTTCGCGAGGAGGGGGCAGCCGTGCTTCGCGAATACGCGGCGCGGGGTGGGACAATCTACGGACCGGAGAGCTGACCGGAATCTTATTGCTTCCCGATAATTCACACCCCTAGACTGGTCCGGATACGGAAAGACGCCGGATACGGAAGCCGGCAACGGAAAAGGTGTGTGAGATGTCGAAGACCATCACGTCTGTCGCTGGCGTTCTGGCGTCGTTGCTGGCTGCTTCGTGCGCTACGGGGCGGGCCTCCGATACCTACGTGGCGCCGATGGTTTCGGCCCAGTCGGCTGATGCGGCTGCCACGCCGGCGCGTGATCCGACCGTCGCGAAGATTGCGGCGATGAAGTATGATGTTCCTTTCACGAAGTACGTTCTCAAGAACGGCCTGACGCTGATCGTCCATGAGGACAACAAGACGCCGACCGTGACGGTGCACATTGTCTATCACGTTGGCTCGAAGAACGAGCCGAAGGGGCGTTCCGGCTTTGCGCACCTGTTCGAGCATCTGATGTTCAACGGCTCGCAGCACTTCAACGATGACTTCTTCAAGGCGACGCAACAGATCGGCGCGACCAACCAGAACGGCACGACCAACACGGATCGCACCAACTACTTCCAGACCGTGCCGAAGGGCGCGCTGGATTCTATCCTGTGGCTTGAGTCCGATCGCATGGGTTACCTGCTCGGCGCCGTTGATCAGGCGCGCCTCGATGAGCAGCGCAGTGTCGTGCAGAACGAAAAGCGCCAGCGCGAGAACCAGCCTTACGGCAAGGTCTATGACCGTCAGGTCGAAGCCACCTATCCCGATGGCCACCCTTACGACCACACCGTGATCGGCTCGATGGAAGACCTCAACGCTGCCAAGATGTCGGACGTGCAGGACTGGTTCAAAACCTGGTATGGCCCGTCGAACGCCATCCTTGTTGTCGCTGGCGACATCAAGCCGGAAGAGGCGAAGGCGCAGGTCGAGAAGTTCTTTGGCGAGATCCCGCCGGGCCCGCCGGTTGCGCAGCCCAAGGCATGGGTGCCGCCGCTCGCCGACGACCAGCGCGAGATCATGTATGACCGCGTGGCCCAGCCGCGCATCTATATGACCTGGAACGTGCCCGAGCTTGGCAATGCTGATGGCGAGCAGCTCGACCATGTCGCGGCCGCCCTCGGCGGCGACCGGAATGCGCGCCTGACCAAGCGGCTGGTGTTCGACGAACAGGTCGCCACCAGCGTGTTCGTCAGCAATCCCCAGAGCGAAATCGCTGGCCAGTTCACGATCACGGTAACCGCCAAGCCGGATGCCGATCTCAAGAAGATCGAGGCCGCGATCCATGAAGAGCTGAACCGCCTGATCGCGAGCGGCCCGACGCAGGCCGAGATCGACAAGAATATCGTGTCGACCGTCTCTGGCGTGATCTCCGGCCTCGAAAGCACGTCGAGCAAGGCGGCCCAACTGGCGCAATGGGAAATGATCACGGGCGACCCGAATGGCTGGAAGGCCTCGCTCGATCGCCTCGAAGCCGGCACGCCTGCAACCGTTCAGGCCGCGGCGCGCAAATGGCTGACGCGTGGTTCCTACACGCTGACCGTTCTGCCGTTCGGCGATCCGGCGGCCTTCAGCCCGGCGGTTGATCGCTCGAAGATGCCGGCGCCGGGCGCGGTTGCTGATGCAGACTTCCCAACCTATCAGACCGCGACGCTGTCGAACGGTGTGAAGGTGATGCTGGTCGAGCGGCATGACGTGCCGCAGGTCAATGTGTCGATGCTGCTCGACACCGGCTATCCGGCTGATCAGGCGACCATCAAGGATGGCCTCGCCAGCGTCACTGCCAACATGATGGACGAGGGCACGACGACCCGCACGGCGCTGCAGATCGCTGACGAGCTCGATCGTCTCGGCGGCTATGTCGGCACGGGCGGCGGTGGCGAAAGCTCGACTGTCGAGTTCTCCGCGCTGACGCCGACGCTCGATTCTGTCATGGCGATCTGGGCGGATGTCCTGCGCAACCCGGCGTTCCGTGAAGCTGACTTCAAGCGCGTTCAGGCGCAGACCGTTCAAGGCCTGCAGGCGCAGATGCGTGACCCGGCTTCGATCGGCCAGCGCGTGATGTCGAAAGTGCTGTGGGGCGAGAACCACCCCTATGGTCACCTCGTCACGCCGCAGAAGATCCAGTCGCTGACCCCCGCGGATACGGCCGCCTTCCACAAGGCATGGTACGGCCCGAACAATGCGACGCTGTTTGTTGTCGGCGATACGACGCTGGCGGAGATCACGCCGAAGCTGGAAGCAGCGCTGAAGGATTGGGCTGTTGCGCCGAACAAGCGCGAGCAGGTCGCGAATGGCGTCCGCCCGAGCAAGCCGACGGTCTACATCGTCGATCGCCCGGACTCGGCGCAATCGGTCATTCTTGTCGGCACGCCGCAACCGCCGCGCGATCCGGCTCAGGATACGCGCGTGTCTGCGTTCAACGCCCTGTTCGGCGGCAACTTCACCAGCCGGGTGAATATGAACCTTCGCGAAGACAAGGGCTGGTCGTATGGCGCGCGTTCGTCCGTCGCGAGCAGCGGTCGTGGTCCGCGCACGTTCCTGGTATCCGCGCCGGTGCAAACCGACGCAACCAAGGGCGCGCTGATCGAACTGCGCAAGGAGCTGACCGATGTTGTTGGGCGCAAGCCGCCGACACCCGCAGAGCTCAACACCGCCCGCACCAACACGCTGTTGGGCATGTCGAGCCGCTGGGAAACGGCCGGCGCCGTTCTCGGGTCGTTGCAGGATATCTATCTCTATAACCTGCCCAGCGATTATTGGGACAAGTATGCCGACACCTATCGCGCCGTGACGCCGGCTGAAGTCGAAGCGATGGCGAAGACGATCATCCCCAACCAGAACCATGTCTGGGTGATCGTTGGCGACCGTTCCAAGATCGAGAAGGGCGTGCGCGAACTGAACATCGGCGATGTCCACATCGTCGACGCCAACGGCGATCCGGTTCAGTAGGCGTGTCGATTACTCGACGCTGATCTTCAAGGCGTCAGCCTTGGCGAAATCGCCGGTCAGCTGGGCGCTTGCCCAGATTTGGCCGGTCTTTAGCGCGATATGCATTTCCTCGCCGGACGGCGAACGGATCACGACACGTTGCCGGGCAGTTCGCTCGGCGTCCGTTGCTGCCGGCTGGAGCTGCAGCTGAATGCGGTTATCGTACTGGTTGAACCCGATAACGGGTGCGTCCACCTCGATCGAGCGGAAGGCGCCGGCATCGTGTTTCGGCGGAAGCGCTACGGTGACGGCTGCTGGCGTGATGACCAGTACGGCGCCGGCAATAAGGCTGAGCTTGGTAACCATTCGATACGTCTCGGGCCGGGTCCCAACTGACCCCGGATCGAATGGCGCAATTTGCGTGCCCACGGCATCGCTATCGTTATCCAGCCTGGGAAAGAATCCTGCAGCTATGCCGTTCCAACGTGGGACACGGGCCCAGGTTTTTGCGTCAGGCGCGTATCAATCCGCTTTCGCTTGTGCCGGGGGAGAGGCGTCTGGCTTTTCGCCCAGCTTGGGCTTCCGGCGGCGGATGCGCAGCGAATGGCGCAGACGGGCCAGTCGCTTCCAGAACTTCCGCCGCTCCGGTACGGGCAGCGGCTCCAGATTGTTGATGAACTGCTCGGCACAGGCGCGCCAGGAGTAGGTTTCCGCATAGGTGCGGGTGACTTCGCGCGAACATGCGAGCGCTTCCATGCAGGCGGTCGCGAGATCGTCGTTCACGGCGCCAGCGCCTGTGCCGGGAATAAGGTCGCGCGGGCCGGGAACGTTGAAGCCGGCGACCGGCGTGCCCGCCGCCATGGCTTCCAGTACGACGAGGCCGAACGTGTCGGTGAGACTGGGGAAACAGAAGACGTCAGCATTGGCAAAGCAGGCTGCCAGTTCATCGCCTTGCTTCACGCCGAGGAAGTGCACGTCCTTGTGCTTCTCGCGCAGGGCTTCGAGCAGCGGCCCGTCACCCACCACAACCTTGGTGCCGGGCAACGGCGTCTCGATGAAGGTCGCGATGTTTTTCTCGACGGCGACGCGGCCGACGTTCAGCCAGATCGGCTGCGTCATGCCTTTGAAGGGGCCGCGATCTTCCTTGCGCTTGTCCGGGTGGAAGAGATCGGTGTCGACGCCGCGCGACCAGGGGGCGATGTTCTTGAAGCCCTTGGAGGCCAGTTCATCGCGCATGGACGGCGTCGCGACCATCACGCGGCCGGAGTATTTGTGGAATTCGCGGAAGACCATGTAGCCCGTCCACACCGGCACGAACGGGAAGCGCGCATTCACATATTCCGGGAAGCGCGTGTGATAGCTGGTCGTGTAGGGAAACTTGTGGCGCAGGCAGACCGCGCGCGCGGCCCAGCCGAGTGGGCCTTCCGTCGCGATGTGCACCGCGTCGGGTTCGAACTCGAGGAACCGTTCCTCGATCACCTTCTTAGCGCCGAAGGCCAGACGGATCTCCGAATAGGTGGGCAGGGGGATGGTCTTGAACCCGTTCGGCGAGACGATGTCCCACGTATGGCCCATCTGCTCGCATTCGGTGATCACGCGCTTCATTGTGCGCACGACGCCGTTGACCTGAGGGTCCCAGGCGTCAGTGACAAGCATGATCCGCATTTGCTGGCGCGGGTCCTTTTTTCTGTTGCGGCGGCGTTTGATAGCGGGCTCGGACGGGTTACGTCCATGCTTAGGTCAGAATATGGCGTCAGGCCCTGATTCGAGGGCATGTCCGTGGGGTGAGATTGCCATGACGAAGCAGATTGTCGCTGGATTGCGCGCTCCTGACGCTCTGGATGCCGGGAAATTCGCGGATGAGTCGGGGCGGATTGCCGAGCTTCTGGCGAACCCGGCGCTGGATGCGGCCGAGCGCCGCGCTGCCGCTGCGGCGGCGCGCGACATCGTCCTGAAGGCGCGGGCGGAGACGCGGCGGTCGGGGGTGATGGAGAGCTTCCTTGAGGAGTTCGGGCTGTCGAACCCGGAGGGGCTGGCGCTGATGTGCCTCGCCGAGGCGCTGCTGCGGGTGCCGGATGCGGATACGGCGGACGCGCTGATCGCGGAAAAGATCTCGACCGGCGAATGGTCGGACCATCGGGGCAAGTCGGACTCGCTGCTGGTCAACGCCTCGACCTGGGGGCTGATGCTCACGGGGCGGATCGTTCAGCCGCCGGAGGATGCCGAGAAGGACCCGGGCGGCTTCATGGGTCGCATGGTGCGCCAGGCGGGGGAGCCGGTGATCCGCGCGGCGATGATGCAGGCGATGCGCATCATGGGCGGCCAGTTCGTGATGGGGCGCACGATCGATGAAGCGCTGAAGCGCGGCCAGCGCACGGTGAAGAAGGGTGAGGCCGCCAGCCATTCGTTCGACATGCTGGGCGAGGGCGCGCGGACCACGGCGGATGCGCGTCGGTATTTCGACAGCTACGCAAATGCGATTGGAGAGGTCGGCCGGGCGAGGACGGGGGATCGCCCGGAAACTGCTGACGGGATTTCGGTGAAGCTCTCGGCGCTGCATCCCGCCTATCGCGCAGTGCAGGGCGATCGCGTGCATCGCGAGCTTTATCCGATGGTGGCTGAGCTGGCGAAAATGGCGGCGAAGCAGAACATTAACTTCACGCTCGATGCGGAAGAGGCAGATCGTCTGGCGCTGTCGTTGCAGCTTCTGGAGAAGCTGGCGCGCGAGAAGGATACGGCTGGTTGGACCGGGCTGGGGCTTGCGGTGCAGGCGTATCAGAAGCGCGGTGAGACCGTTGTCGGCTGGCTTGGCGATATGGCGCGGGAGACCAATCGGCGGCTGATGGTGCGGCTTGTGAAGGGCGCTTATTGGGATAGCGAAGTTAAGCGTGCGCAGGTTGATGGCCAGCCCGACTATCCGGTGTTCACGACCAAGCAGGCGACGGACGTTTCGTATCTCACCTGCGCCGAAGCGCTGATTGAGACGGGGCCGCTGATCTATCCGCAATTCGCCACGCACAACGCGCACTCTCTGGCGGCGATCGACCTGATGGCGAAGCGGGCGGGCCGCACCGATTATGAATTCCAGCGCCTGCACGGCATGGGCGTCGCGCTCTACAAGGCCGCTGGTCGCGAGCGGGCGGTGCGTATCTATGCGCCGGTCGGCGCGCACCAGGATCTGTTGCCGTATCTTGTTCGCCGCCTGCTGGAGAACGGCGCGAACACCTCGTTCGTGCACTCCTTCCTTGATGAGGATGTGCCGGCCGAGCGCATTGCCACTGATCCCTATACGCTGCTGTCGGCGGCGCCGAACCGCCATCCGCGCATTCCGCCGCCGCCTGCGCTCTATGGCGCATCGCGTACCAACTCGTGCGGACTGGATTTCAGCCAGAAGGAAACGCGTGACCACATTACCGGCGCGATTGCTGCGCTCGACAAGGCCGGGCCGGTTGTGGCGGGCTCCATCATCGCGGGCAAGGCGCAGACGGGGAAGGGCGAAGATGTTCGTGCGCCTGCCGATGCTTCGCGTGTCATTGGCCGCGTCGCGTCAGCGACGGATGCCGACATCGAGGCCGCCTATGCGTCCGCGCTCGCCTATCAGCCGCACTGGAATGCCATCGGCGGGGCCAAGCGCGCCGATATTCTCGAAGCCATGGCCAACGCCATGGAGCAGGACACGGATCGCCTGATCGCCATCCTCGCGCGCGAAGGCGGCAAGACGCTGGACGACTGCATCGCCGAAGTCCGCGAAGCCGTGGATTTCTGCCGCTACTACGCGGTCGAGGCCGAGACAAAGTTCAAAGGCCTCGAAACCCTGCCGGGTCCGGCCGGAGAAACCAACGGTCTTGAGATGATGGGCCGTGGTGTGTTCGTCTGCATCAGCCCGTGGAACTTCCCGCTCGCCATCTTCACCGGCCAGATCGCTGGCGCGTTGGCTGCAGGCAACACCGTGCTTGCCAAGCCTGCCGAACAGACGCCGCTGATCGCATTCGAGGCCGTGAAACTGTTCCACGCGGCGGGCCTGCCGGTCGAAGCGCTTCACCTGATCACCGGCGATGGCAAGGTCGGCGGCAAGCTGACCGGAGACCCGCGCTGCGGCGGCGTTGCCTTCACGGGCTCGACCGAAGTTGCGCGCATCATCAACCGCACGCT
>DAINAT010000138.1:0-7767 GCA_036733305.1 Hyphomonadaceae bacterium
GGCCCCTGCAGGACAAACCCCACATCCGCCACCCGAAGAGCCTGGACCAGCTCTTCAAGCGCCTCGGCCAAATCGCGCGCGATTTCCACAAACTCGACATGCTCGCGGCACGCCGCGCGGAACGCTTCAAACGCGAAGGCGCAACCCTCACTCCGTCGCTCCGCGACAGCCCCCTCCGTCTCGATGCTCCGCATCGATCCACCTCCCCCGGCTTCGCCGGTGGAGGACTTCGAGGGCGGTGTGCGTTTCTGGTCCTCCACCGCCAAAGGCGGGGGAGGTGGATTGCGCGCTCTTGCGCGCAAGACGGAGGGGGCTGCGCGTCTTCGCGCGGACCTCCCTCATCTCACTCGATTGCGAATTACCAACTGCCACACCTCGCGCGCCAGCGCGCGAGAACGCCCCCGTGCGCAGCAAAAAAGCCGGCGTGTCCAACACCGGCTTTCTCACCACTCTACAAACTCAAACCGCTACCTGCGGATCTTCCCGAACTCGATACGCACGTCGCCATTGCGGCCAACCTCGCACCAGCTATCCGCGTAGCCATAGCCCTTCCGGTCATGCAGGCGGACCTTGCCCTGCATCTCCCAGCCATAGCGGCCCTCGACCAGTTTCGGGCCGTTGTCGTACTGGGCGCTGTAGAAGTTGCGGTTCCACGCCTCACGAATGCTCGCGATCGAGCAGTCGCGCTGCACGGTCTGGAAGTCCGGCTTGCGGCGCTGCCAGTCCCGGTCGTTCTGGCCCCGGTCGTTGGGGCCCCTGTCGTTCCAGTTGCCGCTGCGATCATCACGCTGGCCAGAGAACAGAGGCGGGCCGCCCTCCAGGCGTCCATCATCGCGCACGCCCGGCTGGGCAAGCGCCGGAGCGGCGAAGGTGAGAGCCATGGACGCAGCCAACGCTGCGGCGACGGCTTTGGTGGAGAACATGTTTTTCATGAGAAGCAGCATGCAGTCCCGAAACGGAACCCAAGCTGAACGTCACACTCAGGTTGCAGAATCGACACACGCTCGGTCGTTGTAAAATGGTCGCGGAACCGCCCTCCATCCAATGCGTAGGTGGACAGGATCAGACGAGGGGACATTCAATGGCGCCGCACACCTTCCAGGCCGCAGCCGACGCACGCATCGCGGATAGCTTCATGCTGATCGTCGCGCTGATCATGATGATCGCGCCGTTCGTGATCTCGGTGGTCGCAAATATCGGCCGCCGCCCCTGGCCGTCCTACCGCACCGAGGCGGTCAAGGCCAAACCCCGCAGCTTCTTCCAGTCCAAGCGCGCCGCAGCTTAAAGAAGAGACCTGAACCAAAGATCGAGCGCCCGCGCCTCCGCGCGATGGCGCTCCGTCCGCCGGATCGCCTCATCGTCCTCGCCCCAGCGTTCGATCTGGAACTGCTCGTCGATCCGCGAAAGCTCATAAGCCTCCGCAGCCCCGATCCTGCCCCGCTCAACCGCCAGACCCAGCACTGCCGACCCCAGCAACGACACCCCGTGCACCAGCCCCGCCAACCGGTAAGCATCGATCGACAGCGCGTGATCCCGCATCGCAGCCAGCGACTCTTCCGGCTGCGCCTGCGCCATGATCCCCTCGACAGGCTTCAGGCGAACCCCCATCTCCTCAGCAGCCCAGCTACGCAATGGACCCCAGCCCGCCTGCTGCCGGTCCCGCAACGAAGCCGGCGCCTCCGCAAGGTGTGAGACGAGATCCGTCTCCGCATAACGCGCCGCTTCCGCCGCCATCTCACCGGGCGCCCGCCCCGCCCGATCAATCGCCACGTGGGCCAGCCGCGTATTGAACATCGAAAGAATATCGATGCGCTCAACCTGCCCCCGCCACTCATCGGCGATCACCTGGGCCAGCGCATCAGTCGGCAGAACCAGCGCATTCCCGTTCGGTGTCCGCAGGGCCTTGCCATCAAGGGTCACCCGCCACACATCGCCATCAGCGACGACGCCAACATCCTTGTAGAACCGCTTCGGCCTCTGATCGATCTCCCCCTTAACGCCCTTCGCGTATTCAGGTTTGTCGGTCATCGCGCCCGTCTCGGTTTCCGCAGGTCAAAGAAGTTCTCGGCAGAGTCCTCGTCGAACCCAAGCACGTCAAACGTCTGCTTCATGTGCGCCGGCAGTTCAGCGACAATCTCGAGCGGCGGCCCACCCTTGTTCGGCAAGCGCAGCGCCCGCGCGTGCAGATGCAACCCGCCCGCCAGACCCGATGGCACCTCGCGATCGCAGGTGTACTTGCCATCGCCCAGGATCGCCGTCCCGATCTCCGCCATGTGGAAGCGCAGCTGGTGCGTCCTGCCCGTCTCCGGCTTCAGCGCAACCCACGCTGCCTTGCGTCCGGCGTTCTGCACCACAGAATAAAGCGTGAGCGCGTGCACCGCGCCCTTTTCACTCTGCTCCGCCGGCCTCATCTTCTCCTTGTCGGAGCCTGGACCTGCGGACTTGATCATGTAGCCCCGGATATCTCCGCTCACCGGATGCGGCACGCCGAGGGTCACGGCCCAGTATATCTTGTCGAGCTCGCGCGACTTGAACAGCTGGCCCAACTTGTTAGCGGTGCCGACGGTCTTGGCGAGGATCAGGACGCCGGTGGTGTCGCGATCGAGCCGGTGAACAAGGCGCGGCTTCTCCGCCTGGTCATCGACCAGCGCACGCGAGAGGGCGTCGATGTGCCGGGTAGTCCCCGTCCCGCCCTGCACCGCCAGCCCCGCCGGCTTGTTCAGCGCGATGATCTGGTCATCTTCATAGATCACCAGCGACCGCATCATGTCAGCGTCGGAAGACTTCACACGCGCGCGCGGCTTCTCATCAACGCCGTCTTCGTCCTCACGACCCTTCGCGGCCGTCATCGGCGGGATGCGAACGATCTGCCCGGCCTTCACACGCGTGTTGGCTTTCGCCCGCGCGCCATCAACCCGGATCTCGCCCGTCCGACACGCCTTCTCCACCTGGCCCTGCGTCAGGCCATGAAACTTCCGCTTCACCCAGCGATCGAGACGCGTGTCGTCCTCGTCATCCTCGACGACAAGATTGACGACCTGACCGACATTCCAGCTCATCCGAGCACCCGTTTTGCCATCGCGAGACCAATGGCGACGGCGATCAAGCCGGCGATCACGGAACCGATCGAATATGTAGACGCGCCAACCCAGTCATTCCGCTCGAGCATGCGCATGGTCTCGAGGGAGTATGCCGAAAACGTCGTGAACCCGCCGAGCACGCCGACACCGAGGAACAGTCGCCAGGGCTCGCCTGCGTCGCCGCGCGACGACAGCCAGCCAGCCAACACGCCGATAGCCAAGCTGCCCGCCACATTGATCCCGAAGGTCGCCATCGGCCACGCGTCGGCGCGCACCGGCACGGCGAGCGAGACGCCGAACCGGCCTGCGGCCCCAAGACCGCCACCGAGGGCTACGAGAAGGACGTTGAGCATTATGGCCCCGTCCATAGTGCTATCCGGCGTTCAAGGCCAGATCAGAGGGCATTTCCAGCCCTGCGGCACGCACAACGCTAACGAAATCAGGCGGCGGCGGGGCGTTAATCACGATATGCCCGCCCGCCGTGGGGTGCGGGATATCAAGGCTCGCCGCATGCAGCATCAGACGCGGCACTGGCTCGCCTTTCAGGGTTCCGGCGCCGCCGTAATAGGGGTCGCCCAGGATCGGCCTGCCCTCGATCGAGAGGTGGACCCGGATCTGGTGCATACGGCCCGTCAACGGCTCGACGGCCAGCAGATGGGCATGACCGTTGGAGGCCAGCACGCGCCAGCGCGTTACGGCGGATTGGCTTTTCTGATCGCCCGGCCGCGAGGCCCGCATAAGCTCCAGCCCCGGCCGCGCAATATGGCGTGACAGAGCCATGGAAAACTCCGTCTCGACGTTCGGGAATGGCGAACCCGTGACCAGTGCCAGATAGGTCTTCGAGACGAGCCGTTCCGCAAATGCCTGGCTGAGCGCAGCTGCCGCCGGTTGCGTCTTCGCGGCGATGATTACGCCGGACGTCTGCGCATCCAGGCGATGCACCAGACGTGGACGCTTGCCGTTGGAGCGCGCGAACGCGGCCATCAGACGATCGAGCGTGCGGTCTTCCACGTTGCGCGTTTGCACGGCCAGGCCGGACGGCTTGTTGAAAGCCAGCACGGCGCTGTCTTCATGAATGACGAGCGCGCGCACATAGGCCTGATCCTCTTCGGACACAGCCATCGCTTCGTAGTTTCGCTTCTCGCCTTTAATCACCCGAACGCTCGCGACGCATCTTGGCCCATTGTTCGAGTTTCTCGCGGATCGGTGCTTCACGCCCAGCCCCCTTGGGCTGGTAGAAGGACTGCCGCTCCATGTCATCCGGGAAATAATTCTGACCAGAGAACTGGTTCTCCGCGTCATGGTCGTACTGATATCCAGAGCCATAGCCGAGTGACTTCATCATCTTGGTCGGCGCGTTCAGGATATGCGTCGGCGGCATCAGTGAGCCGGTCTCGCGCGCAGCCGCGCGCGCAGCCTTATATGCGGTGTAGGTAGCATTGGACTTCGGCGCAGTTGCGAGATGGATCACGGCCTGCGCCAGCGCGAGTTCACCTTCGGGCGAACCGAGACGCTCGTAAGCAGCCGCCGCTTCATTGCAGATCATCAGCGCAGTGGGATCGGCCAAACCGATATCTTCGGAGGCCGCACGGATCATGCGGCGCGCAAGAAAGAGCGGATCTTCCCCACCCTCAAGCATGCGTGCGAACCAGTAGAGCGCAGCATCCGGATCAGACCCGCGCGTCGCCTTGTGCCAGGCGGAAATGAGATTGTAGTGCCCCTCGCGATCCTTGTCGTAGGCAGGCGCGCGCTTCTGCAGCAGCTTCATCAGGCCGTCGGCATCGATCGGTTGCGAGCGGCCCCACGCGAAGACTTCCTCCACGAGGTTGAGGAAATAGCGCCCATCGCCATCGGCCATCGCCATCAGCGCAGCCTTGCCATCATCGGTCAGCGGCGCGGGTTTGCCGAGATGCTGCTCCGCCTTGGCCAACAACTGCGAGAGCGCTGCATCGTCGAGACGCTTCAGCACCATCACCTGCGTACGCGACAGGAGCGCGCCGTTGAGCTCGAACGATGGGTTCTCGGTGGTCGCGCCGACCAGCGTAACGGTGCCGCGCTCAACGAATGGCAGAAAGCCATCCTGCTGCGCACGGTTGAAGCGATGGATCTCATCAACGAATAGCAGCGTGCCCTTGCCGGTCGCGCGCTTTCCTTCGGCCTTCTCGAAAGCCACGCGCAGATCCTTCACGCCGGAGAAGATCGCGGAGAGCTGCTCGAAATCCAGATTGGCGCGTTTGGCGAGGAGGCGAGCGATGGTGGTCTTGCCAGTTCCCGGCGGTCCCCAGAGGATCAGGCTGGCCAACCGCCCCTTCGCCAGCATCCGCCCAACCGGACCTTCGGGCCCAAGCAGGTGGTCCTGTCCGACGACATCCTCAAGCTTTTCCGGGCGCAAGCGATCGGCCAGCGGACGGGGCGCTTCGTCGGTCAGTCCTGCAGCTTCGAACAGATCGCTCACACTGACGATCTAGCGCGCAAAGCTCCGATATTCCAGCACGCGTTAGCCGCGGAGAGATGTCTCGATACGCTGTCCGTTGCGTTCGATGGCGAGACGCCATTCCGAGCCCGGCGCGGCCTCGGCCTTCTTTGTCGCGGTCTCGAAGTCTTTCTTCGTGCGGATGGTGACGCCGTTGATCTCCCGCACGATATCGCCGGCCTGGAAGCCGACATTTCGGGCGATCGTGCGGCCCGGGACCGAATAGATCAGCATGCCGTCCTTGGCCTGGAACGGGTCGAGGCCCAGCGCATCGGCCAGCGCCGGTGACAGCTCGGCCACCTGGGCGCCCGAGAACGGGTTGCGCGTGGTGATCTGGACCAGTTCCGCCTTCGACGTGCCCGGAGGCGCCGACATGCGGACGTTCACGGTCTTGGGTTGCTTGTTGCGGATGATGCTGAGCGTTGCGGTCTCGCCTTCGGCCTTGGTGGCGGCGATGAACTTCATGCCGCGGTCGTCGAACACTTCGCGGCCATCGACGGACAGCACGACATCGCCTTCGTGCAGGCCCGCCTTGTCGGCCGGACCACCATCATAGATCTGCGAGATCAGGACGCCGCGCGGACGATCGAGGCCAAGCGCAACGGCCTTGGCGCTGTCGACCACATCGCCTTTTGCGCCCAGCCACGGACGCACCAGCGTGCCGCCGTGGACGGCCGCATCGACCACGCGCTTCACCATCTCGGACGGGATCGCGAAACCGACGCCGTTGGAGCCGCCGCCCTTGGAGAAGATGATCGAGTTCACGCCAATGAGCCGGCCCCGCATGTCGACGAGCGCGCCGCCTGAGTTGCCCGGGTTGATCGAGGCGTCGGTCTGGATGAAGGACGCATAGTCCGACACGCCGACGTCAGTGCGGGCCAGCGCGGAGACAATGCCGCTGGTGACGGTCTGGCCAACGCCAAACGGGTTGCCGATGGCGAGCACGAGATCGCCGACGGCTACGGCCTTGGTGTCAGCATAGTCGAGCATCGGCAGGCTCTGGCCGTTTGCGTCGATGCGCAGGACGGCGAGATCGGTACGCTCGTCCTTCATAACGAGTTCGGCGGGGAATTCGCGGCGGTCGTTGAGGACGACGCGGAACTCCTGCCCGCCTTCGACAACGTGGTTGTTGGTGACGATGACGCCATCCGAGCCGACGATGACGCCGGAACCCAGCGAGTTCTCGACCTTCTGGCTCTGCGTCGGCGCGTTGCCGCACAGGCGCGAGAAGACCGGATCGTTCGCATACGGGCAGTTCGACTTGCGGACGGTGACGCTGGAATAGACGTTGACCACGGCCGGCGCCGTGCGGCGCACGACGGGCGCGAAGGATTGCTGCACCGAGGCCTGCGACTCCGGCACGACACGAGCATCTTGCTGCGGCGCTGGTTCTGGCGCGGGGCCTGATATGGCGGGCGCGGGCTGTGCCTGTCCGGTCTGCGATGCGAGCTGGCCCAGCGCGGGCGCCGCCAGCATCGCCAGCGCGGTGGCGACAGAGGCCGAGGCGACCAGAATGATGTTCTGCCGGTTCATAAACCTACTCCGCGCTGCCGGTTTCGCCGTCCCGCTCGGGCGGAGATAAGGACCAGATTCCGGCGCAAACAAGGCTCGGCGCACAGCCATCCTGCGACACTGCGCACGACCTAAACGCAAAAGGCCGCCCGGGAAGGGCGGCCTTTCGGATTTTGGATCAGTTCAGAAGATCAGGCGTCTTCGAGTTCGGCCTGGGCTTCGACACGCGCACGGTCGTCAGCGCCTTTGGCGTCAACATCGCGGTCGACCAGCTCGATGATCGCGAGCGGGGCGTTATCGCCATGGCGGAAGCCAGCCTTGAGGACGCGGGTGTAGCCACCAGCGCGGGTCTTGTAACGCTCAGCCAGCGTGTCGAAGAGCTTCACGACAACATCAGCTTCCTTGAGCTGGGCAGCAGCAAGACGACGGTTCGAGAGACCGCCCTTCTTGCCGAGCGTGATCAGCTTGTCAGCGATGGCCTTGAGCTCTTTCGCTTTCGGCAGCGTGGTCGTGATCTGCTCGTGGCGGATCAAAGCACCGGCCATGTTCGCGAACATCGCCTTGCGATGCGCGGCCGTGCGGTTGAGTTTGCGAAGCGCGAAACCGTGGCGCATTTTATTATCCAGCCTTCAGCAGGCCGGCTCCTATAATCAGGTGTGGTCTTCGTACTTCTTGGCGAGCTCTTCGATGTTTTCCGGCGGC
>DAINAT010000139.1:0-3800 GCA_036733305.1 Hyphomonadaceae bacterium
CGCGAGGATATATCCATAACCGAGCCGCGCTTTTTGCGGTTCTCCCGCCTCAGCAGCTCCAGCGGCGTTTCCCCGCTAAACATTGGCATTAGTTGCATTTGCCGGACTTACCCCCTAGGTCCAGCCTGCGCGAAACGGGCCCGGACGGGGGCTTCGTCAGAGCCCCAGGACAACATGACGGACGCTGTCGACAAGCCCGCAGAAAAGCCTGCCAAATCGCCAAATGCCCCCACCGAGGAGACGGTTCTCTCGGTGAAGCATTACACGGACAGGATGTTCTCCTTCCGCATCACGCGGCCGCCGACCTTCCGCTTCCGCTCGGGCGAGTTCGTGATGATCGGCCTCGAGGGGCCCAACGGCAAACCGCTATTGCGCGCCTATTCCATCGCCAGCCCGAGCTGGGACGAGGAGCTGGAATTCTTCTCGATCAAGGTTCCCGACGGCCCCCTCACCTCGAAGCTCCAGCTTATCAAGCCGGGCGACAAGGTCCTGCTGGGACGCAAATCGACCGGCACGCTGGTTCATGACGCCCTTACGCCAGGCAAGCGGCTGTACTGCTTCTCGACCGGCACCGGGCTCGCTCCCTTTGCATCCGTGATCCGCGATCCGGACACCTATGAACGGTTCGAGCAGGTGATTGTCACGCACACTTGCCGTGAAGTCGGCGAATTGAAGTACGGACAGGAGCTAGTCGAAAGCCTGCGCGACGACCCGTTGGTTGGGGAGCACTTCAAACGCCTCGTGCACTACACCACCGTGACTCGCGAGCCCTGGCCCAATCAGGAGCGCATCACGACGTGCATCGAGAAAGGCATCCTGTTTGCCGATCTTGAAGTCCCGCCGCTGGATCCGGCCGTCGATCGCGTCATGGTTTGCGGCTCGATGGATATGATCAACGACATCAAGGCGCTGGTCGAAAAGGCGGGCCTCAAGGAGGGCTCCAACGCCCACCCGGCCGAGTTCGTGATCGAAAAAGCATTCGTCGGCTAGGCCGGAACTTTCGCCGCGTCGTACATGAACTCTTCTCCATCGAGATCGATCCTGGGAAACTCGTCCTTCTCGCGCCAATAATCCTGTGTGTGCTGCCAGTCGCGCAGCTCACCGCGTTTGGGCAGCAGATGCATTCCGCGCATGACATAGCCGGGGTTGAAATCCTCCGGATCAATCCACGTCGACAGCTTCATGTCCTTCAGCTTCGGCGGGATCGCCACTTCGACGCGCCTGGCGCCGATCGTCTTCATGTGCGCCAGCAAGCGAACGATGAAGTCCGCCATGATATCGACACGCAACGTCCAGCTGGCGCGGAAATAGCCGAATACCCAGGCCATGTTCGGCACGCCCGTGAACATCATGCCGCGATAAGTGACAGTGTCGGAGAATGACAGCGGCTTGTCATCGATCTGGAAGGCGATGTCGCCCAGCGGGCTGAGATCAAAACCCGTCGCGGTGACAATGATATCCGCCTGCAACTCCTTGCCCGACTTTGTGAGGATGCCGGCTTCGGTGAAGCGCTCGATCTCGTCGGTGACGACAGATGCCTTGCCGGAAGCGATGCCCTTGAAGAGATCGCCGTCCGGGATGAAGGCAATACGCTGCCGCCACGGCCTGTATTTCGGCGTGAAATGCTTTGCGACGTCGTAGTCTTCGCCCAGGAACATCTTCACCGCAGCGAGCAGTTCGGCCTTCACCGCCTCCGGCTCCTCGCGTGAGCGGCGGGTGAAATCGTCCTGCGCTTTCAGGATCTGCCTGCGGGTGATCTCGTGGATCCACGTCTCATCCACCTGCAGGGCGCGCAGTTGTTCCGCGATCTCGATCGCATTGCGCCCCGGGATGAAATAGGTTGGCGAACGCTGGAGCATGGTCACGTGCTCAACATCCTGCGCCACGTTCGGCACAAGCGTGGCCGCAGTGGCGCCTGAGCCGATGACGATCATCCGCTTGCCTTTGTAGTCGAGATCTTCAGGCCAGGTCTGCGGATGTACAATACGGCCCTTGAAGTCCGCCATGCCGGGCCATTCGGGCGTGTAGCCACTGGCGTGGCGATAATAGCCCTGACACATCCAGAGGAAATTTGTCGTGAAGCGGACCCGTTCTTCGGTTCCGGCTTTTTCAGCTTCGATCGTCCAGAGATTGTCACGGCTCGACCAGTCCGCCCGCACGATGCGGTGGCCATAGCGGATGCGCCCCCCGAGATCGTTGTCTTCGATCACTTCATTCATGTAGGTGAGAATCTCTGCCGCCGTCGCGATCGGCGGACCAACCCACGGCTTGAAGCGATAACCGAAGGTATGCAGGTCGCTGTCAGACCGTATGCCCGGGTATTTGTGGGTGATCCACGTACCGCCGAAGCTCTCCTGGACTTCGAGCACCACGAAGCTGGCGCCCGGCAACTGTGTCTTCAGGTGATAGGCGGCGCCCACGCCGGAAATGCCGGCCCCGACTATGAGAACGTCAAAATGTTCTGCGGCCTGTCCTGTCCTGGCGGCGCTGGTCTGTGATGCGGTCATGTTATTCCATCGCGTTTCGGCAACAGCCTTGAACCCTTACGACAGCAGACTACGCCCGGGCTCGATTGACCATGATCAATCTCCCTGTCTGAAACCTGCAATCAAGCGTCAATGAACGCCTTCGGGGCGCTTCATCTTCGGGCGAAAATGGGCCAAGAAGCTGATCCCAAGAAGCCTTTACAATCCGAGGGTCCCCATGTCCGAGAGCCACGTCTATCCCGTGCCGCCGGAATTCGCCGCGAAAGCGCTGGTGAATGCTGAAAAGTACGAGGAAATGTACGCAGCTTCGGTGGCCGATCCAGAAGCGTTCTGGCGCCAGCACGGCAAGCGCCTGCGCTGGATCAGCCCCTACACCAAGGTCAAGAACGTCAACTGGGACATCTCGAAGACCAACGACCCGAAAGACCTGTACGTGAAATGGTTCGAGGACGGCACGCTGAACGTGTCGGCCAACTGCATTGATCGTCACCTGCCGGAGAAGGCCGACGTCACCGCTTTCCTGTTCGAGGGGGATGACCCCTCCGTCTCGAAACGCATCACGTATTCCGAGCTGTATTCACACGTCTGCCGCTTTGCGAACGTGCTGAAGGGCCAAGGCGTCAAGAAAGGTGACCGCGTCACCATCTATATGCCGATGATCCCCGAGGCTGCTTACGCAATGCTCGCCTGCGCGCGGATCGGTGCGGTTCACTCGGTGGTTTTCGGCGGCTTTTCGCCCGACTCCCTCGCCGGGAGGATCGATGATTGTGCTTCGACCTGCGTGATCACGGCTGACGAAGGCGTACGCGGCGGCAAACCGATCCCGCTCAAGGTCAACGTTGACGCCTCGCTCGACAGGCTCGGCGCTGCCTCCACGGTCAAATCCGTCATTGTGGTCAAACGCACCGGTGGCAAGGTGGGCATGAGCGCAGGCCGCGACCACTGGTATGAGGATCTGGCCGCAAACGTGTCAGACGATTGCGAACCGGAAGAGATGAGCGCGGAAGACCCGCTGTTCATCCTGTACACGTCGGGCTCCACGGGCAAACCCAAAGGTGTCTTGCACACCACGGGCGGATATCTCGTCTGGGCTTCGATGACCCATGAGATTGTCTTCGACTACAAGCCGGGCGAGGTCTTCTGGTGCACGGCGGATATCGGCTGGGTCACGGGCCACTCCTATGTGGTCTATGGCCCGCTTGCGAACGGCGCGACCACGCTGATGTTCGAGGGCATCCCCACATGGCCCGACGCCTCGCGCTTCTGGAAGACGGTGGACAAGCACAAGGTGTCGATCTTCTACACCGCGCCGAC
>DAINAT010000139.1:3900-7725 GCA_036733305.1 Hyphomonadaceae bacterium
GCGAAGCCGTTCTTCTCGATCCGTCCGGAACTGGTCGACGACAAGGGAACCGTTCTGGAAGGCGCAACTGCCGGCAATCTCTGCATTCTCGACTCGTGGCCGGGCCAGATGCGCACGGTCTATGGCGATCATACGCGCTTCGTGGACACCTATTTCCGCACCTATCCGGGCAAGTACTTCACCGGCGACGGCTGCCGCCGTGATGAAGACGGATACTACTGGATCACCGGCCGGGTGGATGACGTCATCAACGTATCAGGCCACCGTCTCGGCACCGCCGAAGTTGAAAGCGCACTCGTTGCGCATCCGAAAGTGGCTGAAGCTGCTGTCGTCGGCTATCCGCACCCGATCAAGGGCCAAGGCATCTATGCCTATGTTTCACTGATGGCAGGCGAAACGCCAACGGATGAGCTCAAGAAGGAACTCGTTTCCCATGTGCGCAAGGAAATCGGTCCGATTGCGTCGCCAGACGTGATCCAGTTTGCGCCGGGGTTGCCGAAAACACGTTCCGGCAAGATCATGCGCCGGATCCTGCGCAAGATTGCTGAAAACGACTTCTCCAACCTGGGCGACACATCAACTTTGGCCGATCCGGCCGTTGTCGATGACCTCGTTAAGAACCGAGCTAATAAATAGCGCTATCGGAAACGTCGTGGCGCGTGAAACTGGCATACTCGTGGACTGGCATGACTCGCGAGGCTTCGGATTTATCCGTCGCCCAGCGGGTGGGAAACTCTATGTCCACATGAAGTCGATCGGCAAAAGTGTCGAACGACCGAAAACAGGTGACAGTCTTTCATACGAAGTCAGTCGTGGATCTGATGGCCGCCCTGTAGCCGTCAACGTGCACAACCATGGAACACCGAAGACGCAATCAGCTCCCGCGTCCGCCCCTTCTCCCGATGTCGCCTCGAAGCCGGCGCGTCCGAAGCCGGAGCCTGGCCTCCTGAGCATATCGACCCGCGTGGCGGCTGCCGCCGTCATTCTCGTGCTTCTTGCGAACAACATCATGCTGGAGCGCTTCCCCATATGGGTGGGCCTGCTCTACTTGATCGCAGGCATCGCTTCATTCGTGTTCTATCAAGCAGACAAGCGCGCGGCGGAGCGGCGGGAATGGCGCGAGCCGGAGCGCCGACTTCACCTCCTCGACCTCACCTTCGGGATCATTGGCGGCCTGCTTGCGCAGCACGTGCTCAGGCACAAGACCTACAAGCCGGGCTTTGTCACAGTGACCGCGCTGATCACAGCGCTGCACGTTCTGACGCTGGGGCTGATCATGTTCGGCGTTTACGCGCCGGGTTCGATTGGCGACTTCTTCCGCCAGTCTTTCCACGGCTAGCGGAGATCAGACCGCGATATCGAACTCGTCGAGATCGAAATCGCCGTCGTCCAGACCAACGGCTGCATCGTTGCCCGTGGGCTTGGCATAGCGCGCAATCGCTTCGAACAGTATTTCGCGCACGATCGGCTTGGCGACGTGATCGTCGGCGCCTGCCTCTTTCGCTTCAAGCACGTGCTCGTCCGTCGCGTTGGCCGAGACTGCAAGCATCGGCGTGGCCGGACGGCCGTTGTCGCGCTCCCAAGCGCGGATGGCGCGCAGGGCGGCGAGGCCGCCCATGATCGGCATTTGCAGGTCCATCAGGACGAGATCGAAGCGGCCATTCGAGAATTTCTCGACTGCTTCCTTGCCGTTCTCGGCAAAAGTGATGTGCAGGCCGGATTGCGCCAGCAGCAATTCGACGACGCGGCGGTTCATCGGATTGTCTTCAGCCACCAGCAGGCGAAGGTTCTCGATCTTCGTCTCGGCATCGAAGTCTTCCACGGCCACAGCCGTGATTGCGCCCAGTGCAGCGATACGGTCACGCGAGATCGGGCAGACGACTTCGAATGTCGAACCTTCGCCCTCCTTGGATCGCGCGCTGACGCGACCATTCATGAGCTCGACAAGCCGCTTCACGATCGAGAGGCCGAGGCCAAGGCCCCCGAACTTGCGCGATGTAGAGATGTCGGCCTGCTCGAACCGCTCGAAAATCCTGTCCGCCAGCTCCGGCGGGAAGCCGACGCCCGTGTCGGTCACGGACAGGCGCAGCTGTGTCTTGCCATCGGCCACGTCATCGAACGTGGCGGACACGCTGATGTGGCCCTCTTCCGTGAACTTGACCGCGTTGTTGAGCAGGTTGCCGAGCACCTGACCGATCCGCACCGGATCGCCGCGGAACACGCCATCGCAGGTGGCGGAGATGAACGTATCGAAGCGCAGCCCCTTGGCCTCTGCGCGTGTGCGGGCCGCTTCGCAGGTGTTGCGCAGCACTTCTTCAAGTTCGAAGGGGCGCACGTCGAACTGGATCTCATCGCCTTCGAGGCGCGAGAATTCGACCAGGTCATCCATCACGCGCAGCAATGTGCGGCCAGACGTCGAGATCAGGCGCACCATCTCGCCCTGGCGCTCGTCCAGCTGCGTGCGCGCGAGAACTTCGGAGACGGCCAACACGCCATTCAGCGGCGTGCGGATCTCATGGCTCATGTTGGACAAGAAGTCGGATTTCGCAGCAGCCGCGACCAGCGCGCGCTGTTCGGCTTCCATGGCCTTCAATTCGATATTCTTGCGAGCCGTGATGTCCTGGATCACCGCGAAGGCGCGTGCGGGCGAGCCCTTCACGGTCTTGAGAATGCGGATGGACGCCGCGTGCCAGATCTCGCGGCCATCAGCGAACGCCACGCGATACTCAGCCGTATAGGGCGGGCCTCCGGCGAGGTGCGCGCGCCATTTGTTTCCCAGCATGTCTCGGTCGGCCACATGGACCCAGCTATCGCCGCCGGTCAGGGAGTCGAAGGTCGGCTTCTGCGGGAAGAAATGCTTCCAGTCGCCTTCGAGATAGGTTTCGCGCAGTTCGAAATCGAGTTCCCAGATCATCATCTGGGTGATCGACATGCCGAACGACATGCGTTCCTTGGACGATTCAATCTCGTGCTGCGCCTCAACGAACGCAGTCACGTCCTCGTGCATCGTCACGATACCGCCAACCTGGCCATCGCCATCGCGCCATGGGGCGGCGGACCATTTCATCCAGCGCTGCCTGCCGCTGCGCGCAACAAAGGGGTCGCGATCATTGCTCATGACTTCGCCGCGCATGACCTGACGATGCATGATGCGCCATTTGTCAGGCATCCAGTGCAGCAGATCGTAGATCGAACGTCCCAGCACTTCCGCTTCGGTGAGCTTCAGCTCTGCGATCCAGCTTGCGCTGGCCATCATGACCCGCATTTCCTTGTCGCACATGCAGATCGGCGTCGGCGCCGCCTGCACGAAGCGGCGAACGGTCGAGTCGGACATCAGCGCCGCCTGAAGCGCCGCATGGCTATCCGTCTTGTCGACGACGACGCCGTGCATCGCTTCTATTTGACCACGCGCGTCAATCGAAGGCGAACCGGCAACCTGGATCATGCGCGTGGTGCCGTCCGCCCGGCGTACGCTGAACGTCTGCTGCACAGGCCGGCGCTTCTCGATGGCGTCCCGCGTAGCGGCGACGACGTTCTGACGCTCGCTTTGCTGGATCATTTCGACGAAGTCAGTCAGCACCAGCGGCGGCGCCGCAGGATCAAGGCCAAGAATACGCGCCGCGCCCGCCGAGCATTGAAGCTTGAAATCACGCCCTGCCCGCCAGTGGCCTATGCCCCCAACCTGTTCGACAGCATCGCGCGCCGTCGCCGTCTCGAGGCGCTCGCGCTCGAGGGTGTCTTGCCGCGTCATGTCGCGTCCGACGAACGAGATCAGACCCGCCGGGCCCATCCATGAAAGATCGGCGTCTATCAGCTTCAGCTCAT
>DAINAT010000140.1:0-7616 GCA_036733305.1 Hyphomonadaceae bacterium
CGCCGCCCTTCTCCCCGCAACAGCTCAACCTTCGCTACCGCATCGACGGCGACAAACCAGACTGGCGTCCGCTCGCAGCCTTCGATGATGGCCGTCAGGTCTATATCGAGATGCCGGAGAAGATGCAGACGCTGGAAGCGCCGCCCCTGTTCGTGATCGGGGAGTCCGGGCCGGAGCTGACCAACTACCGCATCGCTGGCCGCTACTATGTGGTCGACCGCCTGTTCAACCAGGCGGAGCTGCGGCTTGGCACGGGCTGGGGCGCCAAGAAGGTTCAGATCCATCGTCAGACCCCGATCGCGGGAGGCCTCCGTGGCTGATGGCATTCCACCACCCGTCGACGGGATGGATGAACCCCCGCCGCAATCCCAACCCGCGCCGCCGCCGCTCGACTCAATTCGCGTCAGGGGCCAGGGCGCCAAGGGCATCAACAAGCCCGCCATCCTCGGCGCTGCGGGCGGCGGCGTCGCCATCGTGCTGCTGCTCGCATCCGGCGCCTTCTCCGGCGATCCGGCGCGCAAGCCCGCCGAGACGAAGCCGATGATGTCCGATCCGGCGCGGCCCGAGATGGCGAAGGGCGCCATCCGCGACCTGCCGACGGACTACACGCAGATTGCCACGGCTCAGCCAGCGCCCGACCCTGTTCTGCCCCCGCAGCTCGGCCCGCCGCTTCCCGGCGACATCGCCGCGTTCGCCCAGCCTGACTCCGGCCTTGGCTCCTATGGCCATACAGGGGCCGAAGACTGGGGTTTGTCCGACACCTATTCTCCTGCTACGGCCGTCGACCCACTCGAGGCAGAAATGAAGGAAGCCGAACGCTCGGGATTGTTTTTCGCCATGCGAGAACAGACGACACCGGGAGTCCCCGCCCTAGCGCAGCAGCGCTCTGCACTGCAGCCGCCTCCGTCCGGGCTTACAGTTTTCGCTCCACAGGCGCAGGACGAGCCGACCGCCGGCGGCGCATCTGATCGCGTGCTTTTCCCCGGCGCCGTCATCCCCGCGAGCCTCGTCACGGAAGTGAACTCGGAATCGCCTGGTCCCGTCATCGCCCAGGTGACACAGTCCATCTACGACAGCGCGACAGGCCGTACGCTTCTTATTCCCCAAGGCGCGCGACTGATCGGCGACTATCGCTCATCGACGCGTTACGGACAGAGTCGCGTGGCGATCGTCTGGTCGCGACTGATCATGCTGGACGGCCGCGAAATCGCATTGGCCGAAGCCGCGCTCGACCCGGCAGGCGCCGCAGGTGTGAGCGGCGAAGTCGACAACCACTGGTCAGACGTGTTCGGCGCGGCTGCACTCGGCACCCTGATCAATGTTGGCGTTGCGACAACCGAGGACCCGGTTGCCTATGGCGAAAGCGGTATCGTCGCGCGTGATCCTGTGGATGACGCCGTCTCTGACGGGGTCCAGCGCATGGCCAGCAATGTCACCAACCGGGTCGTCGACCGCGGCCTCGCAATCCCGCCGACAATTCGCCTTTCTGCAGGCGCAAAGCTCACCGTAATCGTGACGCGAAGGAGCGCGTTCTAGTCGGCGTCATTAGGTCTGCAGAGGTAGGCGATCGCCGCAATCGTTCGGTGCGCCTACCCGATTAAGCCAGCCCTGCGATCCGTAGAGCAACACCGCATGCGGCTGAGCCCAGGATCAGTGTGATCACGCCAATCTTGAACCGAAGCAGCGCGACCGTCGCGGCTACGCACATCAGCGCTGCAGCAAACTGAAACGAGGACCAGACTGACAGAGGAAGTTCAGCAGCTAACGGTAGCCGTAATACGCCCACTTCGCCGAAGACGACGTGCAACACAAACCAAAGCGCGAGATTGGCGATTACACCCAACACAGCGGCCGTAATGCCTTTCAGCGCCCCATTGGCAAAGCGGTTCGATCTCAGGCGCTCGGCGAATGGGGCTCCCGCGAATATCCATACAAAGGAAGGCGCGAACGTGCACCACGCCGCCATCAGGGCGCCAAGCGTCGCCAGCGCAAGACCTCCCCCGCCCTGCCAGCCAGCGACAAACCCGACAAACTCATTGACCAGCACGAGCGGTCCGGGCGTTGTCTCGGCAAGCCCCAGCCCGTCGATCATCTGTCCGGCGGTCAGCCAGCCATGCACCTCGACCGCTTCCTGCTGGAGGTAGGCCAGAGTCGCATAGGCGCCGCCAAAAGTGACGACAGCGAGCGTGGAGAAAAGCTGGCCGATCCGCGTCAGCACATGGCCAGACCCCAGCGCAAGAAATGACAAGCCAAGCGGGGCAAGCCACGCGGCGCCCCACGCCACCGCGGTTGCGATGGCCCGCCATGCTGACGGCGTAGACTCTGTCGCAGATTCAACCGGCGCGATCGCGGGCTTGCGGTCGCGCGATGCGAGCAAGACGCCAATGATTGCCGCGGCCAGAATGACAACCGGGAAGGGCGCGCTCCAGATGAGCAGCGCCAGAAACGCGGCGATCGCGATCGGCCAGGCGCCCGCTCCTTTTAGCGCGCGCTTGCCGACCTTGATCATCGCCTCAAGAACCAAAGCGACCACCGCCGCCTTGATGCCGAAGAATGCCGCCGCGACGAGCGGCTGCTGACCAGCGGTGACGTAGATCCACGAGAGCGCGAATACGATCAGCGCCCCCGGCAGGACGAAGAGGGAGCCAGCAATGACCCCGCCCCTCACGCCATGCAGCAGCCAGCCGACATACGTCGCAAGCTGTTGTGCTTCTGGCCCCGGCAGCAGCGTGCAGTAGCTCAGGGCGTGCAGGTAACGATCTTCGTCGATCCACCTCTTCTCATCGACGAAGACGCGGTGCATCAGGGCAATCTGGCCGGCCGGCCCGCCGAAGCCAAGGCAGCCGACTTTGAAGGAGGCAGCCGTCAACTCGCGGAGGGTCGGGCGCGCCTCAGCTGTCACGACGCTCCGGCCCTGGCGAACTCCTTGTCCGCATTGGTCCAGTCAAGCGCGCCCATATAGGCATCGACATAGGCGGCGGCCTTGGCGCCGAAATCCATGTGATAGGCGTGCTCGTACATGTCGAGCGCGATCAGGCCACGGCCGTCGGCAATCGTCATCGTATGGTCAGCCGCCCACTGATTGACGAGCTTTCCGGCCCGCGGCGACCACATCAGCAGGACCCAGCCCGAGCCGCCGCCCAGCGCCTTGCCCATCGCTACGAACTGGTCCCGCCATTTCTGCTGGCTGCCGAAATCCTTCTCGATCTGGGTTGCGAGTGGAACTGCCGGCTTGCTTCCCCCCTTCCCGAGCGAAGCGAAGTAAAGTTCGTGAAGGATCATCGAGTTCATCGCGAGCAGTTCTTCGCGCTTGAGGCCGTTGAACATGAAGCTCGGCGCGGTCGGATCCAGTTGGGCGACCTGTGCTTCGATCGCACCGAGGCGCGTGACAGCGCCGACATAGTTGTTGGCGTGATGGCTGACGAGGATGCGCTCTGAAAGGCCGGGGACGGTTTTCGGATCGAACGGCAATGGCCTGGGCTGGTAGCCTCTCGTCATAGCCGTTGCCTGTTGCGCTGTTGCGCATCCCTGCGCGGCGAGCATGGCGCCGGCTGTGAGGGTCATGGCGATCGCTGTGCGGCGATCAATGTTTGCGGTCATGTGTCTCTCCTTACGAAACTATCCAGCTGCACCGGTCTGCGCCCGCCTTCGATGAAGTTCAATACTTCGGGCGATGACCATCGACCCACGCGCGTGGCTATGCTGGAATGGTGCGAGACAGGGAGAGGAGACCGACGCGGTCATTGTGGCCTCGGTTTCCAGTCATGCCGTTCGTTTCGTGAGCCCGCCGCCCAGGCATAGAGCGCGTCGTAGATTATCATGCCCTGCTCGAGCATTGCGAGATCGTTCGAATAGTTCCGCGACAGGCCGAGCGAGATCGCGTGGAGACCGGCGGCCTCCGGCGCGAGCGCATGCCTGTCCGTGTCCGCGCCGCGAACGATGAGCGACAACACCTCAAGCGCCGGATCCTGGAGACCGAACCGCGCAACCAGAGTGTCGAAGCTGCAGCGTTCGCCCTCATGGGTTATAGGCGCGCCTGGAATGTCGAAGGCGAGTGCGCCGCGCGTCTCGGCCACGGCGAACACCTCTGACGGCGGGACGTAGATAATCTCGGCTTCGCAGTCGATGAAGCGCCGCACGGCCCACGGACAGGCAATGCGATCAATCTTCGGGCGCTCGCGCGTGACCCAGCGGGTCGGCCTGGCACTGCCGAAAAACGCAATCAACGCGTCCTCGGTCTGAGGTCTTTTCTCCGCCAGCGACATCGCAATCTCCTTGAAGCGCGGCGCTTGCAAGTACAAGCTACGGTAATGAATGCGCGCCCATATCGTTTGCTACAAACGGACACTTCTCAAGCTTGCATGAGCCAAACTCATGGATGCTTCGATGAATAACTGGTGGCCGCCTGCGCTCAGTTCGGTACGCGCCTTCGAAGCAGCAGCCCGCCTGTCGAGTTTCACGAAGGCGGCAGCGGAGCTGAGCATCACGCAGAGCGCCGTAAGCCACGGCGTACGCGACCTGGAGGAGCGCTTCAAGGTGGCGCTCTTTGTGCGCAACAGCCGCAACCTCGCGCTGACGGAGGCGGGAAAACTCTATCTTCCGTTTGCGACGGAAGCGCTTGCGCGGCTTCGCGCAGGCGACCGCGCCATTCTCGATCCGGCGCGCAGGGAGCGTGTCATTACAATCAGTGTTTCGCCAAGCTTCGCCGCCAAATGGCTGGTGCCGCGCCTTGGAGATTTTGCGGCCGCGAACCCGGATCTCGATCTGCGCATCAGCGCTACCCCGGTTCACATCGACTTTTCAGACGGAGAAATCGACATCGCGATCCGCCATGGCGTTGGCGACTGGCCTCGGCTGCATTGCACGCAGTTGTGTGAGGAGATGCTGTTTCCTGTCTGCAGCCCGATGATGCGCGGCGGCCCGCCCAAGTCTCTCAAGACATTGCTGGCCCAGACGCTCATCCATCATCGAAACAGTGACACATGGCGTGCCTGGCTGGCCGCCTTCGCTGTCGAAGCTGGCCGCAGCATCGAGCACGGACCTGTGCTCAACGAGATGAGCTTGGCCATCGACGCAGCCGTGGCAGGGCACGGGGTCGCTCTGGCGCGCAGCGCGCTTGTCGCGCGCGACCTGGCGGAAGGCCGGCTCATTCGGCCAGTCCCGCAGGCGACGAAGGCGGAGTTTGCCTACTGGATCGTCAGTCCCGAAACATCGGCAAATCGGCCTCCCCTGATTCGGTTTCGTGAATGGTTGCTGGAAGCAGCGGCTGCGAGAACGGGCGATGCTTGAGAAGCAACACTCAGGGGATCTCGGGACGAGGGAAGGCCATTGAGGCTAACACACGTACCGATCGCAAGACTGGACAGACGCGCCTCGTCCGTACCCGTTCGAGGACGCGCGCGGACCTATACCTGACGGCGAACCACCAAAGCTCTGCATGAACAGCACAGGTTACCAGTCGCACTTAGGAGGCCCTGGTTGACGCAGCTCAAATGGTCGAACCGAAAGTGCATCACGCTTGGCGATGGAACCGTCATCTGGCCTGGGTGCAGCTGGTGCGCACGCTGGTGATCGGCTTCGTAGGGAGAATTCCCATGAAGGCCTGGATATCAGCTACAGCTGCCGTGGTTGCGTTGGCCGCGTGCGCCGGTGTTGAACCAATCAGTGCGGATCGGTCCGGCTCAGAAGGGAGTCTCTATGTGACTTCCTGGTATGGACGTTCAATTACCGTGGTCGACGTCGGAACGCGCCAGGTGGTTAGGACAATTCCGGTTGGCATCCAGGATCACAACGTCGCGCTGAACCCATCTCAAACCCAGGCATGGGTCACCAACAACAGCGCCGGAACAGTCTCGCTCCTCGACACCCAGAGCAACAGCGTCATTCGGGACATCGCGGTTGGTGTCGGGCCGCGACACACCTATTTCAGCCCTGACGGCGCCGAAGCCTATGTCACGAACGAGTTCGACGACACACTCTCAATCATCGACACGGCAACGTCGCGGGTCGTCGCGACAGCCCCGACCGGCATGATGCCACACTTTGCGATCGTGGTGGGCGATAGGATTTTTGTGACCAACTTTGGCGGTCGCAGCGTGTCGGTGATCGGGCGTTCAACGCGAAAGCTGGAGGGCGCTATCCCAGTTGGAGCCGGCCCGTTGGGCGCTGGCGTGACAAGAGACGGGCAGCGCGTGTATGTCGCCTGTCACAACGCAAATGAAGTGGCGGTTATCGACGTCGTCGGCATGAGTGTGATCGCGCGGATCAAAACGGAAGCGGGTCCGGTGCAGGTTACGGTCACTCCGGATCAGAAGTTTGCCTATGTAGCCAACGACGGAGCCGGGAGCGTTCAGAAGATCGATCTCGCGACGAACCAGATTATTCGAACCATTGAGATTGCTCCGGACGCAGGAAGTCACGGTGTTGCCTTCGGAATCGACGGGAGGCTCATGTTCATCACGAATACTGGCAACGATACCGTATCCGTGATCGATACCGCTGCAGATCGCGTCATCTCAACTCTCGATGTTGCTCCGGCCCCAGAAGGAGTCGCGTTCAAACGCCCTTCGACCCAAAAGTAGTTCTGGGAAATCGCGCCGATGGCTTGCGCCCAATCCAGCCAGAACTGAGTTCCTCGCTCGATGGCACCGTCAGCCATGACACAAACCGCATCACTTCTGTAAACCCCAACGCCATTCGGCTTTTGTGGCAATCCAACAGGTAGCTCAACCCGGCTGCGTTCGAGGACCTAGCGCCTTTGACCTCTTTGTGCGCTATGGTCCCGGCATCAGCTCACTGGCCTTTCCGCGTCCCACGCCCCAGCGGCACGAAGCGGATATCGTTCGCCTCGGCGTACTGCCGGCGTAGCTCGGTCTCGAGATAGTCGAGCGCATCGGAGTCTGTGATGTCGAGGTCGGTCAAAAGATCGGTGACCACGACCAACACGTGCGAGACCTCGAGATAATCTCGCGAAGAGGGTCGGCGCACGACGCGCCCAAACCAGAGATCGTGCACGTGCTGCATGCGAGGCTCCAGTCAAAGGCACAGCACCAGACAGTTGACTCGATCTCGCCGAAAGTCGGTACACGAACAGTTATTCAGCCCCGAGGCGAGCTGCCTCAGGCTTTGCGCGCCACGCAACGTCAATGAGCATCATATTGGTCACGTAGGGCGTGCGGCTCCCGGTATTCCTTTCGAGAGCCAGCAATTGGCGATCGGTCCGCCGATACTGATCGCGGGCAGCGGCAACATATTTCTTGTTGGCGGCGCCCAGGCTCAACGGCATCGATCCGCAAGGCTGCGCCTTGTACGAATTCCGGGTGGCGCACTACCGCCGGTGAGACACCACTCGACCAGCACGTGCGCATGGTCGTGCCAAGCACTGCCCGTTTTCGGTCTTCGGGGCTTCTAGCCCTTTGTCGCCAGCGAGTTCAAGTTCGGACATTCCTGGTAAAAGTCGACCTGCATCCGCACCGGCCCTTGCGGTTCGACCAGATGCGGCTGGTCCGGCAGTATGAGACCGGGTGCTCCAGACGAGAGCATCTGCGTCTCGCCCGTCTCGGTGAAGGTCAGCTTCAGCTCTCCGTCCAAAACACGAATGACACCCCACACACCCA